>CAZNJJ010000045.1:0-14787 GCA_964573335.1 uncultured Oscillospiraceae bacterium | reverse complement strand
AAGGGTCTTGGTGGAGAGAATACCCATCGGACCGTACATACCGTTTTCGGTGATGTTGTCCTTTGTTACCCACCATTTTGTGGTGAGATGTGCGGTGTCTCCCGTGTAGAGGAAGGAATAGTCTCCGGGGTTGGGCAGGAATGTCTCAAACGCAAAGGAAACTATCGGGAAAATGCTGGTGAAGAAGGTGAGAACCACAAGCAGAAGCGCGATGATGTATTTTCCGCTCTTGCCGAGGTTGATTTTGGAAATCTGACCCGACTTGCCGGTGACGGTGGTGTAGTTCTTGCGGCTTTGCAGGCTGAGCTGGTTCAAAAGCATTATCGCCACGCCGAACACCATCATTATAATGGCAAGTATGCTCGCCTCACCGGTGTATTTCGAGTTCATCGAAACATACTTGGTGGAAAGGGTGGAAAGTCCGAGATAGTGCGGAACGGGATAAGAGCCCATTGCACTGCCGAATACCAGCAGAATAGTGGAAAGGATAGCCGGCTTTATCATCGGCAGGGTTATTCTGCACATTATCTTCCACTTGGGTGTATCGAGAATGGTGGCAGCCTCCTCAAGGTTGGCGTCCATATTGCGGAAAATTCCGCCTATGAGGATATAGGCAAAGGGAGCGTAGTGCAGTCCCAAAACCATAAGGCTCGGGAAAAGTCCCTTGCACCACCACATTGGCATCGTGATGTTAAAAAGGCTTGCTAAAAGTCCGTTTGAGGTTCCGGTAACGGCGTTGGAGTTAAACAGATTCTGCCAAACTACCGCCAAAGTCCACTGGGGCATTATGTAGGGGAAAATAAAGATAGAGCTGATATATTTTCTCCATGCCATGTTGGTTCTGGTGACGAGAAATGCCACTATTCCGCCGAAAAGAATGGAGACTATGCAGGTTCCGATAGCAAGATAAACGGTGTTTAAAAGCGGAGTCCAAAGATTTGTCTTAGCCAAACGGCTGGTAAAAAGGTCGATGTAGTTTACTACCGTGTATCCCGAGGCGCGCCCTGTGAGATGCGCGTCGATAGTGCCGGGGTGAATTTTAAAGGTGTCTTCGATGATGGCTATTATCGGGGCAACCGTGCTGACTGTGAGAACTATGCCCATGAGCAGCAGAATAACGTTATAGGGCTTTGAGAAGAAGGTTTTCACCTTGTTGAGCCAAACAGCGTTTTTCCCCGATGAAGCGGTGTTTGTTCGCGCCATAAGATCTCTCCTTTTGGGATATAAAAGCGCCCTCGGACAGCAGTAACTTGTTTTCAGGTCCAAGGGCGCTATTTCCGAACAGTCAATCAAAATGTTCGGGCTTTAAAATCGTATATCAGCCTGCGCTGTACTTGGTGAGCATCTCAATCCAGCTGCCAACGGTGAAGGAAACAGATGCACAGTAGCTGGGATCTTCCAGAACGAGCTTGCCGTCGGTGGTCCACCAGTCGTAGCCACGGTCGTTCTTAGCCGCGAACTTAACGGTGGTGCCGTCCTCTGCCATGCCGCCCTTCTGATGGTTGTACTTAGCCTCGTTGTCGGCTACAACCTTGGGGTTGGAGGAGTAACCGCCCATATCCTTGCCCCATGCGGAGAATCCGTCGGCGGTGCAGGTCATGTAGGCGTTGAAAGCGCAAGCGGTCCAGGGCAGGGGGCTGTTGTCGGTTACAAAGAGGTAATGGCAGTAGCCGTAGCCGCCGATACCGTTGAAGCCGTCGTCATAAGCGGCAACGTTGATGTTGTTTACCGAAACAGAGCTGGATTCCTCAACGGAACGGAGCTTGGAGTAAACGATAAGACCAAACTGGTCGGTAGCGGACTTGTCAACGAGGGTGTTGCAGATAGGACCGTCATCGGTCTGAGCGTTGTAGCTCTCTACCCAGAGCTTTATCCAGGCAAGAGCGTATTTGCCGTTTTCGCCGAGTCCGAGGTCAGCGGCTTCGGATTCCATAGCGTTAATGGTGGGCTGGAAGTATGCCTTTTCGCTGTCGGAAAGAGCGTCAAACGCTTCCTTGAGCCAAGCGGAATACTTATCGTTGGTGAGCATATAAAGGAAGTTCTTACCAACTATCTCGGAGTCAATATCCATGTAAAGACCATGCTCGCCCTCGGCTACAAAGTCCCAGCAGTTGTCAAACTTCTTGTCGCCGGTGTTGTTATACATAAATACCTTGTTCAGAGTCTGGAGGGGGAGGTAGCCGGTGTAGGTGTCGGCGGTAACGCCGTTAGCCTCTGCCCATTCCTTGGGGATAAAGGTATCGAGTATGCCGGTCTGAACCATCTTGCTGTGAATCTGGTTGCCGTCCTGAATCAGAGTCATGGCAAAGGTTCCGGTCTCCTTGAGGGAGTCAGCGGTGAGCTGGTCGAAAATCTTGTTGTTCTTGGGCTGCTGCCACTCAAACTCCATGTTGTAGCTGGGGTCGATGGTCTTGAGGTATTCGATAAAGAGGGGCAGAGCGCTCTTGCCGCGGCTGGAGTTGCCAACGCCGTAGAACATTTTGCCGTTGGATTCCTCGATAGCCTTCTTGGCAAGCTCTTCAAGAGTCATGCCCTCAGCCTCTTTGATTATCTTCTGGGTGGGGGTGAGGTTTGCTTCGTCAACAGGCGCAGCGGGAGCCGCGGGGGTCTCGGTGGGATTAGCAGTGGGCGGTGCCGCGGAAGCAGCAGGCGCAGCTGCGGAAGAAGCGGGAGCGGAAGTACCGCCGCAGGCAGTCATGGCTACTACCATGAATACTGCCAACAGCAAAGCCGTAAGTTTTTTCATGACATTTCCTCCTTGGTTGTTTTAGCCAAAATGTGTCACCAACAGTTAATTACTGCTGTTAAAATTATTGTATTTCACTTTTATGAAAAAGAACAGTGGGGATTTCTGCGTTTTTTTGCAATCTTCTGATATTTTTGAATATTTTGAGGTTAAAGCTCCGCCCGTGATATGGTATAATCATTATAATGAAGTCATGCGCCGAGAATCAGCGGCGGAGCTGTTTGTTCCGCCGTTTTTCTCGTTATTCTTTTGCCGAAAGGGGGAATATGCCCTGAAAAAGCTCAATACAGCCGCGCTTTTAACAGCGATAGCCGTGATTTTAAACGGCTGCTCCTTTTCGGGGAATAAGCCCGAACCGAGCCCTTTCGCCCCCGATGAGAGCGAGCGATTGGTGGTATATACCTCTCACAAGGCGGAAATTTACGAGCCTATTATCAAGGAATTTGAAGAACGCACCGGAATATGGGTGGAAACGGTTCTGGGCGGGAGCAGTGAGCTTTTGCAGCGAATCGCAGATGAAAGCGATTCCCCTGTTGCCGATGTGATGTTCGGCGGCGGAGTTGAAAGTCTGGAAGCGTATCGCGACTGCTTTTCCCCCCATGTCTGTGCCGACTGCCGCAATATTGACGAGGCTTTTCTCTCCCCCGACAGTCTGAAAACGCCTTTTTCCTCCCTCCCCGTTGTTTTGATATACAACACAAAACTGGTGGAGCCTGAGCGGATTTCCTGCTGGAGCGACCTTTTGAACCCCGATTTCAAGGGCAGAATCGCCTTTTGCGACCCCGCTGTTTCCGGCTCGAGCTTTACCGGACTGATGACAATGCTCACCGCACTCGGCGGCGACAGAGAGGATATTCTCTCCCGATTTGCCGAAAATCTCGACGGCAGACAGCTCGAAAGCTCGGGCGATGTTCTCTCCTCGGTGGCAGACGGCATTGATTTTGTCGGAATCACACTGGAAGAAACGGCGATAAAATATATCGCTTCCGGCGCGGATATAGCCATGGTCTATCCCGGTGACGGAACAAGCTGTGTTCCCGATGCGAGCGCGCTGGTAAAAGGCGCGCCCCACAGCGAAAACGCCAAGCGGTTTCTTGATTTCACGGCGAGCGCGGAGGTTCAGCGCCTTCTCACCGAAAAGCTCTACCGCCGCTCGGTCAGACGGGATATTGCCCCGCCCGATAAGCTGATTGCCGCCGAAGAAATCGTCACCCTCAACTACGATATAGCATACGCCAGCCAAAACCGCGAGGCGGTGCTTATGACATGGGCATTTTATCTGGGCGGAGGTGAGGAGCCGTGAACGTTTTAAAATTCCGCTCCTTTCGCGGCAGGCTGTTTTTCTCGCTGCTCACCGCGTCGCTCATTCCGCTGATAGTTTGCTCTATGCTTATGCTGGAGCTTTTCCGCTATCGACTCAACGCCGATTCCGTAGAAAAAACCAACGAATACAAGGCGGCTGTTCTCACCACCGCCGATGAGCTTTTTGACAAAATCGCTATCTCAAAATCCGCTATCGAAAACAGCCGCTCGCTGATGAGCGCCTTGAGCGACAGCGCCGGAAGTGACACCCACGCATACAGCGCCCTCTTTGATGCCACCGAAAACCTCCGCGACTTTGCCCGCTTTGACCTTTACGATGTAAACGGCAGGCATCTTTATTCCACCCACACCCTCGCCATGGAACAGCAGCTCTCCACCGACTGGGGTATTCTCTACGCCGCAAATTCCGCGGCGGTTGCCAATCAGCCGATAGTTTTCGCCTCCTGCACCGACAACGGCGATTCGGAGCGCCCGCTTTTGCAGGGAGCCGCCGCCTTGATAAGTCCGCGCGGGATACATACCGGATTTGTCGTAATCAGCTTTTGCAACAGGGAATTCAGTAATATCTTCTCCAAAAAATACGGAACGCATAACGAGTTGATTATAATGGATCGCTTTTGGCGGGCAGTTTACTGCGCCCAGCCCAATTTTGCCGCAACGGTGACCCCCGTTTTGAGGGAAAAGCTGCTGCGCGGACAGCCAATATCCGATTCGGTGCCGGATTACAGCTGCGATGTCTTTTTCCACCCGACGACGGGGCTGTATTTTGTGCTGACGCAGCCGCAGGTTTTCACCCGAGACACCATGCGTCTGCTCTATATGGCACAGCTTTTATGCGCGGTGGTCTGCGTGGCAATATCGGTATTCACCGCCTACAACCTCAGTCTTAGGCTCTATCGCCCTGTTTCCAATCTCAGGCGGGGAATGAAAGAGGTTGTCAACAACAATCTCGATGTTCAGGTGGATTTTGACGAAAACGATGAGTTAGGTCAGCTCGCAAACCGTTTCAACAAGATGGTAGCCGCCCTCAAAAGCAATCAGCAGGCGCTCATCGAAAACCAAAAAGAGCTTGACCAGGCGCAGATAAGAATGTTACAGGCACAGCTCAACCCGCATTTTCTCTGCAACACACTCGACACCATGAAGTGGATAAGCAAGATAAATCAGGTTCCGCAGGTGGCGGTAATGTCCACCGATTTGGCGGATATACTCCGTTTCTGCATATCCCCCGATGAATTTGTTCCCCTTTGCAGAGAGGTGCAGATATTGGAGCGGTACATCGAGATTCAGAGGATAAGGCTTTCCGAGGCGTTCAGCTTTGAAATCAGCGTTCCGCATGAGCTTGAGAAATGCCTTGTTCCCAAAATGATGCTCCAGCCGATAGTGGAAAACGCCATTCTGCACGGAATAGACGGCATCGAGAGCGGAAAAATAGCGGTTTGTGCCGTTGAGGAAAACGGATTTCTCAAGATAAGCGTCAGCGATAACGGGCGCGGTCTCCCCGAAGAGATGACAGGTCGCTACTGCGACCATGCCCGTGAGCCTACACGCAGTCATTTGGGACTTTATAACGTCGATTCGATATTGAAAAAGCATTACGGCGGCAGTGCGGGACTCTATCTCGCTGTCGGCGAAAACGGCGGCGGCGCTGTGATAACGGCTGTGCTGCCGATTAAAAAGGAGACGGAAAAATGCTGAGAGTTCTGGTAGTTGAAGATGAAGAAATGATACGAAAGGGAATTGTTCTCACCGTTGACTGGGCGGCTCTCGACTGTGTTGTGGTGGGCGAGGCTTCAAACGGCGAAGAAGCTCTCGACGCTGTGGAAAAATACTCCCCCACCCTCATAATAACCGACCTGAAAATGCCGATAATGGACGGCATAGAAATGCTCACCCGCCTGCGTGAAAAGGGTTGTGACGCTTTTGTTATCATTCTCACCGCATACGACAGCTTTACCTACGCTCAAAGCGCGTTGAAGCTGGGCGCGGTTGATTTTCTGCTAAAGCCGTTTCACGATGGCGAGCTGGAAGAGGCTGTGATGAAATTGCAAAAACGTTTGGTTGAAAAAACCAAGCCCGAAAGTCCTCTCCCGATGGCGCAGGCGAAAAAGGGCAGCAAAAGCAGATATGTTATTGCCGCCATGGATTTTATCGCGGAAAATTACAGCGACCCCGATATGAGCGTCAGCCAGATAGCGGAACACCTCGGAGTGAGCGAGGGGCATTTGAGCCACATATTCAAGCGCGAAACAGATTATACCATTCTCAACCACATCACCCGCTATCGGATAAACCGCGCCATGAAGCTGCTCAAAGAAAACGGAATAAAGGTGTACAAGGTAGCGGAAATGGTAGGCTATCGTGATATAACCCATTTCTCCACCACCTTTAAAAAGCTGGTGGGCATCTCCCCCTCGGAATATCAGGATAAAGACAGCATAAGAGGTGTTACATTGTGATAAAAGCTATTCTTTTTGACCTTGACGGCGTTTTGGTTTTCACCGATGAACTTCATTTTCAAGTTTGGCGCAGAATAGCCGACCGACTCGGTATCCCCTTCTCCGATGAACAGGCTGACCGCTGCCGCGGACTCTCCCGAATGGACAGCCTTGAAATCGTGTTGGAAAACTCTCCCCGCCCCTTTTCCCAATCGGAAAAGGAACAGCTCGCCGCCGAAAAGAACGACGGCTACCGCAGGCTGCTGGACAAGCTCACCCCCGAAACCGTTCCCGCCGAAACGCGCCAAACCCTCATCAATCTCAAAGAGCGCAAAATAAAGCTGGCGGTAGCCTCAAGCAGCAAAAACGCGCGGCTTATCCTGCAAAAAATCGGATTGACCGAGCTTTTTGATGCTATCGTTGACGGCAATGACATTACCCGCTCAAAACCCGACCCCGAGGTTTTTGTATTAGCCGCAAAAGCCGTGGGCGAACCGCCGCAGTTCTGCCTTGCGGTAGATGATGCCGAATCGGGGATAATCTCCGCCGAAAAGGCAGGTGCCGTCACCGTGGGAATAGGCAGTTCCGCCGAGAGAAGGCTGGGTAAATACAATATCTCCTCGTTAAGCGAGCTGACGGAGATTGTCGATTCCGATGCCGAATAATTTCACTAACAAAAAATCCCGTTCTCAAATTGAGAACGGGATTTTTTACGTTAAGTATTTTATCTGCTTCCCTTATCGTAGGGTATACCCTCTGCCTTGGGAGCGCGGGATTTGCTCGAGGTGAACATCAAAACAACGAGCGTCACCAGATAGGGCAGCATACGGTAGAGGTGAGAGCTTATTCCCAGCTCGGCGAGCATGAAAACGCCGTCGCCGTTAATATCTATGCTGGCATAAGCCGCGGCGATGCACTTAAACAAGCCGAACAGCACCGATGCCGCCGCGATGTTGAGCGGCTTCCAGTTGCCGAATATCATAACAGCGAGCGCCAAAAAGCCAAAGCCGGCAACATCGCCGTTGGAGGTGCAGTTGGTGGTGGTGAGAGCGTAAACAAATCCGCCCATGCCGGCGAGTGCGCCGGAAATGGAGGTGCCGGCATAGCGCATCTTGTAAACGCTGATTCCCAGCGAATCCGCCGCCTGCGGATTTTCGCCGCAGGAACGCAGTCTCAAGCCGAAACGGGTCTTGTAGAGTATCACCGAGAGAACAACAAAGATGATGATGCAGATATAGGTGGCGAGATAGACCTTGTGTATAAAGGTTTCACCGAGAAAGCCTATATCCGCTCTCTTGTCGATTCCAAAGGTGGATTTTTTTATCATAAACCAGCTTGCCGCGTCGCCTGTCACCATTTGCAGGGTATTCTGATTCGCCAAAATTCTGATGAAGAAAAGCACCAGCGCGGGAGCCATGAGGTTGAGCGCGGTTCCGCCGATAGTCTGATCCGCTCTGAGATTTACCGAGGCAAAGGAGAGCAAAAGCGAAAATGCAGCTCCCATCAGCGCGGCAACCAGCATCGCAAGCAGCTCCAGACCTTGCAGCTTCAGCCATTGACCGTTTTTCGCGGCATTTAAAAAGAAATCATACTGCTGCATTTCGCGAACAAACAAAACGCCGATAAACGCGCCGAATATCATAATACCTTCGAGCGCGAGGTTGATGATGCCGCTTCGCTCGGCAAAAACGCCCGCCAAAGCCACTATCATCAGCGGAACGGCGTAAACCATCGTCTGCTGAATAATAAATGTCATGCTTTGCCACCGTCCTTTCCTGCCGAAGCTTTTTCGTCCTTCTTTTTGCTCTTGGAGGTGAGCAACATTCTTATCACAAGCGAAAATGCGCTCAGATAAACGATAACCGAAATGATAACGTCGGTGATGTATTCGTTGTAGGCGGTGTAGCCTGTGAGCTGAAGACCGACTATATCCAGCATCGCCATGAAAACTCCGGTGAAGATAACGCCTATGGGGTTGTTCACCGCAAGCAGCGCAACCGGAATACCGTTAAATCCCACTCCGGGAAGCGACTGATAGGTGGACCAGTAAAACTCGGTGTTGCCCGACAGCCAGTAAAGCGCCGCGCCGCCTGCCGCCAAAGCGCCCGCGATAGCCATCGAAAGAACGATGTTGCGCTTGTCGTTTATTCCGGCATAGCGCGCCGCATGGCGGTTGGAACCGCAGGTTTTCAGCTCAAAGCCGAGGGTGGTCTTGTTTATCAGAATATACATCGCTATCGCGAAAAGTATCGCTACGATAAAACCGCCGTTCACCTGCGAGCCGGGAAAGAGCTTATCCAATCCGAGTTTGGGGGTGGCAACTCCGTTAAAGGTAGTTTTGTAAACATAGCCCGCCTTTGTGTTTTCAACCATGTTCTTGAAATTGCTCACATCAAACGCCCATGTAACGAGGTTTGCCGCTATCCAGTTGGTCATGATGCAGGCAAGAACCTCGTTGATGTTCAAAAACGCCTTGAGCATACCGGGAATCGCGCCCCAAAGCGCTCCAGCCAAACAGCCGCCCAAAAACGCAATTAGCCAGACAAGCCATGCGGGAACCGATTCCGTTGAGATGCCGAGCGCCAGCATAAGAGAAGCCATTGTTCCCATAAGATACTGACCCGGCGCGCCGATGTTGAAAAGGCCCGCCTTATAGGCGACCGCAACCGAAAGTCCCGTCATGATAAGCGGGGTTGCGCGGAAAAGCATATTTCCGAGCGCCTGAGAATTGTAGCCCCATGTCAAAGCGCCTGCGGCATCGCGTCCCGTGGCGAAAATTCCGGCGAAGATGATTCTCACGCCGTCCCAAACGCCTGTCGGGGTGATGGTATCCTTTGAAACGCCGACCAAAACCACAACAGCGGCGCCGACAAACAAGCCTACCAATATCGAAATGACAGAAGAAAGCACCTTTTTTCCGCTTTCTCCGCTGATTATATCCGTCAGCTTAGCTTTCATGCGTTGCCGCCTCCTTTTGTATCGCGCTTAGCGCCGGAAATGTAAAGTCCCATTTCCGAAACGGTGGTGGTCTTGGGGTCAAGCTCGCCCACTATCTCGCCCTCATACATTACAAGTATTCTGTCGGAGAGGTTCATAACCTCATCCATTTCGAGCGAAACCAGCAAAACCGCCTTGCCTGCGTCTCTCTGCGCTACAAGCTGTGCGTGAATATATTCGATAGCGCCAACGTCAAGTCCGCGAGTGGGCTGAACAGCTATCAAAAGCGGATTCTCACGGTCTATCTCACGACCGATTATCGCCTTCTGCTGATTGCCGCCCGACATACTTCTCGCCATGGTGACAGCGCCCTGACCGGAGCGCACATCATACTGTTCGATTATCTTTTCGGCATACTCTCTCACAGCGGGGCGGTTGACAAATCCCATCGTCTGAAATCTGTCTTCTCTGAATCGCTGTAAAACGATGTTGTTTTCCAGTGTATCGTCAAGCACAAGACCATGCTTGTGTCTGTCCTCGGGAATATGGCTCATTCCCGCCTGACTGCGGCGGTGAACCGAGCCTTTGGAAATATCCTGTCCGCAGAGGGTGATAGTTCCGGCGGAGGCTTTTTCCAATCCGGTCAAGCCGTATACCAGCTCGGTCTGACCGTTGCCGTCGATTCCCGCTATGCAAACGATTTCCCCCGCGTGAACAGAAAAGGAAACGTTTTTCACGGCGTTGTTCTTATGCAGCTTGGAGGGAACGGTGAGTCCCTTGACATCGAGTATTACCTCACCGGGGTGCGCCTCGCCCTTTTCCACCTGTAACTGAACAGGTCTGCCTACCATCATGTTTGAAAGCTCCTGCTTGTCGGTATCGGAGATATTCACCGTGCCGACATACTTGCCCTTTCGCAAAACGGTGCATCGGTCGGCAACCGCCATTATCTCATTGAGCTTGTGGGTGATAAAGAGGATAGACTTGCCCTCATTTGCCAAGCCGCGCATTATCTTCATCAGCTCGTCTATCTCCTGGGGAGTTAAAACCGCGGTAGGCTCATCGAATATCAATATCTCGTTGTCTCGATAGAGCATCTTGAGGATTTCGGTGCGCTGCTGCATACCAACGGTGATGTCCTCAACCTTTGCATCCAAATCGACATGGAGCTTGTATCTGTCGGAAAGCTCCTGAACCTTTTTCCGCGCTTCCTTTTTCTGCAAAAAGCCGAATTTGGTATCCTCCGCGCCGAGAATTATGTTATCCAGCACTGAAAAAACATCAACCAGCTTAAAATGCTGATGCACCATTCCGATATTGAGGGCGGTAGCATCGTTGGGGTTGTTTATCTTAACTACCTCGCCGTTTTTTCTTATCTCGCCCTGTTCCGGCTGATAAAGTCCGAACAGAACACTCATCAGGGTGGATTTTCCCGCGCCGTTTTCGCCGAGCAGCGCGTGTATCTCGCCCCGGCGAAGCTGCAAAGTGATATTATCATTGGCAACTATGCCCGGAAATTCTTTTCTTATGTTAAGCATTTCGATGATATATTCCGATTGCATAACAGATTGCCTCCTTCCATTGATAGGGAGATAGATATACAATTTAATTTTACTCTTAAATGTTTTTAATTGCAAGATGTTAAGAACTTTTACTTAAAAAGCAACAAATAAACAAAAAAGGAAGGCGAAAAACGCCTTCCTTTATATGTCATCGTGTAATCTTGATTACTTGATGATGTTTACATTTACGTTGGCAGTGCTTGCGGGCTCGGCAACGATAGCGTTGTCGATGGTAACATTTCCTGCAACGATGTCGGCAAAGAGAGTGTTATACTCGTCGATGCTCCAGCCGGTGAGAGACCAGGTCTCGGTGGGCAGACCTACTGCATTCTCCTTAGCGCCGAGAACAACAGCCTTGCCGCCGAAGTCAGCCCAGGTAGAATCGCTTTCAGCAGCCTTGAGCGCCTGCTGAGCTGCCTCTCCGATGCCCTTCATAGCGGAAGTGATAACCGCGGGGGACTCGTAAGACTGGTCAACGTCAACGCCGATAACGCTGCAATCCTCAGCGGAAGCCGCTGCGGAGATAGACTGGAACATAGCGCCGCCGCAAGCGAAAACAGCCTCGGTGCCGTTCTGATACCAGCCGCTGATCATGGTCTGAAGCTCGGGAGAAGCGGAGAAGGTGGAGCCGTGCAGCCAGGAGTAGTTCATATCAACCTTAACGCCCTTGCTTGCGGCAGCAGCCTCTGCGCCCTGAACAAAACCGTAACCATAGCGGATGCAGGCATCATTGGTGCCGCCGCCGCCGCCCGAGAAGCCGAGCTTGGTGTAGCCGTCCATAACAGCGGCATAGCCTGCGAGGTAGCCGCACTGCTCTTCCTTAAAGGAGATGCCGGTGATGTTGTTAAGACCGTCAAATGCCCAACCGTCGATGAATACAAACTTTACGTTGGTGAACTCTGCGGCAGCCTTTGCAAGAGCATTTCCCTGCATAAAGCCGGCGCAAACGATAACCTCGGCGCCGTTTTCGGCAGCGAGCTTCATAGCGTCGTAGCGGTCGTCGTCGGTAGCCTCATTGCCGCCGGCGGGCTGATAATACTTGTAGGACTTGCCTGCCGCGTTAGCGTAGAGCTTAACGCCGTCAAAGGTTCCCTGGTTAAAGGACTTGTCCTTGAGCTGACCTACGTCGGTTACGAAAGCAATCTGATACTTTCCGTCGGCGGAAGTCATCTCGTCGGCGATGTCATCGGCGCTTACTGCCGCGGGAGCAGCGGGTGCCGATTCTGCGGGAGCCGCCGAAGAAGCGGGAGCGGCAGATGCCGCGGGTGCGGCGGAGGAAGCGGGTGCGGAACTGCCGGAATTGGAGCAGCCCGCAAAGCTGCCGATAACCATTACAGCAGCCAAAAGTAACGCAAGACTTTTCTTCATAGCTTTGATCCTTCCAATACATTTAAATTAGGTCACATAGCGTACCAAGTGTATTTTCGCACATTTGGCTTTAAAAATCAACAGGTTAGTCGGATGTATATATAAAGCCGAACTAAAAATTTAATGTTTATACACAAATTCGGCAGTTTTTGCAGAAAAAAGTCTCTGCGAACTGCTCGCAGAGACTTTTTCAGGCTTTTCTGCTTTAATCTGCTTAAAGCGGCAAAGCATTACCCCTCAAAATTTAACTCAAATCACTTAATAATGGTATCCACCCACTTGAGCGCCTCCGCCTCTGTGCGGAAATGCCCCTCCATAACAGCCGCCTTAGACTGCTTTTGATGCTCTTTTGCCTGTGCCGCGGTAAAGAATGATGCACCCTCAACAAACGCCATCGCCTTACAGCCGGAGGTGGCAAGCAGCTTGTGCAATCCCACCAGCTCATGGCTCACCTCGGGAGTAGCGGACTGCATTTGGCTTATGTCGCAGACATACGCCCAACCCGACAGCTTCCACGCCGCCGAATACTGCGAAAGTGTAGCTATGAGCCACTTCACTTCTTCAACGTTGGTCGCGCCCACCGCGCCCGATTTCAGCACACGCTTGCCGTTATATGTTTCTACCTTCTGCGCGCCTTTTGTAAGTACCATAGCATATACACCCTTTCAACAATTATTGAATTGATGATATGATACTGCTTTTGTCGAAATTTGTCAATATTCACTATAGATTTTCAACATTCGGAGTTGAAAGTGTGGTTTTCATAGAATAGCTGCTCATCTCTGTCAGTTAAAAACATTCAAAAAAGAAGACAGCTTTTGCACCACAGCGGAAAAATCGCTTATCGCCCGATTGAGCTTGTTGAAATCGATTGCGTTGAGCTTTTGCATCGTTTCGTTTATTCCCGTCTGGCTTGCGCTTACCAGCGAATCCACATTCTCCACCATAAGCTTGAAATCTCCCTCGGCAGAGTGAACTATCTGCTCAAAATCCAGCTTGGAAAGCTGTGCGGTGATGGTTTCGAGATTGCCCAAAACCGTTTCGAGCTGTGCGGAAAGGCTCCCTATTTGCGGCAGTATGCTGCTCAGCGAGAAAAACACTCCCGCGCAGAAAAGCGCCGCCGCCACGCTGAAAAAGCATTGTATTCGGGAATAGAAAAGCTGTCGGCGGTTTGTTTTTTCCAATTCGGTGAGCAGTTTGCCCATATCGGCTTGTTCTGTCATGGCTGTTCCTCCTCAAACGGAATATACTATATATATTGTAGCACTATCTCACCGCGAATAAAACGGGAAATTGCAAAACGCCCCCAACGTCATTTCACAGAGACGTTGAGGGCGCTCATTTTTCATATTCAGCCGAGAATAAGCGGCAGAGAAGCGGTTATCAAAACGATGCTCACCAAAATCGAAATGGAATTTATCGCACTCGAAAGACCGAAATCCCCTTTCAGTTCGGCGGTAAACGCCGGTGCCACGCTTGCAACGGGAGCGAGCGCGCACAAAACGAGTGCCTGTCGGTATTCCAACTGAAGCGGCAGCAGAAACCAGCCCGCCAGCGCCAGAGAAATTCCCGCCGCGTATCTCACCCCGAGAATACGCAGTATCTCCCCGAGCTGTTCGACATTTCCGCTGAGATGAAAGCCAACTCCTATCATCAGCATAGCCATAAAGGCATTTGCATTGGCGATAACTCCGGCAAATTCCGCCACGGCACTCGGCAGCTCGATATGCAGTATCGAGAGGAGCGTCATTATTATGTATGTCATCAGCGGAACCGACTTTGTAAATGAGCTGAACAGCGTTTTAAAGGAGAATTTGTGAGAGTTGTCCTGTATGAGTGCGGCGATGTTATAGCTGCCGCCCAGACATATAAAGGCGTTTCCCACATCAAAGAGCGCCACCGCCATAACGCTTATCGGCCCGAGAAAGCTCTGTGTAAAGGGCAGAACAAAGTTGCCGATATTGCAGCCGGACTGGTTCAGCGAGGCAAAGGCGCGGCATTGCGGCGAACGGTGCAGATTGAGCAGCACGCCCAGCAGTATCAAAAACACGCCGAAGCAAAATCCGATAACCGTCAGTATCATCATCGAGCTTTCCAGTTCTCTGCCGACAAAGCTCTTGACGATAGCGGCGGTCAGCGTTATCTTCACCACGATTTTGCTGATAACATGAAAATCATCTTCCTTGAAAAAGCCCGTCTTTCTCAACAGAATACCAAGCAGGATAATCGCGATAAAGCACCCCGCCTGAATCATAATATCTTTCATACTCCCCACTCTTTTCCCTTTGCCGCAATTTGTTTTTAAATATAAGAAAGTTCCGAAATCATACAATCTCGGAACTTTTCTTTGGTTGCGGAGGCAGGATTTGAACCTACGACCTTCGGGTTATGAGCCCGACGAGCTACCGAACTG
>CAZNJJ010000044.1:0-15151 GCA_964573335.1 uncultured Oscillospiraceae bacterium | reverse complement strand
TTTTCTCAAAAAAGAGTCAAAAATTCAAAAAACGACTTTATAAAAGCCACAATCCACTTGAAAAATGACTGCTTATGCGATAGAATAGGTAAGGTTTTTACCGAGCGAAAGGGAGAATCCGATCAAATGAGCTTTCAGGCAAAGGAACAGTACAACATATCGGATCTGGTTGAGATAATGCGCCTGCTCAGGGGCGAAAACGGCTGCCCGTGGGACCGTGAGCAGACTCATAAAACGATACGCCGCGATTTGATAGAGGAGTGCTATGAGACAGTTGAGGCGATAGACGCCGATGACCCTAATATGCTTCGCGAAGAGCTGGGTGACCTGCTGATGCAGGTGGTATTCCACAGCAGAATAAGCGAAGAGGAGGGGCAGTTCGATTTTGACGGCGTTGCCGACGGTATCTGCAAAAAGCTCATCTACCGTCACCCTCATGTCTTTGCCGATGCTGCTGCCGATACGTCGGAGCAGGTGCTTGAAAAGTGGGATGAGCTGAAGAAAAAAGAGAAGGGACAGACTACGGCTTATCAAACGCTTTGCAGCGTGCCGAGAGTTTTTCCCGCTTTGATGAGGAGCCAAAAGGTTCAGAAAAGAGCCAAAAAAGCAGGCTTTGATTATCCCGATGTTGAGATGGCTCTCGCCGATTTGAAAAGCGAGATCTCGGAGTTTGAGAACGCTGTCAACGCAGGAAATGCTTCTGATTGCTTTGAGGAGCTGGGAGATATAATTTTTTCGGCGGTGAATGTCGCCCGTTTGACGGGGATAGACGCCGAGGACAGTCTCACCGCTTCCTGCGATAAATTTATCGCCAGATTCGGCGAGGTTGAGCGATTAGCCGCCGAACAGGGCGTTGATATGAAGCTAGCTTCTCTTGATCGTTTGAATGAGCTTTGGCGGGAAGCCAAAACAGCTCAGAGTAAAAATAAGCTGAAGTAAAAATTTGGAGGTTTTTCATTATGACAAAGGCAGAACTTATCGCGGCAGTAGCAGCAAAGGCAGAGCTTTCCAAGAAGGACAGCGACAAGGCTGTTACCGCTGTTATCGACGCTATTACCGAGGCACTTGCTTCCGGCGACAAGGTTTCTCTCGTAGGCTTTGGTTCTTTTGAGGTAAAGACCCGCGGCGCAAGAAAGGGCATCAACCCCAGAACCAAGGAAGAGATTACCATTTCCGCTTCCAAGCTCCCTTCCTTTAAGGCCGGCAAGGCTCTCAAGGACGCTGTCGCCGAGTAATTTTTATATTGATTTCAAAGCCGGCGCAGGATAACCACTGCGTCGGCTTGAGTTTTTCAGGAGTAGTTTTATGAGACTTGACAAATATCTCAAGGTTTCCCGACTGATAAAGCGCAGAACTGTTGCCAACGAAGCGTGTGACGCGGGTCGTATCCTCGCCGATGACAAGATTGCCCGCGCCTCCTACGAGGTTAAGACAGGGGATATACTCACGCTGAATCTCGGCGCAAATCCGCTGAGGGTGGAGGTTGTCTCTGTCACCGAATATGCCAAAAAGGACGAGGCGGCTCTGCTTTATCGCGTTATAGAATGATTTGGGAATAACAGCGGCGGATTCCCTCATAAGCTTTTATAAAAAAGTGGGAGGGATATTCTATGCCGGAGGAAAAAACCATAGTCAGGGCGCATCGCTTAGAGCTTGATTCCCGCAGGTCGCTGAGTATCACGGGGGTCACCGATATTGACAGCTTTGACGAACAGACGGTGGCGCTCTTTACCGATGTGGGAGAGCTTATCATAAGAGGGAGCGGTTTGCATATCGGCAGAATAGATGTGGACTCGGGTGAGCTGAGCCTTGACGGAGAGATAGATTCTCTCGAATACACCGATAACACCGCCGCCAAGGGCGGCTTGCTGGGCAGGCTGTTTCGCTGATGACCGACGAGCTGATAATGATGCCGATTTCGCTGGAATGTGTCAGCTTTTTATGCTGTTGCGCTGCGGGGGCGGCATTGGCTGTGCTTTTCTCGCTGATGTTTGCTGCCGAAAAGGCGTTTAGCTTTACAGCGGCGGCAACGGCGGTTTTCGATTTTCTTTTCTGCCTTATCTGCTTTGAAACCGCCTTTTGGCTGCTCATGCGCTATTGCTCGGGAGCTGTCAGGTGGTATCTGCTCATCGGAATGGCGCTCGGCGCCGTGATATGCTTTTGCCTGTTGGGGGAATATGTCGAAAAAGCCTTTTTCGCGCTTTTTGTCTTCGTCAAAGAGGGGATTTGCGGGCTTTTGCGGATTGTTTTTATTCCGATTTTATATGCCGTGAAGGCAGGCAGAAGGATTGTTAAAAAATTATTTGAAGTTTTTTACGAAATTGCAAAAAAAGTATGGCGAAATCGCAAATTCTGCTTGAAAAAACGGGCGGAATAATAGTATAATCACTATATACCGTATCATGGCGGTAAGCACCTTTTACGCTTGGAGGGATATTGATGGCTAAGCGCAGAAAACGCAGAGCTAACTGGCTTGTGCGGCTGATGATGCTGTCTGTCATAGCCTGTGTTGCGGTATCTCTCATAGGTATGCAGGTGGAGGTCACCTCAAAGCGCCGCTATCTCGCTTCCATCGAGAGGGAGATACAGCTTCAGCAGACGGAAAATGCCGAGATAAAGCGTATTCTCGACGGCGGCACTGACAGGGAATATATCGAGCGCGTGGCTCGCGATAAGCTCGGATATGCTTATCCCGATGAAAAGATATTTATCGACCGCTCCGGCGGCTGATGCTTTTCATCTGATAAATAAAAGATAAGGATAAAAATTTGGGAGGATTCGTTCGTTTATGTCGGTTGAAATCGGCTCTATTGTTGAGGGCAAGGTAACAGGTATCACTAATTTTGGCGCGTTTGTTGAATTGCCCGACGGAAAGACCGGTATGGTACATATCTCCGAGGTCGCGGCTACCTATGTGGAAAACATTCGCGACTATATTCAGGAGAATCAAACCGTTCGTGTAAAGGTTCTTGCCGTTACTCCCGAGGGGAGAATAAATCTCTCGGTAAAGCGCGCTGTCGAACAGCCTGCCGCACGCGGCACAAGCAGCCAAAAACCCGCCCGTCCCGCTGCGCCCAAGCGCTTCGGCCCCGGCGCTGATATTGATTTCAGCCGCCGAAACGAGGCACCCAAGAGCTTTGAGGACATGATGGCTAAGTTCAAGCAGACCAGTGATGACAAGATGCTTGATATCCGCCGCAATCTTGACGGAAAGCGCGGAAGCGCTACTCCCAAAAGACATACTAAGTAACAGCTTTGACGTGGGACGTCTTTAAACGAGCCGTTTATGCTCGCTTAAAGACGCCCATTCTGTTTGGAGGAGTATTTTTATGGTATTGACTGACCTTATCGTGGAGACAATGACGGGCAAGGTCATAAAAAACGGATTTATCCGCATAGAGGGCGAAAAAATAGCCGAAATCGGCAGTATGAGCGATTTTTCACCCAACGGGGAGCAAACGGTTTCCTTTGCGGGCGGTTATGCTCTGCCGGGACTTATCGACGCTCACAGCCACCTCGGGCTTTTCGGCGATTCGCTGGGATTTGAGGGGGAAGACGGCAACGAGGTGAGCGACCCGGTTACTCCGCAGCTTTCGGCTTTAGACGGAATAAACGTGTTGGACAAGGGATTTTCCGAGGCGCTCGACTACGGTGTTACCGCCGTCGTTACCGGACCGGGAAGCGCCAACGCGATAAGCGGACAGTCCGCCGCGCTGAAAACCTTCGGCTGCTGTGTAGACGATATGGTGATAGCCCCCCGACTGGCTATGAAGATGGCGCTGGGTGAAAACCCCAAGAACACCTATTCGGGGCGGTCGCAGGCTCCCTGCACCAGAATGACAACCGCCGCGCTGATAAGGGAAGAACTTTGCCGCGCCCGCCGTTATCGTGAGGACATCGAACGCTGGCAGTCTGACCCCGATGAATACGACGAGCCGGAATACGATGCCAAGAGCGAGGCGCTGCTCCCTGTTTTAAAGGGGGATATGCCTGTTCATATACACGCGCATCGGGTGGACGATATTTTTACCGCCGTTCGCATTATAAAGGAGTTTTCTCTTAAAGGAGTTATAATTCACGCGACAGAGGCGCATATAGTCGCCGAGCGGTTTGCCCGTGAGAATATACCGGTTGTCTGCGGGCCGATAATGGGAACACGCAGTAAGCCGGAATTGGCGGGATTTTCCCGCGCGGGAGCCGCTCTGCTTGTGAACAGCGGAGTAAAAACCGCCCTTTGCACCGACCACCCAGAGATGCCGCAGGAATTTCTGATGCTTTCCGCCGCGATAGCCAAAAGCGAGGGAATGAGCCGATTTGACGCGCTCAGAGCGATAACCCTTACCGCCGCCGAGATATGCAGACTTTCCGACAGGCTCGGCTCGCTCGAAAAGGGCAAGGACGCAGACATAGTGATATACAAAAACGACCCGATTTCGGGATTGGAAAAGCCTGCCGCCGTCTTTTTGAACGGTAAACGTGTAAGATGAATAAAAAAATTTGTCAAATCTGCGATAGTATGCTATAATATTCTCAACGGTCATAGCGGAGACGAATAACGTCTTTGTCGCCGTTGTGATACGCGGTATCGAATGGGCAGCATTTGACCCCGCCGCTGTATCTTTATCCGCTGCTTCATTCGGTGTTTTTAAATCACAGGAAAGGGGTACCCGGTATGAAAGTAAACATCACAGCACGCAAGACCACTGTTAAGGATTCCTTTAAGGAAAAAGTTGAGAAAAAGCTGCAAAAGCTCGACCGTTTCTTCGACGATGAAGCTGCCGCCGCTGTTGTTGTGAGCAACGAGCGCGAGCGCGAAACCGTTGAGATAACGATAAACTATAACGGAATGATATTCCGCTCGGAAAAGACCACTGCCGACAGATTGGATTCGCTTGATGCGGTATGCGATATTCTCTTTAAGCAGATAGTCAAAAACAAATCCAAGCTGGTCAGCCGCGTCAGAGACAAAGCTTTTGACGACCTTTCCGTGGAGGACATCGGCGAAGCCGAGACTGCCTATAACGTTGTCAAGCATAAGAAATTCCCCGTAAACGCGATGAGCGTTGATGAGGCTATTTTGCAGATGAATATGCTCGGACATGAGTTCTTCATGTTTGAAAACAGCGAGAGCGGAGAGATAAACGTGGTTTACAGCCGTCACGGCGGAAGCTACGGCTTGATTGAGCCGATTCGCTGACAGGATATAATGATTGATATAAGCGGAAATTGTGCGGCAGCACCTTTTGGTGCTGCCGCTGTTGAAAGGAAGGGAAAATGGCTTTTTTGACGCTGGCGTGTCCGTGCCTTTTCGGACTTGAGAGTGTGCTTTCGGGGGAGATAAAACGCCTCGGCGGTCAGGATGTTGAGGTGACAGACGGCAGAGTTTGCTTTAAAGGAAATCCCCACATGATAGCACGCGCCAATATACTGCTCCGCACCGCCGAGCGTGTTTTGATAGTGGTGGGCGGATTCCGCGCCGAGACATTTTCCGATCTTTTTGACGGCGTTTATTCACTGCCGCTTGAGAACTTTATCGGCAGCGGAGACGCTTTTCCCGTAAAGGGCTGGTCGCTTAATTCCAAGCTCAAAAGCATACCCGACTGCCAGAGAATAATCAAAAAGGCGGCAGCAAAACGACTGGGAGAAAAATACGGCAGAGAGTGGCTCCCGGAGGAAGGACCTGTTCATCAGATACAGTTTTCAATACTGCGAGATGTTGTCACGATAATGATAGACACATCGGGAGTGAGCCTGCACAAGCGCGGCTATCGCCCCGCCGCAAATGCCGCTCCTATAAAGGAAACGCTTGCCGCGGGAATCGCGGATTTAGCCCGCGTGAGAGAAAACACCACCGTGATAGACCCGTTTTGCGGCTCGGGAACGCTCCTCATAGAGTCTGCCATGAAAGGCTTGCGGGTAGCGCCCGGTTTGCGCCGTCATTTTGCGGCGGAATCGTGGGGACTTATCACCGCCGAAGAATGGCAGAACGAACGCCGCGAGAGCTTTGAGCTTGTAAAGCGAGACGGCAATTTTAAGGCGATAGGCGGCGACATCGACCCCAACGCGATTTCACTCACCAACGAAAACGCAAGGCGCGCCGGTATGAACGCCAAGATAAAACCCTCTGTCGGAGCGATTGCCGATTTCAAGCCGCCGGAGGAGCCGTTTACGCTGATAACCAACCCGCCCTACGGTGAAAGAATGTTGGATATTAAGCAGGCAGAGGAAATCTATCGCACTATGGGCAGAGTGTTTGAGCCCGGCGAGGGAAGAAGCTATTATATCATCAGTCCGCATGAGCATTTCGAGCAGCTTTTCGGCAGGCAGGCAAGCCGCCGCAGAAAGCTCTACAACGGAATGTTGAAATGCCAGCTCTATATGTTCTTCTGATAAAAAATCCCGCGAAGAGTATTCTTCGCGGGATTTTTAGGTCGGGAAAATGCCGAACACTCTTACTTTTCTGAAGAAAAGTAAGCAAAAGACTTTCAGGTCGGGGATAAGTAAATTTCAAGCATAAGTTTTCGCACGATGGGGAAGGCAGGGAATATGCTCACTTTCAGGTCGGAGATAAGTCGATTGTAGGCATAGGTTTTCACGCGATGGGGAATTTGCGGGTCACTCTTACTTTTCTGAAAAAGTAAGCAAAAGACTTTCAGGTCGGAGACAAGTCGATTTTAAGCATAAGTATTCGCACGATGGGGAAGGCAGGGAATATGCTCACTTTCAGGTCGGAGAAATGCCGAATTTAAGTATAGGCATTCACACAATGGGGAATGTGCGGGCAAATAATTCTGTTTCTCCCATCGACAAAGCGGATACTCATTTTAACTGAATAAAAGTTTTTGTCTTACTTTTTTCAAAAAGTAAGCGTTCTTTCTCCTTACTTTTTGAAAAAGCATTGACGTAATCATTTCGGCGAATTATACTATTATAAGGCACATAATATGTGCTTTATAAGCAATTAGGAGGTACAGCTATGTCCAAATATGATCGAGTTTTCAACTTTTCCGCAGGTCCGTCTATGCTTCCTCTTGAGGTTCTTGAGGAATGCAGTCGTGATATGTTCAACTATCACGGCAGCGGCATGAGCGTAATGGAGATGAGCCACCGATCTAAGGTATTTATGGACATCGCTTCATCAGCCGAACAGCTTGTCCGTGAGGTAATGCAGGTTCCCGACAACTACAAGGTGCTGTTCATGCAGGGCGGTGCCAGCCTGCAATTTGCGGCTGTTCCGATAAATCTTCGCAGAAACGGCGTTGCCGACTATGTTAAAACCGGCAATTTTTCCACTATCGCGGCAAAAGAGGGAGCAAAGTTCCTTAAAGTGAATATCGCCGCTTCCACTGAGGATACAAAGTTTGACCATATTCCCGCGCAGGAAGAATTGAAGCTCACTCCCGATGCCGACTATCTGCATATCTGTTTTAACAACACCATTTACGGAACCAAATTCCCCTATATCCCCGAGACGGGCAAGGTTCCGCTTGTTGCTGATATTTCGAGCTGCGCGCTTTCCGAGCCGCTTGATGTGAGCCGATTCGGAGTGCTTTATATGGGCGTTCAAAAGAATATCGCCCCCGCAGGCATGGCTATCGCGATAATCCGTGATGACCTGCTGGTTGAGCCTGCCGCAGATACCCCTCTCATGCTCAACTACAAGCTCATCGCCGACAAGGATTCTATGTATAACACCCCCAACTGCTGGTGCATCTATGTCACCAAGCTGGTGCTGGAATATATCAAGCGCATCGGCGGCGTTGAGGAAATGAAAAAGCGCAACGAGAAAAAGGCAAAGCTGCTGTATGATTATCTCGATTCGAGCAAGCTGTTTATCGCGGGCGCAAGACCCGACAGCCGCTCGATGATGAATGTGATATTCCGCACCGGAAATGACGAGCTTGACGCGAAATTCGTTAAGGAAGCCACCGAGCGCAATATGACCAACCTCAAGGGTCACAAGGTTTTGGGCGGAATGAGAGCCTCTATCTACAACAATATGCCCTATGAGGGTGTTGAAACGCTGGTAGATTTCATGGAGCAGTTCGAGAAGAACAACGGCTGAAAAACAGCGTGAATCAAAAAGTTAATCACCTCGTTTGAGTGCTTTCTGTTCTGTTTTGGGGGCAGAGAGAGAATAGTGAATCCGGTGAGAATCCGGAAGCGGTACCGCCACTGTATGCGAAGAGGTCTGTCGGAGGACGAAAGTCGGTCATTGGGTATTCCCGAGAAGACTGTCGGCAGGCTGATGACGCGCAAGCCAGGAGACCTGCTCAAGCGAGTAGCTTACCGCGGCGCTTTTGCGCCAAAGCTCCCGATTATGGAGAAGTAAGCACATGAATATATCGTTCGGCGAAAAATCGGTCGCGGAGAGTCTTTTGAGTCTCCGCGGCTTTTGCTTAACGGTGTTTATTTGCTGTTCCTCTGTTTTCGCGGAGAAGATGGTTTTTAGAGCGATTGCTCTGGAAATAATAAATCCGTTCAGGAGGAAAAGAAAATGAACAGCATCAAAAGAATAACCTCGCTTTTGCTGACATTCTGCCTTGTTTTGGCAGTGTGCGGCTGCGGCACGCAGCAAGCGGTGTCTCAGCCTGCCGAAAGCGCAAGCACGGCGACATCGTCGTCCGAGACTGTGGCGTCCGAGCCGGCTGAAAGCAGCGCGCCTGCCGAGAGCCGGGCGGAAAAATCCGAGGAGCAGAAGCCGGTACTGCTTGCCGTCAGCTTCGGAAGCAGCTACAACGACACCCGTGACGTAACTATCGGTGCGGTTGAGGAGGCTTTGCAGAAAGCCTATCCCGAATACGAAGTTCGCCGCGCATTCACCGCGCAGACTATCATAGACATACTCAAGGACCGTGAAAAGCTCGAGATAGATAACGTTTCTCAGGCAATGGCACGTCTTGTTATGGACGGCGTAAAGGAAGTTGTCATTCAGCCGACACACGTTATGTCCGGCGCGGAATATGACGATGTTATCGCCGAGATAACCCCTTTTGAAAAGCAGTTTGACAGCTTTAAAATCGGCAAAACGCTGCTCACCGAGGACAGCGACTATCAAGCGCTTATCGACACTCTGATAAAGGAGACTGCCGATTACAACAAGGAAGGCACCGCCGTTGTTTTCATGGGTCACGGAACCCACCACGCGGCAAATGCCACCTACGCCACTCTGCAAAAGAAACTCGTTGAAGCAGGTCACAACAACTACTTTATCGGAACAGTTGAAGCAACCCCCTCTCTTGACGACGTTATGGCTCTTGTAAAGGAGAGCGGTGCCAAGAAGGTTGTTCTGCTCCCCCTTATGATAGTTGCGGGCGACCATGCCAACAACGATATGGCGGGCGACGAGGAAGATTCCTGGAAAACCGCATTCAAGAACGCCGGCTATGAGGTAGAGTGCGTTCTCAAGGGACTCGGTCAGTATGACGGTATTCAGCAGCTTATAATCAAGCACGCGGGCGAGGCTATAAATAGCCGGCCCGCGCTTTCCGCCGATATGATTAAAAACGGAAGCTATGATATAAAGGCAAAATCCAGTGCAAGTATGTTCAAGGTGGTAAAATGCGTTCTCAATGTTAAAGATGACAGTATGAGCGCGGTTATGACCATGAGCGGAAAGGGTTACGGCAAGCTTTTCGCCGGAACGGGAGAAGAGGCGCTCAAAGCCGATGAGAGCAGCTATATCATGGCGCAGAATGACGAAAACGGCGCTGTCTGCTTTGATTTTCCGATAGAAGCGCTCAATTCCCCGACAGAATGTGCCGCATGGAGCATAAACAGAGAAAGATGGTATGACCGCACATTGATTTTCCTTGCCGACAGCATACCCGAACAAGCTATAATAACGGAGTGATAATATGAAAAAAACGGCTGCTCTGCTTTTCTGCTGTATCATAATAGTTTCGGCGTGCGCGCCAAAAACCGTTTCGGACGGGGAATACACCGTGAAAGCCGAAATATCCGGCGGCTCCGGCAGGGCGGCGATAGTTTCTCCTGCAAAAATAACTGTAAAGGGAGAAAACATTACAGCAATAATTGAATGGAGCAGTCCTTTTTATGAGTATATGGAGGTGGAATCGGTGCGCTATCTGCCGATACAGAAAGAGGGCAATTCCACCTTTGAGATACCCGTTAAGCTCGATGAGGATATAGACGTGAGCGCCTGCACTATCGCAATGAGCGAGCCGCATATCGTGGAATATGTTCTGCGGCTGGACGGCTCCTCGATAGAGCGCCTTTGAAAGTCGAAAGCTATCGACTGCCGATTTTCAAAAACGCTTTATTTAAGGAGAAAACAGATGAAAAAAGCCGTTCTTTTGTTCTTTGCGGTTATTATGATATGCGGCTGTAAAGGCGGTGTCGGCAAAGATGAAAAAGCCGAGTTTTACAATAGCTATAAGAACAGTATGCCGCTTTGCTACGCCGAGCAGTTTTCGGTGGACTACTATGATGGCGGCTATAAGCTGATAACCCTCTCCGATAAAAGCCGTTATATTGTTATTCCCGAGGGAAAAGAGCGCCCCGACGGATTGGAAAGAGATATAGTTTCGCTATATCAGCCGCTCGACAACATCTATATCGCCGCTACCGCCAGCGCCTGCCATTTCGCCGCGCTCGACAGATTGGATTCGATTTCGCTTTCGGGAACAAAGGAGAGCGGCTGGTATATTCCCGAAATGAAAAAAGCGATGCAGAGCGGCGAGATAGAATACGCCGGAAAATACAACGAGCCGGACTATGAGCTGCTTTTGAAGAAAAACTGCTCTCTCGCTGTGGAATCGCTGATGATAGGTCATGCCTCCGATGTGAAAAATAAGCTCAATGAGCTTGACATAGCGGTTTTTACCGACCTTTCCAGCTTGGAACCGCACCCGCTCGGCCGCACCGAATGGATAAAGCTGTATGCCGCGCTTTTGAACGAGGAAGAGCTTGCCTGCGAGCTTTTCGACAGTCAGCAGGCGCATTTTGAGAGTGCCGCAGAGCAGGGCGACTCTCAAAAAACGGTTGTGTTTTTTCATATCAGCTCATCGGGTTATGTCGTTGCGCGAAAGAGCGGTGACTATATGACAAAGATGCTGGAGCTTGCGGGCGGAAAATACCTGTTCGATGACCTCGGCGACCCCGAAACCAAAACATCCACCGTAAATCTCGAGATGGAAAGGTTCTATTCTGCCGCGAAAGATGCCGATTTTATCATCTATAACAGCACTATCGGCGGGGAGATAAAAACCATCGAACAGCTTTTGCAGAAAAACAGCCTTTTGGCTGATTTTAAGGCTGTTAAGGAGGGAAATGTCTGGTGTACCTCCAAGAATATGTATCAGGACTCTACCCGCATAGGCGAAATGACAGAAAGTTTCAGAATGATTTTTTCCGAAAAAGCAAACGAGCAGAATGAGGTACCCTTTCTTTACCGTTTGAAATGATTCTTTAAAAAGGAGAGCCGCGATTATGAGAGATAACGCCGAAAAAGCAGCTTACGGCGGCACAATGAGATTTTGTATTGTGTCCGCGGTGCTTCTTTGTCTGCTGCTGCTCGGACTTTTTGTTAATATAACCAGCGGTTCTGTCGATATAGGGGCGAAAAAGGTGTTCGATATGGTTGCCGAGCGGATTTTTTCGCCGCAAACGGCGCTTTCCGGCACCGAAAGCCGAATACTCTTTTCGATAAGAATACCCCGTATGCTGCTTGCGGCGCTTTTGGGCGGCGCTTTGGCGGTTTCCGGCTATCTTTTGCAGGTGTTTTTCCGCAATCCGATAGCGGGCCCGTTTGTTCTCGGAATATCCTCGGGAGCAAAAATGCTGGTGGGAATAACGCTGATATTCCTGTCGCCGCATATCGGTGTTCTCACCCCGATGAATCTGATTTTTGCGGCTTTTGTCGGCTCTCTTATGATAACGCTCGCCGTTTTGCTGCTGGCAAGGCGGGTAAACAGTATGTCCATGCTGTTGGTTGTGGGACTAATGGTGGGGTATATATGCAGCGCCGTAACCGACCTATGCGTGACCTTTGCCGATGATCACGATGTAGTCAACCTTTCCAACTGGTCTATGGGCAGCTTTTCGGGTGCTGACTGGGGAAATGTAAAAACAGCCGCCGTTGTCTGCCTTATCGGGGTGGCGGGGGCTATTTTGCTTTCAAAGCCGATAGGGGCATATCTTTTGGGAGAGAGCTACGCCGCGAGCATGGGAATAAATGTCAGGCGGTTTCGCGTTTTGCTGATACTGCTTTCTAGTATGCTTTCTTCCTGCGTGACAGCGCTCGCGGGGCCTGTTTCCTTTGTGGGAATAGCTGTTCCGCATATAGCGCGCAGTATTTTAGGCTCATCAAAGCCGATTTTTGTGATACCGTCCTCATTTTTATGCGGGGCGGTGTTTTGCGTGTTCTGCGATGTTATAGCCAGAACGCTTTTTTCTCCCGTTGAGCTTGCCATCGGAACAGTAACCTCGTTTTTCGGTGCGCCTGTTGTCATTTACATGATGATAGACCGCCGCCGCTCAGGAGGAGAATGATGATGAACAGCTTTTTTAACACAAGCCGCCTTTCTGTGGGATATAACCGAAAAGCTGTGGCGGAAAATATAGATTTCACACTGGAAAAGGGAAAAATTCTCACTCTGATAGGGGAAAACGGCGCGGGAAAATCCACCCTGCTGAAAACTATCGCCAATCAGCTTTCGGCGATAGAGGGTGCCGTTTATATAGAATCGCAAAGGGGAGACAGCTTTTCTCCGGCGGAGCTTGCGCGCCGTCTTGCGATAGTTTCCACCGAGCGAGTAAATCCGGAGCTGCTCACCTGCTTTGAGGTGGCGGCGATGGGGCGCTATCCCCACACAGGCGCTTTCGGCGGATTGAAGGAGAAAGACAGGCGCCTGGTTTTAGAGGCGCTGAGTCGGGTAGATGCGAAGGATTTAGCCGAAAAGAGATTTTCCGCCTGTTCCGACGGACAGCGCCAAAGGGTGATGTTAGCCCGCGCAATCTGCCAGCAGCCCGAGATTTTGATATTGGACGAGCCTACCGCCTATCTCGATATAAGGCATAAGATAGCGCTGTTGGATATTCTCGGAGAATTGGCGAGGAAAGACGGCGTTACCGTAATAATGTCTCTGCATGAGATAGATTTGGCGCTCAAGGTCTCCGACCTGCTGCTCTGCTTTGAAAACGGCTCGGTAAAGCCGATTTCGGCGGAGAAAGCGCTCAAAAGCGGCGAGATAAAGCGGCTCTGCGGCTTTGATGACGGCTGTTTCTCGCCTGTAACCGCCGGCTTTGAGCTGAAAAAGCCTGTCGGCGAGCCGAAAGTGTTTGTTGTGGGCGGCGGCGGCAGGGCGACAGAGCATTACAGGCGGCTTCGGCGAAAGGGTATTCCCTTTGCGGCGGGAATCCTCTTTGAAAACGATATAGACACCGCCGCCGCCTATGCCTTGAGCGGCTGTGTGATAACCGCTCCCGCCTTTGAGCCGATGACAAAGGCTCATTTTGAAGCGGCGGCAGAGGTTATCCTCAAATGCGATTTTGTGATAGACGCGGGGGTATCCTCCGGCAGTCTTGACTGTCAAAACAGAGAGCTGCTGAAATTTGCGAAAGAAAAAGGAATGAGCTTTTTAAACAACTCGGATTTGTAAAAAGGAGAAGTTGTGATGAAACAGAAATGCCCGAGACTGCTTTTTGCGGGAACAGGCAGCGGCTGCGGAAAAACCACCGTTGTCTGCGCCGTTTTGCAGGCGCTGACAGACAGCAAAAAGGCTGTTGCCGCCTTTAAATGCGGACCGGATTATATCGACCCGATGTTTCATCGTGAGATAACCGGAAATTCCTCAAATCTTGACCTTTTTCTATTTGACCCAAACACCGCGAAATACCTCATGGCGGAAAACAGCAGAGGAAAGGATATAGCGATAATCGAGGGGGTAATGGGATTTTATGACGGCGCAGGCGCTGTGAGCGACAAAGCGAGCAGCTATGACCTGTCGCAAAAGACCGAAACTCCGGTGGTTCTCACAGTGGGAGCAAAGGGGGCGGCACTCTCTGTTCTGGCAATAATAGAGGGATTCTTGAATTTTCGCGCTCCAAATCGAATCGCAGGCGTGATACTCAACCGATGCAGCCGTTCCACCTACGAGCTGATTGCCCCGATGATAAGAGAACGGTTCGGAGAAAGGGTGGTTCCGCTCGGATTTTTGCCCGAGATAGAAGCGGCTTCTCTCAAAAGCCGCCATTTGGGGCTGATTACCGCGGGGGAAATATCCGATTTGCGAGAAAAGCTGGCGGCTTTATCCGATGCCGCAAGGCAGTTTATAGATATGGAAATGCTTTTTAAGCTGGCCTGCTCGGCAGAGGAGCTTTGCTTTGAGCCGATAGAGCCTGTTCGGTTTGAAAATCGGGCGAGAATAGCGGTGGCGAAGGACAGGGCGTTCTGCTTTTATTATGAGGACAATCTGCGCCTGCTCTCAAAAATGGGTGCAGAGCTTTTGTATTTCAGTCCTATTAGCGACAGAGAGCTTCCGCATGGGATAGACGGCATTTACCTCGGCGGCGGCTACCCAGAGCTTTACGCGAGGGAGTTGGGTGAAAACGTCTCTATGCGCGATTCGGTGAAAAGGGCGCTGAAAAAGGGTTTGCCCTGCATAGCGGAATGTGGCGGCTTTATCTATCTCACCGAGGAGGTAAACGGTTTTCCGATGGTGGGATATATCAAAGGAAAGAGCTTTGATGCCGGCAGACTCACACGATTCGGCTATCTTACCCTCACCGCAAAAAAAGACAATCTCCTCTGCAAAAAGGGAGAGAAGATAGCCGCGCATGAGTTTCACAGATTCGACAGTGAAAACTGCGGCGGAAGTTTTACTGCGAAAAAAAGCTCCGGCAAAAGCTGGGAATGTGTTTTCGCCGGTGAAAAGCTGTATGCCGGTTATCCGCATATAAATTTTTATTCCGGCATAGGTTTTGCCGAAAATTTTTACAGAGCTTGTCTCACAGGAGAAAGATATGATTGAATACACCTCACCGGAGAATATAGAAAAACGCAGCTTTGAGATAATATCGCAGCTGCTCGGGGAAAGACAGTTCCCTCTTGAAAACGCCGCCGTGATAAAGCGGGTGATTCACACCACTGCCGACTTTGACTATGCCGAAAATCTCGTTTTTTCTACAA
>CAZNJJ010000043.1:0-15183 GCA_964573335.1 uncultured Oscillospiraceae bacterium | reverse complement strand
GATCTTCGCTGTGCTGTGTGCATTCGGCGCATTCATGATCCTGCCGTTTGTGTATACGATCGTTCAATCCATCAAGCCCCTGGAAGAGATCTTCATTTTTCCGCCGCGGTTCTTCTGGGTGAACAACCCGACGCTGGAAAACTTCCGCATGCTGACGCAGCTCACGAACAACCTGTGGGTGCCTTTCGGACGGTATGCGTTCAACAGCGTGTTCATCACCGTGGTTGGCAGCGGCGCGCACGTCATTGTCTCCTCCATGGCAGCGTTTGTGCTGGCAAAAAGAAGATTCCCCGGCAGCAGGTGGATCTTCGAGATGATCGTCCTCTCGCTGCTGTTCACCGGCCCTGTGACGGCGATCCCGCGTTACATCATCATGGCGGAGATGGGGCTGATCGACAGCTACTGGGCCATCCTGCTGCCTGCCATCGGCGGCTCGCTGGGTCTCTTCCTGATGAAGCAGAACATGGGTGTCATACCCGATGCGATCATCGATGCCGCCGAAATCGACGGCGCAGGGAATTTCCGCATCTTCTGGAGCATCGCGATGCCCGTGGTCAAACCTGCCTGGATGACGCTGATCATCTTCGCCTTTCAGGATCTGTGGAATGGTGCCGGGTCAAACTTCATCTATGATGAAGCGAAAAAGGTGCTTCCCACCGTGATGAACCAGATTTCCACCGCCGGCATTTCCCGTGCCGGTGTCGGCGCAGCGGTCGCAGTGCTGCTGCTGATCCCGCCGGTGGGCGTATTCATCATCACGCAGTCCAACGTTCTGGAAACCATGGCGCACTCGGGCATCAAGTGACGAAAGGGGGAGAGGAAATGCACAAGCGCATCATATGCGGATGGATCGCAGTGCTTCTGATGCTGCTGACCGTTACCGCTTATGCAGCCGAACCCTACCGCGGTTACCGGTATGACAGCACGGGCACGGCGTTGAGCGCGGTCAACGGCTATGCGCCGGAAGCCATCGTGACGGGCGCGATGCTGGACATCGGCGTATTCTCAAACCCGGAAGATCTGTTTGCAGACCCCATTGACCGATACCTGTACATCCTTGACAGCGGCAAGAAGCGCGTGGTGGTCCTCAATGAGGAATTGCAGCTCGTGGAGGTCTTCTCCACCTACTTCCATGAGGGGCAGGAGCTGTCCTTCACCGGTCTGTCCAGCGTGTTTGTCACAGCAGACGCGATCTATCTGGCGGACAGGGACAATGCGAAGATCCTGAAGCTGCGCAAGGGCACACGGGAGCTCCTGCTGGAGTACACCCGCCCGGAATCGACCACCTATACCAGCGTCAACTTCATGCCCTACCGCATCGTGGTGGACAGCGCAGGCAACCTGTATGCGCTGTGCAAGGGCGTTTTCCAGGGGGCGGTCGTGTTCAACAAAGAGGGGCAGTTCGATGGCTATTACGGTTCGACATTGGTGGAGACATCGTTCCGCGTGATCGTCAGCAACATGTGGAAGCGCATCATGACCGCCGAGCAGAAAAGCGCCATGGAGCGTTTTGTCCCGATCGAATACGTCGGCATGGCCATCGACAAGGACGACTTCATTTACACCGTGACCCAGTACAGCGGGAGCATCAGCCGGGAAAGCCTGCGCAAGCTGAACCCCAAGGGTGTGAATATCCTGCATGTGGAGAAGCCCTTCGGCGATCTGGAGTCCTATGTATACCGCGGAAATCAGGTCATCACCCAGTTCACCGACATCTGCGCGGATGAGGACGGATTCTTCTACGGCCTTGATCTGACGTATGGGCGTGTTTTCCAGTATGACAATCAGGCGAATTTCGTGTTTTCCTTTGGCGGCAGCGGTTCTCAGCAGGGCACCTTCCGTCAGCCCTGCGCCATTGATGTCCTGGGGGATCGCATCTTTGTGCTTGACCGCCTGAAGGCCTCGGTGACGGTCTTCAAACCGACGGAATTCGGGCAGAAGGTCCGCAGTGCACTGGCGCTGTACAACGATGGCCGTTATGACGAGGCGCGGGAACCCTGGCGCGAGGTGATCCGGCTGGATCCCAGCTACAAGGTCGCCTATCAGGGGCTTGGCAATGCCGAACTCAACCTGCACAACTACCCGGAAGCAATGACCTATTTCGAGCTTGCCGAAGACAGCGAGGGGTATTCGATCGCTTTCCGGCAATATCGTCTGGCATACATCCGCGAGCACTTCCCCGTCATCATCAGTGGGGTCTGTGCGCTGATCGTCCTTGCTTTTGTGTACGGACGCATCAGGGAGAAACGCAATGCGGGGCGCGAGGTCACGTTTGTCCACAGCAATGGCTACTATCTGCATACGCTGCCCTGGCATCCCGTCAGCGCGTTTGAGGAGTTCAACGCGCAGAAGGCGGGCTCGTGGCTGATCGTGGCAGTCATTCTGGCCTTCTGGCTGGTATCCGAGGTGATGAAGCAGTGCTTTATCGGCTTTGGCATCACCGGCGCTTCCTACCATCCCGAGGATATGAACATCCTCTATGTGTTTTGCAGCACATTCGTGCTCTTCGGCCTGTTCTGCGCATCAAACTGGGCGTTTTCCACCCTGACGGACGGCAGCGGCACATTCCGGAGCATCTGCATGGCCGTGGCTTACGCCCTCGTTCCGATGATCGTGCTGAACATCGTCGCGGTGGTGTGCAGCAGGTTCATGGTCGCGCAGGAGCGCGTGTTCTACGATCTGATGCTTGCCATCGGCATGCTGTGGAGCGGCACGCTGCTTGTATGCGGCTTGCGGACGATCCATGATTTCAGCTTCGGCAAGACCTTCGCCCTTCTGGGATTGACGATCTTCGGAATCGTGTTCATCCTGTTTCTGCTGATCCTCTCCTTCAGCCTCTATAAGCAGCTGGTAGACTTCTTCGGTGTGATATTCAATGAACTGATGTTCCGAGTTTCGTGAGGGAGCGTTATGAAGAAAACATGGAGCACGCTGCTCCTGGCAGGATTGCTTATCTTGACCGGCCTCCTGTCGGCGGCAATGGCGGAAGAGTATTCATTCGTAGGCGAAAATGATGCGTATGCTCTCTATGCAGACGAGGTCACGGGATGTTTTTTCGTGCAGCATCGGGAAACCGGCCTGCAATGGTGGTCCAATCCGCCCCAGCGAAGCGAGGACCGCATCGCAAAGGGCATGCAGAAAATGGACCTGAACAGCGTGCTGCTGTTCCGCCTGTTTGACATTCCTGTGCGCAACGAGACCCTGGCGAACACCCAAACCGGCAGTGTCAGCAAGGATAGCGCGGTGTTCTCATCGATCCCCGGCGGATTCCGCATGGATTACACGCTGCCGAACTTCAAAATGACGGTTCCGATGGAGGTCATCCTCAAGGAGGACTATGTGGAGGTATCCGTCCTGGTCGATCAGATCATTGAGGAGAACCCGGAAGCCCTGCTGGCAGGGGTGTCCATCGTCCCGTTCTTCCATGCGGGCGGCAGTGACGAAACGGGCTATATGCTCGTGCCGGACGGCAGCGGCGCACTGATCTACCTGAACAACAAGAAGCAGAACCTGGGCGAATACAAGCAGCGGGTGTACGGCAGAGACCTGGCTTCCAACATGTCCTTTTCCGGCAATGTGGAGCAGCCCGCCAACCTGCCCGTGTTCGGCATGCACAAGGAGACCAGCGGCTATCTGGCCGTTGTCACCGAGGGGGATGCCTATGTGACGGTCAACGCCCGTGTCAGCGGTGTGAAGAGCTCCTACAATACCGTTTTTGCAGACTTCACCCTGCGCACCAGCGATGATTACGAAATCGGCGCGCAGAACCAGATCCGTATGTTCGACAAGGTGATGCCCGTCGCCGAGAAGCTCACGGTTCGTTTCTACATGCTGCCCGGCATCGAGAGCGACTATAACGCCATGGCGCAGCAATACCGCGAGTATCTGCTGTCCGAAGGCGGCCTTGCGCAGAAGGAGAGCGACATCTCGCTGTTCCTGGAGTGCTATGGCGCGGTGGACAAGCAGCAGTCCTTCATCGGCTTCCCCTATATGAAGGAGATCGCTCTGACCCGCTTCACCGATGCGATCGACCTGCTGAACGAGACCCAGGCAGCGGGCATCAGGAGGACGGCGCTGGTCTTCCGGGAGATGACAAAAGCAAGTGTGTCCGGCACATATCAAAGCGGCTTTGAGCCCTCGGGCATACTGGGCGGCAAGCAGGATTATCAGGCACTTTCGGATTACTGCAAAGCCAACGGTGTCCTGTTTGCGCCGGCGATCGACAGCCTGACATTCTCCCGGAACACGCTCAAGGTCAACAGCTACTTCACCGCGACCAAGACGCTTCCGCAGCAGGTGGCGACGCTGTACACCTATCGGCTGGGAACGGGCCGCATCAACTATGACCGGACAGCCTCCTGCCTGATAAGGCCTGCCAAGCTGCCCCAGCTGACGGGTGAACTGACGGATGCGCTGGCGGACTATCAGCCGGATGCCATCGCCCTGACAGAATTGGGAAGGCTGCTGTTCAGCGACTTCAACGACCCGCATACATCCAGGTCGCAGACCGAGGAATACCTGGTGGAAAGCGCGCGCATGCTGGATGAAGCAGTGCCCTCTCTGGTGTTTGCAGCGCCTAACGCTTATGTCCTGCCGTATGCGGACATGATCTACGACGTACCGCAGAGCAGCTCCAGGTATGACCTGTGCGATGTCAGCATTCCCTTCTGCCAGCTGTGTCTGAGCGGCATAGTGCCCTACGCCTCCACGTCGATCAATCTGAGTTCCAACCCCCATCAGGACTTTCTGCTGGCCATCGAAAACGGGAGCATCCCCAAGTATACGCTGATCGAGGCGGATGCGTCCATCCTGATCGATACAGAGCTGGACAGCCTGCTGGGTGTCAGCCGGTCAGACTGGCAGGAGGAACTGATCGCCGCCGCGCTGGAGTGGCAGGCGCTCCGGGAGAAAACGGGCGGTGTGATCGTCCGGCATGAAATCGTGACGGAAAATGTGCGCAGGGTCGTATACGAGAGCGGCGCGATCGTCTATGTGAACTTCGGCAATACAGCCCATTCCCTGTCTGCGGCGCAGAGCGTTCCGGCATGCGGGTATCTGCTGATGGAGGAGGAAACGCCATGAAAAGGAAGCTCTCTTATGAAAAGAAGAAGCGCAGGTATGGATACCTCTTCATTGCCCCCTGGTTCATCGGCTTTGTTTTTCTGTTCCTGCTGCCGATCCTGCAATCCATCCGGTACAGCTTCAGCGACATACGCCTGGTAAACGGCCTGAGCATCGAGTTTGCCGGTCTGGCTTACTACGAGAAAGCCTTGGTGAAGGATGCAGAATTCCTCCCGCGTCTGGGCGAGGCGCTGTCGGACATGCTCTATCAGGTGCCGCTGGTGCTGGTGTTCAGCCTTGCCATCGCCTTTGTCCTCAATGGCAAGTTTCGGGGTGCGACGTTCTTCAAGTCCGTCTTCTTCCTGCCTGTTATCGTGGCCAGCGGCGTTGTTATCACCATCGTGCAGGGCGACGCTTTCGCGCAGGTCATGAACAGTGCGGAGGCCGCTTCATCCATGTACAGAGCCACCTCCATCACCGCGGTGCTGCTGGATATGGGTCTGGACGCGCAGCTGGTGTCCTCGCTGGAGGTCATTACGGGCAACATTTTCAATCTGACATGGAAATCGGGCATACAGATCCTCATCTTCATCGCCGCCTTCAAGTCCGTGCCGGGCGGCCTGTATGAGGCATCCACCATCGAGGGTGCGACCGCCTGGGAGACCTTCTGGAAGATCACCTTCCCGCTGATCTCCCCCATGATCCTGACCAATCTGATCTATACCATCGTCGATACCTTCACGGATTACAGCAACCCGGTCATTCAGTATGTCGCAACCAATTCACAGAAGGTGGAGCTGTCCTTCAGTGCCGCCATGTCCTGGATCTACTTTGCCATCGTGGGTGTCATCATGGCAGTGGTATACATCATCGTCAACCGCAAGGTGTTCTATCAGCTGGACTGAACGCAGTGAATGGGCGGCTCATACTAATTTACGTCTAAAACATAGCACCGAGCATAGTGGATTTTTTGTTCTGGCAAAGCTGAGTGCAGCGAGGCGTACTGGATGTACGCGCGAGCGGAACGAAGCAAAGCCAGGGCGGAAAAGGCACTGTGCGAATGATATGGTTTAGATGAAAATTAGTATCAGGACAATATCAGGAGCTTCGGAAGGGGATAGGATATGCACAGCACAAATGGTATCCCGAAAAAGAGGAAAGGGATGACTGATAAAATGGCCTGCAAACATTTCCTGCGGATCTGGGGCAAGCGGCTCGTATCCCTGTATCGTTTGTTCACACTGGCCAGCATCACGCTCATCATCCTCTATCCCATGTTGAACATGGTCAGTCTTGCTTTCCGGCCGATCGACCAAATGACGGACCCGATGGTCGTCTGGATTCCCAAATCCCTGACGATGGACAATATGACGAAGGCCATCACCGGCATGAACTTCAGCAAGGCCGTGGCAAACACCACGTTCATGACGCTGGTCAGTTCGCTGCTCAGTGTCGTATCCTGCTCCATTGCAGGCTATGGCTTCGCGCGTTTCAGCTTCAAGGGCAGGGAGCTCTTCTTTGCGCTGGTGCTGCTCACCATCATCGTACCGCCGCAGATCACGATCATCCCCCGATACTTGCAGTTCTGGCGGTTTGATTTCTTCGGTCTGGGTTCTCTGTGGGAAGCGCTGACAGGCATGAAGGGCACTGTCAATCTGCTCAGCTCCTTCTGGACGATGTTCATTCCGGCAGCGTTCGGTCAGGGGATTCGCGGCGGACTGTTCATTTACCTGTTCCGTCAGCAGTTCCGCGGCATGCCGAAGGAGCTGGAGGATGCCGCCTACATTGACGGCTGCGGCCACATCCGCACGTTTATACAGGTGATGGTGCCCAATGCGCTGACGACCTATCTGACAGTGTTCATCTTCGCCATCGTGTGGTACTGGAACGACTATCAGAATGTCGGCGTGCTGCTGGGCGGCGTGCCCATGATAAGCACGAACCTGATGTCCATCACCTCCCGCCTGACGGCTGTGTATAAGAACAGCGGTCTGGCCAACATGGATTCCAATCCATATACGCTTTCCGCGTCCCTCCAGTCAGCCTGTCTCATTTCCATTGTTCCATTGCTGGTGATGTATCTGTGCTTGCAGCGGTATTTTACCGAGAGCATCGAGCGCACCGGTATTGTAGGATAAATCCAATATGAAAGGAGGATGACCCCGAAGTCTCGTTTCCCGCGGTTCACAGACCCCAACAAAAAAGAAAGAGGTGCTCAAGAATGTTTGCTAAGAAACTGACCGCTCTGGTAATGTCCATTGTCATGCTGATGAGCATGGCCGTCTTCGCATCCGCCGAAGGCAGCACTGCGGAGATCACCCTGCCCGACAAGGAACTGGAGAACAAGAAGATCGTTGTGTACGCCATCAATGCCACCTGGCTTGACGAGACCCGCAGCACGACCGGCGTGCCCGGTGTCATCGAGCTGATGGAGCAGGAGTACGGCGCTGAATTCGAAGTCGTTGACTTCGGCGGCGACTGGGGCAAGCAGTACGAAGTGCTGACCTCCCTGTACATGTCCGATCAGATGCCTGACCTGCTGATGAACGCGAACTTCCCCACCGATCTGGCCAACGGCTTCGTGCAGCCCCTGGATGACCTGATCGACTTCACCAACCCCATGTGGGACGACGTCCGCGACATCATGGACTACATCACCTGGAATGGCAAGACCTATTTCACCGTGAACACGCCCTTCACCTATCCTGACTGGTTCTACTACAACCCCCAGATCTTCGATGCGAACGGCCTGGAGACCCCTGCCGAAGCGTATGCGAAGGGCGAGTGGGACTGGAACAAGGTTCTTGAACTGGCGCAGGAGCTGACCCAGGATCTGGACGGCGACGGTCAGATCGACCAGTGGGGTCTGGGCATCGCCGGCGGCGCTGTCGGCATGCACATGCAGACTGGCGTGTCCCTGATCTCTACCGCCGAAGACGGCACCCTGCAGCTGAACCTGCGCGATCCCAAGATCGAGGCCGCCGCGAACCTGTACCGCGAGTTTGGCCCTGCGGGCTCCAACGTTCTGCTCAAGGATGGCGGCGAGATCTCTCAGGATTACGTCGTTGAACAGTTTGCTGCCGGCAATGTAGCCATGCTGATGACCGGCTGGTGGCGCAGTCAGCAGCCCGGTCTGGCGCCCAACTGGCAGAATGGCAAGCTGGCTGTGATCCACCTGCCCAAGTGGCCCGGTGAAGAAGCTGCGTACCGCGGCGGCCAGATCGGCTCCATGGGTGTTGGCGCGAACTGCCAGAACCCCGAAGGCGCTGCCCTGTTCCTGGAGGTCCTGAAGTACACCACCACCGATGCCTATCAGGAGAAGTACAATGTTGGCGGCGACTCCTACAGCACCTGGCGCGATGTGTATGGCCTGAACGAAGAGCAGATCGAGACCCTCCGCGAGATCGACAGCTATGCCGGCCCGCAGGTTCCCAACCTGTTCTGGATCTTCTGGGGCTGGGACGACGGCTTTGACTCCGCTCTGACCGCTCCCTGGTCTCAGGTGCTGGAGCGTCTGGAGCCCATCGCCCAGAGCAGCATCGACGACTGGATGGCGAAGCTTTCCCTGATCGAATAATCATACTAATTTACGTCTAAAACATAGCACCGAGCATAGTGGATTTTTTGTTCTGGCAAAGCTGAGTGCAGCGAGGCGTACTGGATGTACGCGCGAGCGGAACGAAGCAAAGCCAGGGCGGAAAAGACACTGTGCGAATGATATGGTTTAGATGAAAATTAGTATCAATCGGCAAAACCATCACGGCACGGTGGGGAGTCACTTCCTCACCGTGCCAATGAGAACAGGGCAATGCTCATGCTTCATCTGCTGGCGTTTTCATGCATCAGGACGCGGATGCTCAATCGCCGGATACGTTTGCCGCACATGCACACTGCAAAACGGCGGCGGACGTTTCCTGCCGCGCATCATGCAGGGAGCCGGCATTGCCCAGGATGCCCCGCTGACAATGGGACAGGAGGACGCTTATGTCATTTCAGACGGAATGGACTGCGACAATTCATGCTGCATATGCCTCTGGCAGGACGGAAGTGCGGATCGATCCCGGGCGGTATGTCCTGAGTCCGGAAGGCTCGGCACACTGGACGATCGAGGATCTGGATCGTCCCGATGATGCTTGTCTGACGGTGGACATGACCGGCGTGGAACTGGTCTGTGCGGACAATCAGACGACGGCCGTGATGATCCGGAATTGCCGGAACATCGTGCTTCAGGGGGCAGAGATCGGCTATGCCGTCCCCACGATGTCCCAGGGGGAAGTCACCGCCGTGTCCGACGATGGAAGAGCCGTGGAAGTGACATTGGACGAGGGTTATCCTTCCCTGACGGCAAGCCGGGACAAAACGGCCTATGTGTACCATCGCGATACGCGCCGGATGAAAAACGACACCCCTGACATGTATGCCATCGGTGCAGAGCATGTTTCGGGTCGAACCTGGCGGCTGTTCTATCGTGAGGATATGCGGGCGAACAATGTGTGTGTGGGTGACGTTCTCGGCCTGCGGTGCGAGGGTGCGATGGCAGTCATCGTGAATGGCTGTGAGCACGTCATGCTGCGGGAGCTGACCATCACGGACGGGTGCTTCGCCATTCTCGAAAGCGGCGGCGAAGGCGGAAACGTGTACGAGCGGATCAGCGTGTACCCCAAGGAAAAACCGGAGGGTGCCATTCATCCGCGGGTGCTGTCCACCTATGCGGATGCCTTCCACAGTTCCTGTGTGCGCAAGGGCCCGACCATTCGGAACTGCCGCTTCAACGGCATGGGTGACGACTGTGTGAATATCCACGGCGAGTACGCCTACTATGCGGCCACAGGGAAGGACGGGGAACTGATCTATGCCTGCCACGACAGTGACGTGTTTGACAGGGCTGGTGACCGCATCCGTTTCCTGAACACCAAGGGCGTCATTCTCCATGAAACCAGGGTCAGGGAAACCCTGGGGCTGGCGGAAGGCTTTACCCTGCCGGAGGCTGCGTTTGCCGAAGCCAACAGGCGTTTCAGACCCGGCAAGTACTATCGGCTGATATTGGAAGACCCCTTCGATCCTCCCTTCGGCGCACGCATGGCCAATCTGGACAAGGGCGGGAACGGATTCCGCCTGGTGGACAATTTCTTCGGCTCGAACCGTGCCCGCGGCGTTCTTATCAAGGCCAGCGAGGGCATTGTCGAGGGGAATGTGTTCTCCGGGCAATCCATCCATGCGGTGCTCGTATCCCCTGAATATTACTGGAACGAAAGCTGCTTCGTCAACGGGCTGGTCATCCGCAGCAACATCTTCCGGGGTGGCGGCTTTGTGACGGGGTACAGACCAGCGATCGTGATCGAGGGTGAATTCGGCAGTGAGGGCGGCATCTCGCACCGCAATATCACCATTGAAAACAACATTTTCCGGGACAACAACCGGGAAAGCCTGCTCGTCTCCCATGCCCATGACGTGCATATCCGGCATAATGTCTTCGGTGCACGAAATGCGATCGCCCGGAACAGACGCGTATGTCCGGGACATGTCCGCATACAGAATGCCTTCGATGTGACGCTTGAGGACAATGCCGCCGCGTCGGACATGCCCTTTGTTGCAGACGGCGGGAACGCCGAATTCGTGATCAGATAAACAGCAAGGGAGGAAATGACGATGAAGGAATTCCAGTACTGCAATCCGGCCGAACCCTTCCAGGGGGCGAATCATACGGAGGAACTCCGTGATCCTGCGATCATCCGCGAAGGGGATATGTACTACCTTGTGTTTACCGTATACCCCTTCACGCATCATACGTCCAGGGATGCCAGCATGCCGGATCACAATTCCTCGCCGGGGATCAAGCTGTACCGCTCGAAGGATCTGTGCCGCTGGGAGTTCGTGACCTGGCTGGTGAAGTCCTCCGAGCTTCCCGAGAATTGCCCCTATAAGCACCGTTTCTGGGCGCCCGAGATCCGAAAGATGAACGGCAAGTTCTACCTGACCTTCACGGCCAACAACTGGATCAGGGAGGAATACAATCCGTATCGGCAATTCGGCATGTATGCTTTTGTGGGTGTGGCGGACCATGTGGAAGGCCCTTATGAGCACATCACCCATATCGAGGGCGCGGGCTGCGACACATCCCTCTTTGGTGATGATGACGGCAGAACCTATGCCTACATTCCGGGGATGGATGTGTATGTGCAGGAGATCGACCTGACCCAGCTGACCTCGGGCAAGGCGCAGCTGATCGGGGAGAAGAAGAAGATCGTCACCGCCAGCAATGCGGACATCCATCTGGATTGGAGCTACAAATATCTGGAAGGCCCGTGGGCGTTCAAGCGGGGGGACATGTACTACCTGATCTACGCCGGTCTCCGCAAGGATGGCAGCAACGAGCAGAATTTCGATACGAGCGGTGATTATGAATACTGGTCGGGCATCGCATACGCCCAATCGCCCATGGGTCCCTTCACCAAGGACCCGCTGGGCAAGGCCTTCTATGGCGGTCATATGGTGACCTTTGACGGGCCGGACGGCAGGCCGTGGTTCGCCTACCGTTGGGAGAAGGACAATTCCATCCGCGGCTTGCTCTGTGTTGATCCGCTGCATTTCGATGAGAATGGCAGATACATTCCTTCCGAGCCAACCAGAGGAATGGTCAGAATACGTTATGAAGAGGTGGAAAAATGAAGATCAGCTTTCGTGACTATGCGCTTCCCGGCGGTTTGCAGGACTGCGGCTATGCCCTGACCAGGGCGCTTGAAGACTGCCGCTTGTCCGGCGCGGAGGGCATGCAGATCGATCCCGGCATCTATCATGTCTATCCCGACCATCTGGAGCAGCGGACGCTTTGCGTGACCAATAACTCCCATGGCCTGAAGCGTGTGGCGTTTTCCATGCAGCAAATGAAGGATTTTGTGCTGGACGCACAGGGCGCTGAGTTCATTTTCCATGGTGAGATTCTGCCTGTGTGCGTGGAGCGCTGCAACAACGTGACCATCAAGGGTCTGACGATCGACTATGCCCATCCGCTCTTCGGACAGGGCACTGTGCTTCAGGCAACGGATGCCACGCTGGATCTTGCGATCGATACAAGCATTTTCCCCTATGTCATCCAGCACGGGAAGCTGCATTTTGAGACGCCTGACTGGAAAAGCGGTCATGTCCACAACTTCCTGGAGATCGATCCCGTTACGAAAGCGCCTGCATACCGCGCGGGCGACTGCTGGTGCGACGATTCGCTGGATGCGGAGGAGTTGGAGCCGGGTCTGGTGCGGTTCCACTGGCACTTCCACCGGCCGTTCACCGTGGGAAATGTGGTCGCGCTGGCGGTGGAGCAGCGGAAATGTCCCGGCATCTTCATCATGAACAGCAGGAACATATGCGTTGAGGACACGACGGTTCACCAGGCCTGGGGCATGGCATTGGTGGCACAGCACACGGAAAACGTTCGCCTGAACCGCTATTCCGTCTGCACGCGGGAGGGTTCTCCCTACTGTGTCAGCGCGATCGCCGATGCGACGCACTTTGTGCATTGCTCGGGCGAGGTCATCATCGAAAACTGCGTTCTCGAACGCCAGATGGACGACCCGGTCAACTGCCACGGCATCTACACCACCATCGACAGGAGGGTGGACGAAAAAACGCTGCTGCTCCGGCTGAATCATCCTGAACAGCTGGGCGTGGATATTTACGAGCCGGGCGATGAGATCGCGCTGCTGCATCGGGATACGCTGAACAGCCTCAGCATGCAGCATGTGAAGACCTGCCGGATACTGAATGTTTCGTGCATCGAAGTAACCCTTGAGGAGTCGATGCCCGATGCCGTGGCGGAGGGCGATGTGGTGTATAATCCGAGCCGGATGAATACGCTGATTATCCGCAGCTGCCGCATGGGAGCAAACCGTGCCCGCGGGCCGCTGGTATCCACCCCGAAGAAGGCTGTGATCGAGAACAACGAGTTTTATACCCCCGGTCCTGGCATTCTGATCGCAGGCGGCGATGCGTCGTACTGGTTTGAGTCCGGCCCGGTCAGCGATGTGACGATCCGCGGGAACACCTTCCACAACTGTCTGGTCGGTCCCTGGGGACGTGCTGCCATCCTGATCCTGATGGAGAGCAAGAAAAAGACTGAGGGGTACTTCCACCGCAACATCAGCATTTGCGGGAATGTGTTCCATGCCTTCGATCCCGCCGTTGTGTATGCGGAGTCCGTGGATGGACTGTCCTTCTGCGGCAACCGCATTGAACAGACCCACCTTTACCCTGCGTATACGGGTGCAAAGGCGCTGGTGACGGCGGTGGCCTCCGCGAATGTCACCGTGAAGAGCAACGAGGTTCACGGGTTCGACGGCATTCCGCTGATGACGGAAGCGTAACATGCATCATGACAGGGAGGGAAACCGCAGTGTACGAAAAGAATGTACTGCCGATCCTGCCGGGCAATCATCCTGACCCGACCATCGTGAAGAAGGACGGCAAGTTCTACATGACCTATTCCACCGGCGAGGAGAAGCCCCAGCTGCTGATCTGGGAGTCGGAGGATCTGTTCACCTGGAAGCCCTTTGCCTATGCGACGGATGCGCTGCACCATGGTATTGCAGCGCCGGAACTGAATGAGCACAATGGCACCTATTACATTTATGTGCCCTCGGAGGGGACGAATTTCGTGCTGACCTCCAAGGATATGCGGAATTGGAGCAAACCGATCGACCTGAAAATCGGCGAGATCGACCCCGGCTTTGTGCATGACCGCAAGGCGGGGAAGAATTATCTGCATATGTCCCAGGGCAAGATGGTGCCGCTGAACGAGGACGGCACGCGCGTGACCGGCCCGATGGAGGTCAACTACAAGGGCTGGGCGTTCCCCCGCGAATGGGATGTGGAGGGCTATCTGTGCCTGGAATCCCCCAAGCTGTTCTACCGTGAGCCTTACTACTATCTGGTCAGCGCGGAGGGCGGCACGGCAGGGCCTTCCACCAGCCACATGTGTGTGGTTGCGCGTGCTGAATCCCCCACGGGTCCCTGGGAGAATTCCCCCTACAATCCCCTGGTGCACTGCGACAGCGACGACGAGACCTGGTGGACAAAGGGTCATGGCACGGCGGTGGAGGACAACAACGGCCAGTGGTGGATCATCTATCATGCCTACGAGAAGGGACACCACAACCTTGGCCGTCAGACGGTCATGCAGCCCTTGAAATGGCTGGACGACGGGTGGTTCGTGGTGGATGAGGAGAAGAGCTTCCCGGATTTCAAGCCCCGGCTGCCCTCCATGAGCGATGATTTCGCGGCGGACACCCTGTCCTGGCAGTGGGCGTATACATCGAATCTGGACAAGAGCGATATTCGCGTGGGCAACCATCAGCTGATCCTTCCCGGCAAGGGCACGGAGGTCGCGGAGGCGAACCGGGTGCGGCTGCTGCCGATGCACAAGCAGTACCGGGCACAGGTGCAGGTGACCCCGAAGGGCGGCGCGACCGGTGCACTGATGCTGTACTTCTCGCCGCACCACTACATGGGTGTGGGCTATGACGGCAAGCATCTGCATGCGTGGCTGAGCACCTACAACCGCCATGCGGTGCAGGAGCTGGATCTGGGCGATTCCTGCCATCTGCGCCTGGAAAAACAGAACCAGACCGCGCGCTTCTTCTACAGCAGGGACGGAGAAACGTGGGAAAAATGCGAGGTATCCTTTGATGTGTCCGGCTTCCAGCACAATGTCTATGGCAATTACATGGGCATCCAGCTTGCTCTGACGGCATTCACTGCGGGCGAGGTGGCTTTCGCGGACTTCCATTATGATGAGATCTGATCCGGCTGCACACCGGCAGCCATTCGAGCCGCGATCATACAAAAAAGGAGAGGGAACATGAAGAAGTTTCTGCGCGTTGTTCTGCTGATAGCCGTGTGCCTGACGATGAGCCTTCCGGCATCTGCGGATATTTCCGATCACCTGACGTTCTGGCTGACCATGGACATCGATACGGCCAACAACGGCGATCTGTTTGACGCAAGCGGCAAGGGCGTCGCCGCGACGATGAAGAACGGCCCCTCCGCCATTTATGACGGCGCGATCGGGAATGCGCTGCATTTCAACGGCATTTCCTATGTCACGCTGCCCAACACGGCGTGTGAGGATTT
>CAZNJJ010000042.1:12930-15263 GCA_964573335.1 uncultured Oscillospiraceae bacterium | reverse complement strand
GCCAAAACGCCGTTCGGTTTGAGCCGAACGGCGTTTACTTTTTTGAACATTCCAAAACAAAAGCGCCCCGACATTGCTTTGTCGGGGCGCTTAAAGCTATTCACTTGCAGAACTTGGTGAGAGCCGCAATCGAGAGCCAAACGAGTATTATTACCGCGAATACGCCGCCGATTCCGGCAGCCATCAAGGGCAGAGTGCTGATAAGTGCGGAAAAGTTCAACATGATTTATTCCCCTTTCTTTTAGGCAACAAGGCTCAGTATCATACCGCCCGCTATAACAGAAGCGATCTGACCCGAAACGTTTGCACCGATAGCGTGCATGAGCAGGAAGTTCTGATTATCCTCCTGCTGACCCATCTTGTGAATAACACGGGCAGACATCGGGAACGCGCTGATGCCCGCGGCACCTATCATGGGGTTTATCTTATTCTTGGTGAAGAGGTTGAGGAGCTTTGCGAACATTACACCGCCAACGGTGTCGAATACGAAAGCGACAAGACCGAGTCCGAGAATGAGCAGAGTCTCGGGGGTAACAAAGAGGTCTGCACGCATCTTGGAAGCAACGGTAAAGCCCAAAAACAGGGTGACGAGGTTTGCGAGAACGTTCTGCGCGGTATTGGAAAGTCCCTCCAAAACGCCGCACTCGCGGATAAGGTTGCCGAACATCAAAAATCCGATGAGGGCAACGGAACGGGGTGCCGCGATTCCGGCAATGATGGTAACAACTATCGGGAAGAGAATCTTAACCTTCTGCGAAACGCTCTCGGGAGCATACTGCATACGAATCTGACGCTCTTTCTTGGTGGTGATGAGCTTGATTACAGGGGGCTGAACAATAGGCACCAACGCCATATAGGAATAAGCCGCAACGGTGATAGCGCCGATGTAGTTGCTCTTGAAGAAGTTTGCCACAACGATAGCGGTAGGACCGTCTGCCGCGCCGATGATGCCGATAGAAGCCGCGTCCTTCAGCTCAAAGCCGAACAGAACAGCCATTCCCAGAGTGAAGAAGATGCCGAACTGCGCCGCCGCGCCGAAGAGCAGCATCTTGGGGTTGGAAAGCAGGGGACCGAAGTCTATCATAGCGCCTATTCCGATAAAGAGGAGCAGCGGGAAAAGCTCATTGGAGATGCCCGCTCTGAACAGAATATCAATAGCGCCTTCTTCAAGCTCGCCGTTATACAGCTGGTCGATAGCGCCGGAGAAAGGCAGGTTTACCAGTATAGCGCCAAAGCCCATGGGCAGGAGCAGGGTAGGCTCCATTCCCTTGTTGATAGCGAGATAAATTAGCAGACCGCCGATTACCCACATAACGACCTGCTGCCATGTGATTGCCATGAGATTTGAAATGATCAGCATTGTTTTCCCTCTTTCTTATTTGTTTGGCATAGGCTTTAATAACAAAAAAGACCTTTGCCCTGATAAATACGGACAAAAGTCTTGCTATTTAAACCGTGCGCGGGGGATATTTCCCCGTATTGACGCACACGCTACATTCCCCGGCGGAAATGCAAGCTACTCCCTTTTCGCTAACTAGTATAGCGGCATCGGCAAAAAAAGTCAATCAAAAATTTCGCCTTTTTACGCGCAAAAAGACCGCGGAAGCCTCACCTGCCGCGGTCTTTGAGCTATAACATATAATTATTATAATGAACTCTCGTCTTTAAGTTGGCAGCAAAAAAGCGAGCCGGCAGCACTATAATCATTATATTTATACATATTAAATTCGCCCAAAATGATTTTTAAAAAATAAAAAAGCCCATATCTCCCGAAACAAATCGTTCAAGAGACAAAGGCTAAACACACTCTGCGGTACCACTCTTGTTGCCGCCCTTAAAAGCGGCCACTCAGCGCATCTGCTCGCAGGAACAAATGCTGTGCGCGTAACGTGCGCCCAACGTCCGAGCCTGGCGGGAATTTTCCCCTCGGTCGGCTGCTCGGGAATGACTTTCTTGCCGCTTGAAAACTCCGCCTTTCACCAACCGGCGGCTCTCTGCGCTTTTCTCAGCGGAATACTTTTTCCGTCATCGCTTTTTATCATTTTGAGTTGTTGAAACTAATTATAAAGATTTAAAAAATAATGTCAACTGTGCAGAATGTCGCGTTTTTTCAATATTTCGCGAAAATTTCAACATTTTTCACTAAGGTCAGACAACCTTAAACCGTTTTTCCCGCCAAAGGTTTGATTTTTAAACCTCTTTTTGAAAAAGAAATTCCCCCTACGCGGAATTTTCCGCATAGGGGGAACGGATATTATCCGAATATGAGCATCAGCCCGCAAAAGCCGCTGCGCTCTGACCTGCCTGACGACCGAATACGATGATGTCGGCTA
>CAZNJJ010000042.1:0-12830 GCA_964573335.1 uncultured Oscillospiraceae bacterium | reverse complement strand
CCTTTGCCTCGATAGCGGCAGCCATGCCTGCGCCGCCGGAACCGATTACGGCTATGTCAACGTCTACGGTTTCCGCATTGGCGAAAGCAGCCTTATCTGCAAAAGCCGCTGCGCTCTGACCTGCCTGACGACCGAATACGATGATGTCGGCTACGGCATTGCCGCCGAGACGGTTGTTGCCGTGGATTCCTCCGGTGACCTCGCCTGCGGCGTAGAGACCGGTGATAACATTGCCCTCGGTGTTGATTACCTCGGCGTTGGTGTTAATGGTAACGCCGCCCATGGTGTGATGTACGCCGGGAGCGATGAGAGAAGCGTAGAACGGACCCTTGGTAATATCGTAGTCAAGACCGGTTGCGCGTCCGAAAGCGGGATCGTTCTTGTCGGCGATAGCCTTGTTCCAGGTGTCGATGGTCTCCTTGAGAACAGCGGGATCCATATTGAGGTTCTTTGCAAGCTCCTCTACGGTTGCGCCCTCAACGAGAATGTTGTTCTTAACATAGCTCTCAACAGCCTTTACTCTCTCACGGAGAGCCTGGTCGAATACCAGATATGCACAGCCGTCGGTCTGCTCCAGTTCTGCGGCGGAAACTGCCGCACGGGTCTCCATTTCGTTGACAAAGCGCTTGCCTTCCTTGTTGACAAGGATAGCGCCGTCGCCGCGCAGACCCTCGGTTATCATGATGCTGGTAGCCTGATGAACAGTCGGGTGAATCTGAATCTGCTCAATGTCGGTCAGCTTTGCGCCTACCGCCTCTGCCATAACGATACCGTCACCGGTAGCGCCGGGGGTGTTGGTGGTAACAAAGCCCTTGAGCTCGGGGCGATACTTGGTGTAAAGCTCCTCGTTTGCGCCGAAGCCGCCGGTTGCGAGAACTACCGCCTTGGCGTTGAAGATGTAATTCTTATCCTCACCGGTCGCCTTTACGCCTACTACCGCGCCGTTGTCGGTGATAAGCTCGGTTGCCTTGGTGTTAAGATATACGGGAATCTTCTGCTCCGCGATATAAGCGGACAGCTTTTCAACAAGATAAGAGCCTACTGCGCCGCCGCCCTCGGGACGATGTGCGCGCTTTGCGGAAGATGCCGCAAGGGTGGTCAAATCGGGCAGGGGCGCTCCGATAGAAGCGAGCCAGTCGATTGCCGCCGCGGAATTGGTTGCGAGTGCGGTAACAAGCTCCTTATCGTTGATGTTGCCGCCGCCCTTCATAGCGTCGTCTATCATCAGCTGAACAGAGTCCTCAACACCGGCAGCCTTCTGCACGGAGGTCTCGGCAGCATTCATGCCGCCGGTAGCCTTGGTGGTGTTGCCGCCCATCATAGCCATCTTTTCGATGATTACAACGTTCTTGCCGGCAGCCTTTGCCTCGATAGCGGCAGCCATGCCTGCGCCGCCGGAACCGATTACGGCTATATCAACGTCTACGGTTTCAACAGAACCGTCACCGGAAGCTGCGGCAGCACTTCCCTGATACTTGGAAATATCTGCGCCGGAAGCGGTGATAGCGGCGGAAACAGCCTCTATTATCGCCTTGCTGGAAATGGTAGCGCCCGCCATAACGTCAACATTGACGCTCTGAGCCTTGAGCATATTTGCGGGGAGCTTTTCAACAGCTACCGCGCCTATGCCGGCGGTCTCGTCCTTTCCTACTACCTCGATATTCTCGATTTTGTCGCCATTCATGGTGACGGTGGCGGTAATATCGCCGCCAAAGCCCTTTGCGGTGCCTGTTCCGGTAGCTGCCGCGGAAGCGGTTTCACCGGAGGAGGCGGGGGCGGAAGATGCCGCAGGTGTCTCGGAAGACGCGGGAGCGGCAGGGGTAGATGCACAAGCTGCCATCGAAATGACCATCATAACGCTGAGCAGCAATGCAAGTGCCTTTTTCATTGTCTAGTCTCCTTCCTCTTATTTCAAACATTTGCCTGTGAACTTGCTTTGTTAAAGCATCGTCGATATTTTAACATATTAAGAATCTTAACACAAGATGATAATCCCTCTTGTTGCACATATTTGTTGAAAATCTATCATTTTTATACCTATATTGCCCTAAAAACACTTGTATTTTCCAACTGAAAGATTATCATATAGTTAGAATCTTTATACTATATAATTAAAGTGAGGAATAACACCATGGCTAAACTCAACGGCGCTATCGGCGTAATGGATTCGGGAATAGGCGGACTCACTGTGGTGAGAGAACTGCAAAAGCTCCTGCCGGGCGAGGACATCATCTACTTTGGAGACAGTGCCAACTGCCCCTACGGAAACAAAACCTCCGAGCAGATAACCGAGCTGAGCTGTAATATGCTCAAATTCCTCGGGGATAACGGCGTTAAGGTCACCGCTATCGCCTGCAACACAATCTCCACACTTGTTGACAGCCTCACCCCCCGCTTTGACTACAAAATCATCGGAATAGTTTCTCCCGCGGCGGAATATATCGCCAAAGCGGGAATAAAGAGCGTAGGTCTTATCGCAACGGAATTTACCGTCAGCACCAAAAACTACGACAAGCTCATTCACAGCCACGACCCCTCTGTTGAGGTGGTGGGAAAAGGCAGTCCTCTGCTGGCGGCACTGGTAGACCGCGGCGACTTTAACGAAAACGACATCAACACCGAGATACGCACTCAGGTTGACAATATCCTCTCCCGCAAAAAGGTGGAGCATCTTATTCTCGGATGCACACATTATCCTATCGTTGAGGACAATTTTAAGCGCTGCTATCCCGATATAACCATGATAAATCCCGCGTTGGAGCAGGCAAAGGCTGTTAAGAATTATCTCGCCGAGCAGGATAACTCCTTCAGCGAAAAGGAGCGCGGCAGCTTTACCATCTGCACCTCGGGCGACCCGCAGGTGTATGTCAATGTTTCCAAGCGGCTGGGTCTTTTCGAGCCTACCGAGCTTAAAGTCGTAAAAATCTGAGCATTTTAAAAGAGAGTATCCCCTTTTCGAGACGGGATACGCCATTCAATTCGCCTGTGAAGCTCCCGCTTCATGGGCGAATTTATTTGCTGTTTTATGTTGCCTGAGAGCAATAAATGTTGTATAATGTCAAATTGTTGTTAAAAATCGGGGTATTCCCGTTAAAAAGGGACTGTGGCTATCTAATGAACAGCAAAGTGACAAAAGCGCTGAAAAGCGCCTTTCCGCGCACTATACCTATCCTCACGGGGTATCTGTTTTTGGGAATGGCGTTCGGCATATTGATGCAGGTTTCCGGTTTTCCTATTTGGCTGGTGGTGATAATGAGCCTTGTTATCTATTCCGGCTCGATGCAGTTTATAGCGGTCAGCATACTGCTCGCCCCCTTTGACCCGATTCAGGCGTTTTTGATGACGCTGATGGTCAATGCCCGCCACATCTTTTACGGCATATCCATGCTGGAAAAGTATAAGGACATTGGGCTGAAAAAGCTCTATATGATATTCGCCATGACAGACGAAACCTTTTCGATAAACTGCTCCTATTATATCCCCGATGATGTGGACAAAGGGTGGTTTATGTTTTTCGTTTCGCTGCTAGACCACATCTATTGGATATTCGGCGGCGCTTTCGGCGCGGCTTTCGGCTCGCTTATCAGCTTTAACACCGCAGGACTTGACTTTGTTATGACCGCGATGTTTGTAGTCATTGTGCTGGAGCAGTTTTTGGGTGAGAAAAAGCACAACGTTCTTTTTATGGGCTTTGTTCTCTCGATAATCTGCCGACTGATATTCGGCGCGGCAGGCTTTATAATCCCCGCGATGGTATCTATTATAATAGCTTTGGCGGTTATGAGAAAAAGTGTTGAAGCGGCAAAGGAGGAACAACCATGACATCGGTTCAAATTGCGATAACGGTAGCCGCGATAGCTCTCGGAACGATAATCACCCGCTTCATCGCCTTTGTCGTTTTTCCCGCGGGCAAACAGGCGCCGGATTTTGTTCTCTATCTCGGCAGGGCGCTGCCGCCGGCGGTTTTCGCGATGCTGTTGGTTTACTGCCTGAAGGACGTTAATCTCCTTTCCGGTTCGCACGGTATGCCCGAGGCGATTGCCATGATAATAGTTATTCTTCTGCATCTCAAATGGCGGCAGATGCTGGTGTCTGTCGCGGGCGGAACAATTTCATATATGCTGCTGATACAATTTGTTTTCGCATGAAAAAGCGCGGTGTCTCCCCTTTCGGGAGCATCGCGTTTTCTTTTCAAAACGGCAAAACCGCAGGGATTTAAAGCGCTTGTCAGTGATTTACTGCATTTCCAAAATCATTCTTGCATAAAAACCGAGTCGGCGAAACACTTGATAAGCGAACCCGTAAACAGCGAGTTCGGAGGTTGAAAATCAATTCCCGCGCAAGGAGAACGCAGGAAAAAGACACTTCACCCCCTGCCCACCGACAGCAATGCTCAAACGATGAGATTCGTTTTCTGACAAAACCACGGGGCGACCTTTAGTTTTAGGAGGAAAACAAGAAATGAAAAGATTTATTGCAATGGGACTTGCATCCGCAATGGCGCTGAGCATGAACTACGGCGTATTTGCAAGAGATGACGACGCACTCTACCCCGTAGGCTCTATCAGCACAAACGCCTACCTCTACGACGACGACAAATCCGCAGTTGACCTCGGTGTCACCGTTGACAGCGTTCCCTACGGCGAAACCATCTTCTACCCCCTGCTCAACAACGGCAATGAGGATTCCGCTCAGGCAATCGCCGACGCGCAGGCTCTCCTCGCCCAGAAGCAGACCGCTCTCGAGGCTGCCGTAAACGCCTACAACAGCGCCCTTTCCGATGCCGAGACCAAGGCTGAGGCTCTCAGTGCCGCCACCGAAAAGAAGCAGCTCGCTCAGGCGGTTCTCGATGCGGCTAACGCATGGAACAACAGCACAGGCGACCAGCAGGCGTACAACAACGCTCTCGCCGCTTACGATTCCGAGGAGACTCCCTCCGGCACCTCCGGTGAAGCTGTAACCACCGCTTCCACCCTTGTTTCCGATGCGAACAGCGCTTTCACCGCCGCCGAAACCGCGGCTAACGAAGCCGACGCGCTTGTCACCACCACCGAGGGCGCAAAGACCACCGCTCAGAATGAGGTGAACAACGCTCAGTCCGCTCTCGACGAGCTTGTAGCCGCAAACTCCGAATATGTTTTCGAGTCCGACGCAGTAGACGGCATCAAAATCAAGCAGAAGTGGGATATGAACTCCCGCCTTGTAAACAACGTTGAAATCGCCAAGAAAAAGGTTACCGGCGGCGACACTGCTCACAAGTATATCTACTTTGTAGCGGTATCCCTCAAAAATTCCGGCAGCACCGATGCGGCTGACATCTCCGGCACCGTTTCTCTCCGTAAGTCCGGCGAGTTTGACTACGACGATATGGAGCTTGCTGTCGATATGGAAATCGCCTACGAGCTTTCCGAGGACAACGAGATAACCGAAGATGTTAAGCTCTTTAAGGAAGGTCACGGCTTTGCCGGCGACGAGAATGAGGAGTTCACCTTTGAGTGCGACGATGAGAGCTACTTTGAGGTAAACACCCTCGGCCAGGGCAAGATTCTGCTCTCCGCTTCTTCCGATTTCGATGAGAGAGTTTCCACCGTTTACCCCAACGCCAACCTCGATTTCTTCTACGGCAACGGCGCGTCCTTCAACAAGACCGGCACCCTCTACCTCGCGGCTGAAAGCGGCTCCTACCTCTATCAGCTCAAGGACGACGGCAGACTGGTAAAGGCTGTTGCGGAATACGACGAGTACGATGACTGCTTTGTTATCAAGACCAGAACCCTCGGCAAGTATGTCATTTCCGACACCGAGCTTCCTCTTGTGAACACCCCCATCGTAGGACCCAACGCCGGCAGCACTTCTTCCGGCAGCGGTTCCTCCAACAGCGGCACCGTAGTTTCCCCCTCCAACCCCGTTACCGGCGCTATGGCGTAAATTTCAGTCCAAGCAGCAAAAAGACCGTCTTTAAGGCGGTCTTTTCGCTTTACTGAACTCCCGATATATGCTATCATCTTTTGAGAAAAACGGATTTAAGGTGGAAAAAGAAAATGGATATATGCCGTCAGGTGGAACACAGCCTGCATAAAAAATTCAGCAAAACGATATGGAGCCGCTTTGTCGCCGCGATAAAGCAGTTTGAAATGATTGAGCCAAACGACAGGATAGCCGTCTGCATATCGGGCGGAAAAGACTCTATGCTGCTGGCAAAGCTGATGCAGCAGCTTCATAAAGTGAGCGATTTTCCCTTTGAGGTAAAATTTCTCGTCATGGACCCGGGCTATCTGCCCGAAAACCGCGCTCTGATAGAGCAAAACGCCGCTTCGATGAATATTCCGATAACGGTTGTGGAAAACAACATCTTCAATGTGGTTTACAACGAGCCTAAAAACCCCTGCTATCTCTGCTCGAGAATGAGGAGAGGCACGCTCTATTCGGCGGCAAAATCCTTAGGCTGCAACAAAATAGCACTCGGGCATCATTTTGATGACATGATAGAAACGGTTTTGATGAGCATAATCTACGGCTCGCAGGTTCGCACCATGATGCCCAAGCTCCACAGCGACAATTTTGAGGGAATGGAGCTTATCCGCCCGCTCTATCTCGTTAGGGAATCGGAGATAATCCGCTGGAAGGAGTATAACGGTCTGCGGTTTTTGCAGTGCGCCTGCCGATTCACCGAGGCATCGGAAAAGCACGAGGATCTTTCCAAGCGCCGCGAGATAAAAAGAATCATAGCACAGCTTGAAAAGGCAAATTCGCAGATACCATACAACATCTATCAGAGTATGCTAAACGTAAAGCTGGATAACGTGATAAAATATAAGCATCACGGCGTTGAACACAGCTTTTTGGAGGACTACGACTCCCCAACCGATGAAAACGCCCGTCTTGAGCGGCTGGCACAGCTCATAGAGCAGCAGGCGCTCTCACCTGTTGAAGCTGCCGAGCTTATCCGCGCGGCAAAGAGATAACTGTTTCGGCGGGCAAACCGCTATGGACTTATCATTTTCTTTGCGCTAAAATAGGTCGGTAAGGAATTTTTAAAAACGGGAGGTCACGCCATGTCAGATTCGCCGCTTGCAGATGCCCTGCGCCCCGATTCGCTTGATGATGTAGTGGGGCAGAGTCATCTTCTTAAAAAGGGTGCTGTTCTGCGCGGAATCATCGACAGCGGCAGAATACCCAATCTCATATTCTACGGGCCATCGGGAGTGGGAAAAACCACCGTTGCCCGAATTATAGCCGCTTCCACCGGCAAACTGCTGCGCCGCTTAAACGGAACCACCTGCGGCACCTCCGATTTGAAGGAGGTTTTCGATGAGCGTGATACCATTTCCGGCAGAAACGGCATTTTGCTCTATCTCGATGAGATACAGTATCTCAACAAAAAGCAGCAGCAAACTCTGCTCGAATATATCGAGGACGGCAGCGTTACGCTGATAGCTTCCACCACCGAAAATCCCTATTTCTATGTCTACGGCGCGATACTTTCCCGATGCACCGTCTTTGAGTTTAAGCCGGTAGAGCCAAAAGAGGTGGAAAAAGCGGTTTTGCGCGCCTTCCACCTGGCGGAAGAAAGATTCAATATGCGCTATTCGCTTGATGATGGCGCGGCAGAAGCTATCTCTTTCGGCTGCGGCGGCGATGTGAGAAAAGCGATAAACGCGGTTGAGGCGCTCGCTGTCGCCACTGTTGACGGAGTTATCACCACGCAGGCGGCAAAAGAGGTTTCTCAGCGCTCCGCCATGCGCTACGACAGAGACGGCGACGCTCACTACGATATTCTTTCCGCCTTTCAAAAATCTCTGCGCGGCTCCGACGAAAATGCAGCCCTGCACTATCTCGCCCGCCTGCTGGAAGCGGGCGACCTCATCTCCGCCTGCCGCAGACTTTTGGTCTGCGCCGCAGAGGACGTTGGCTTGGCATGGCCGCAGGTGATACCGATAGTCAAATCGGCAGTCGATTCCGCTATGCAGCTGGGACTGCCCGAGGCGCGTATTCCGCTTGCGAACGCGGTTATACTTGTCGCCACCGCTCCAAAATCCAACACCGCCATCTGCGCCATAGATGCGGCGCTCGATGATGTCCGTCAGGGCAGATACGGCGATATTCCCGCCCATTTAAAGGACGGTCACTACGGCGGCGCGCAGAAGCTCGGGCACGCCATCGGCTATAAGTATCCCCACGCCTTCGGCGGGTGGGTTCAGCAGCAGTATCTCCCCGATGCCATCAAGGACTCGGTTTATTACACCTTCGGTGAAAACAAAACCGAGCAGGCGGCGCTGGAATACAGAAAGCGTCAGCGAGGGATAAAATAGCGCCGGCAGATATATTTTCCCGAATATTTTTCTTGAATTTGCGTCATCGGTGTGATACCATAGTTGAAAACTAAATCTGTCTGCCACCGGGCAGAAGATGCGAAAAGCATCTGTTTGCACATCGTTAGGTCTTTGAAGATGTGCAGGCAGATGCTTATTTTTTCGGGAGGAACAGGCTATGGAAAACAAAACGCTCAAAAATTACTTTTCCCCGCAGGAGATTGCCCTGCTCAAAATCTCAATCGGCTGTATTCTGCTCTCCTTTGCGGTATTCGACAGAGAAAGCTATCTCACCCTCACCGCCTCGCTGACAGGGGTGTTCTCGCTGATATTAAACGCCAAAGGCAATCCGACAGGGCAGTTTTTGATGATAATTTTCAGCCTTATCTACGGCGTTATTTCATACAGCTTTTGCTACTACGGCGAAATGATGACCTATCTCGGTATGTCTATGCCGATGGCGGCTTTCGCGCTGATTTCGTGGCTGAAAAACCCATATAACGGAAACCGCTCGCAGGTAAAGGTAAACAGCATAGGAAAACGCGAAACCGCCTTTATGCTTTCGGCGGCGGTTATCGTCACGACGGTATTCTTTTTCATATTGGAGCATTTTAACACGGCGAATATTCTGCCGAGTACACTTTCGGTGACGACCAGCTTTATCGCCGTTTATCTCACCTTCAGGAGAAGTCCCTTTTTCGCGCTGGCTTACGCCGCAAACGATGTTGTGCTTATTCTGCTGTGGGTGTTGGCATCTTTTGAGAAAACGAGTTATCTTTCGGTGGTGGTCTGCTTTGCCGCATTTTTGGCAAACGACATTTACGGCTTTATAAACTGGCAGAAGATGAAAAGGCTCCAGCAAAACGGCTGAAAAAATCCTCCGTATTTTTCATACGGAGGATTTTCTGTTCGATATTATCAATAAAGCGGGAATTGGGCGCAAAGCTCGGTGACTTCCGCTCTTATCTTCTCGGCGGAATTTTCAAAGTCGGTTGCGGCGAGGTAAATCCAGTTCGCGATTTTCACCATCTCCGGCTCCTTAAAGCCGCGGGTGGTGACAGCCGGTGTTCCAACTCTTATTCCGCTGGTGACAAAGGGGCTTTGCGGGTCGTTGGGAACGGCGTTCTTATTCACGGTGATGTAAACCTCGTCAAGACGCTTTTCCAGTTCCTTTCCGGTTATGTTGAGATTTTGCAGGTCGATGAGCATGAGGTGGTTGTCGGTTCCGCCCGAAACCATATTCACGCCCAAGCGGGAAAATTCAGCCGCCATAGCCTTGGCGTTTTTAACCACCTGCTCGGCATACTGCTTGAAAGCGGGCTGCATCGCCTCTCCCAGGCAAACCGCCTTTGCCGCTATGATATGCTCAAGCGGGCCGCCCTGAGTTCCGGGGAAGATTGCCTTATCTATCTGCTTGGCAAGCGACTCCTTGCAGAGAATCATGCCGCCGCGGGGTCCTCTGAGCGTTTTGTGGGTGGTGGTGGTGACAACATCGGCATAAGGAACGGGAGACATATGCATTCCGCCCGCTACAAGACCGGCGATATGCGCCATATCCACAAAAAGATAAGCGCCTACCTCTTTCGCTATATCGGCGAATATGTCAAAGCGAATCTCTCTGGGATAAGCGGAAGCGCCGGCAATTATCATCTTCGGCTTATGCTCATGGGCGAGGGCACGAACATTTTCGTAGTCGATATAACCGTTTTCGTCAAGACCGTATGGTATAATGTTGTAGTGCTTGCCGGAGAAATTCACAGGAGAACCGTGAGTGAGATGACCGCCGTTGGCGAGATTCATGCCGAGAACAGTGTCGCCTACATTTATCAGCGCCATATACACCGCCTCGTTTGCCTGAGCGCCCGAATGAGGCTGAACGTTGGCGTGTTCCGCGCCGAAAAGCTCGCAGGCGCGCTTTCTCGCAATATCCTCCACCACATCAACGCACTGGCAGCCGCCGTAATAGCGCTTTCCGGGATAGCCCTCGGCGTATTTGTTGGTGAGAACCGAGCCCATTGCCGCCATAACAGCGGGAGAAACGATATTCTCACTTGCGATAAGCTCGATATTTCTGCGCTGGCGGGCAAGCTCGTCGTTCATAGCTGAGCCTACCTCGGAATCAAATTCGCTGACAAAACCGATAGTGTCCATCATTTCACGATACATTTTAGTGTTCCCCTTTCCGACTTTTCGTGATATGATGTCAGTATATCGCAATTCATTGCGTTAAATCAACACTATTTGCGCTGTTTGGAAATTTTTCTACCACCGGCACGAAACAAAACCGAAAAAACCGCCCACTATTATATAAGAAGTGCAATAATATCACGGAGGTGTCATCATGGGAATGGGTTCTATGGGAATGGACTCTATGGGAATGGAAGATAAAAGCTCGATTCTCGATATGATAGAAAAGCTGCCCCTTTGGGCGCAAACGATAGTCGGAATTTTATTCCTGATAGCGGCATCGGCGATAGTCGGGCATATAGTCGGCAGAATGTATGCCATGGTGCGCTATCCCGACCCCGAAAAACAGGGTGTTGTTCATCCTGTAATAAAGCTCATATTCATCTGCCTTTTGGCGGGGTGCTGTGCCTGGCTCTACATGACCGCGATGAAGCAAAACGAGCCTGCCGATGAGCTGAACGGTGAAATCGGCGCTCAATCGGAATATGATATTCCCGCCGAGGAAAACTACGGCATAGCCGCATATTGAATATCACATACAAAAACCCCCTTTTCCTGCCGAAAAGGGGGTTTTGTTATACTATCTCTATCAATCTGCCGTCTTTCAGATATATTCTCTGCAATCTCAGCGAAAGCCGCGACATTATCTCGTGCATACAGCTTTGGCACTGGGCGGCAAGGTCGTCGGCGGTTTGGCAGAGCGAACCGCTTTCTCCGATGATAACCGCCGCGTCGCCCACCGTGACATCGGGTATATCTGTGACATCTATCATCATCTGATCCATGCAGACATTTCCGAGCTGACGTGCCCAACAGCCGTTGAGCATAACCTTTCCCACACGGGAAAGCGCTCTCGGGTAGCCGTCGGCATATCCGATGGAAAGCACCGCAACTCTAAGCGGCTTTTCCGCCTTAAAGGTGCGGCTGTAGCTTATCGGTGTCCCCGCGGGAATATCTCTCAGCGAGGTGACGGCGGCTTTCAGCGAGGCAACCGGCTTGATTTTCCACGGCGTAATATCGCAGGCGGTGTTGTAGCCGGTTATCACCGCCCCGCAGCGAACCATATCAAAATGCGCCTGCGGATATTTTTGTATTCCGCCGGAATTGCATATATGCCGCAAGCCGGTATCTATCCCTCTGCCGCGCAAAAGCGCCGTAGCCCGCTCAAATCGCTCTATCTGCATGAGGGTGTATTGCTCCGCGCCCTCACTTCCGTCATCGGCGGAAGAAAAATGACTGAAAGTTCCCTCGCAGCTTATTCCCGCGAGAGAATACACCTTTGCAATCCTCTCGATGTCCTCGTCACAGCGAAAATCAAATCCGGTGCGGGTCATGCCCGTATCTATCTTGACATGAGCCTTTATCACGCCGCCGAGCTTTTCGGCTCTGCCGCTGATTTCCTCGGCATAATCGAGCGATGCCACCGCCTGCGAAAGCCGATATTTCATCAGTTCCGGCGCGAGATGCGGCGCGGAATAGGAAAGAATCAGTATTTCTCCCCCGATGCCCGCTTTTCTCAGCTCAACACCCTCCGAAAAGCTAGCCACCGCAAAATGCTCTATTCCCTCATTCTGTTCAAGAAAACGCGCTATCTCCGCGGCGCCCAGTCCGTAGGCGTTTGCCTTAACCACCGCCATTATGCGGCAGTTTTTATTCAGATGCGAGCGCAGCAGCTCAATGTTGCCGCTAAGCCTGTTCAAATCTATTTCCAGCCATGCGCGGTCGGTCATAACACACGATTCCACAAGGCTCACCCCCGATTATCAAGACAGTCCGGCAAAACAATATATGCCGGACCGCCCCATAAAAATTATTTTATCAGAACTTTATCTTTTCGCGGATATAGTTTGCCACCTCGGAAACAGGCATACGAACCTGCTCCATGGTGTCGCGGTCACGCACGGTAACGCAGTTATCCGCCGCGATTCCCTTTTCGGGATCGCCGATGGTGTCAAAGTCAACGGTGATGCAGAAGGGAGTGCCAATCTCGTCCTCACGGCGATAGCGCTTGCCGATAGAGCCTGCATCGTCAAAATCTACCATGAACTCCTTTTGCAGTTCGTGATATATCTCCTCCGCCTTGGGGGTCAGCTTTTTGGAGAGGGGAAGCACCGCCGCCTTGTAGGGCGCGAGCGCAGGGTGGAAGTGCATAACGGTGCGGACATCGTCCTTGCCGTTTTTATCCTGACCCACAACCTCCTCGTCGTATGCCTCTACGAGGAACGCGAGGGTAACACGGTCAGCACCGAGCGAAGGCTCAACAACATAGGGAATGTAATGCTCGTTCTTCTCCTGGTCGAAATAGGTCATATCCTTGCCGGAGGTGTTCCG
>CAZNJJ010000041.1:0-15718 GCA_964573335.1 uncultured Oscillospiraceae bacterium | reverse complement strand
TTGGAATGTTCAAAAAAGTAAACGCCGTTCGGCTCAAACCGAACGGCGTTTTGGCTTTATCTGAAATACAAATCCTTTGTCGGGAACTGCGGCTCGCAGGTGTAGTTGATTCCCATTTTGAGGAAGGTGGAGCCGTCGTGCTGGGTGATGATGTCGGAGCAATGAGCGTCACAGCCGCGCAGCTTGGGGAGCTGCTTCATCGCAAGCTCGGCGGTGGGGTTGGTTGCGGCGGAAATGGAAAGCGCCTGCAAAACCTCTTCCAGCTTTAACACGGGGTAGCTCGAGCCGAGAATCTCCTTTTTCATGTTGATGATAGGCTCCAAAACTATCGGAGAGATAAGAAGAATCTCGTCGGAAAGTCCTGCCAGAACCTTTATCGAATTGAGAACCGCCGAGGCGGTGTCATTCATGAGAGGGGAGGATTTTCCGGTGACTATCCTGCCGTTGGGCAGCTCTATCGCGACAACGCTCCTGCCGCTCTCCTTTGCCTTTTCCACTGCGGGAAGAACGGTGGAACGATCGGAGGGGCGAAGTCCCAGCGAACTCATGAGAAATTCTATCCGTTTGCAGCTGTCCATGTCGCCGATACCCTTTTTATAGTCGCAATGCGCCTTGAAATAGCGGCGGATAATCTCCTGCTTTGCGGCGTTGCATACCGCTTCATCGTCGATTATGCAGCGGCCTATCATATTCACACCCATATCGGTTGGGGAACAGTATATGTTGTCGCCCAAAATCCGACCGAGTATCGTTTTCACCACGGGAAAAGCCTCGATGTCGCGGTTGTAGTTGACCGCGGTAACGCCGTAAGCCGAGAGGTGGAAGGGGTCTATCATGTTGACATCCTTCAAATCGGCGGTGGCGGCTTCGTAGGCGATGTTTACAGGGTGCTGAAGCGGCAAATCCCAAACCGGGAAGGTCTCGTATTTTGCGTATCCCGCCTTGATGCCGTGCTTTTGCTCATGATAAAGCTGAGAAAGGCAGGTGGCGAGCTTTCCGCTGCCGGGACCGGGGGCGGTAACCACCACAAGCGGGCGGCTGGTTTCGATATAGGGGTTTGCGCCGTAGCCCTCGTCCGAGACGATAGTGTCAACATCGGAGGGGTAACCCTTGGTGAGGGTGTGAACATAAACCCTTTCGCCGCGCATCTCCAGCTTTTTTCTGAAAGTATCGGCGCCGCTCTGACCGGAATACTGGGTTATCAGCACCGAGCCGATATAAAGTCCCATCTTGCGGAGCTTGTCTATCAGGCGCAGAACATCCAAATCGTAGGTGATGCCGATGTCGGCGCGTATTTTGTTGCTTTCTATCGCCTTTGCGCTGATGCAGAGGATTATCTCTGCCTGGTCGCGCAGCTCCACAAGCAGCTTTGCCTTGGCGTTGTAGTCAAATCCGGGAAGGACTCTCGCCGCGTGCAAATCATCAAAGAGCTTTCCGCCGAATTCCAGATAGAGCTTTCCGCCGAACTGCTCTACACGCTGGCGAATACGCGCACTCTGTTCCTTGATATAAGCCTCGCTGTCAAAACCCAACTTCATTTTTAACACCTGCCTAAAACACATTCTAAACTAAAATTCTATCACATAGGTGGCGGATTTTCAACAAAGAAATGGGATTTGATTTTAATTGATATTTATTGAGCGGTTTTTACTGGACTTTGCCGTCGTCAGTGGTTATAATATATGTTATTGTTTGCCCGTTGGGTCTTTTTAAGGAGGAATATAAATGAATATCAAAAAGCTTGTCGCGGCGGCACTGGCTGTTTGCATGGCGGCTTTGACCCTTGCAGGCTGTGCCCAAAGCGCACCGCAGATAGCCGCCGTATATAACGGCGGAGAAATCCCCGCAGGCGTTTACATCACACATCAGATAAACGCCGTGAATGACGCTTATACCATGCTCAACAATCCCTATATGACACCCAAGGAGATGCTTGCCGCCGAGATTGACGGCGTTAATGCGGAGCAGTGGATACAGAACCGCACCGCGGAGCTGGTAAAGAGCTATGTCGCGGTTGAATCCGAGGCGGCTCGCATGGGTATCTCGCTGGATCCCGATACTGTTTCGATGCTGGACTCGCAGATAGACGCTACATGGTCTGCCGACAGCAAGAATATGACCTCTCTCGGAATATCCGCCGATTCGGCTAAGAAGGTTGCCAGAAACAATCAGCTTGCCAACATCGTTTTCGCCAAGACCTACGGCATCGGCGGCGAAAAGGCTGTTCCCGCTGAGGAACTGGAGAATTTCTTCGTTGAAAACTATGCCCGTTCCGTAATGGTTATCCTTTCTCTCAAGGATATGAACACCGGTCTTGCGCTCGACGAGGAGAAAGCCGCCGAGGTCAAAAAGGTTTACGAGGGCTACAAGGCAAAGGCAAATTCCGGCACATCGGTGTTCGACATATATGTTGAGGAAAACAACCGTCAGCGTGCCCTCAACGAAGTGACTGAGCCTGCCGAGCTGGTGGAGAGCGAATGTGAAGTGCTGGTTCCCAAGAGCGACAGCAGCTATCCCGAAAAGCTCCGCGAGCAGCTTTTTGCCGCAACAGAATACAAAAAGCCGCTTTTCTATGAGGACGAGAGCTATCTTGTCATATTCGACCGCCGCGAGGCTATGGCTGACAAGGAAGGCTTTGACAGAATAAGCGATTCTCTGCTGATGGTTTATAAGGCAGACGAGTTTAAGCAGGGCCTCGGTGCGATAGCCGATGCCGCCGGATATAAGCTCAATTCCGATGTGGTAAAGAAGTTCTCTGTATCCAAAATACTGGAAATGAACTATTGATATTCCCGAAAAAGAATTATCCTCCGTGCTTTAAGAATTTTAAGGCACGGAGGATTTTTTGTCGGTCAGGATTTTGTCACCCTTGCGGCGATAACGGTCATGTCGTCTTCATGGAGAGCGGTTCGGCGATTGCAGGCGGTTTCTATCAGATTTTCGCATATCTCGTCCAACGGCAGGCGGCAGAGAGAGGTTATCTGCGAGGGAATCCATTCGCCGCCGTCTTCCAAAAGCCCGTCGGACACCATTATGATAAGGTCGCCCTCCGAGAGAACCGAGGTGAGCCGCTGTGCTTCCGCGCCGCCCAAAATTCCGGCGGGTAGAGATTGGCTTTCGAGGGTGGTGCAGCGCCCCTCACGGCAGAGGTAGGTTGGGGCGGCTCCCGCCTTAAACAGCTCCAGACGGCAGCTGTAAAGGTCGAGTATCGCGGCATCGACGGTGCATAGCCGTTCGTCACCGCCGCCCGAAAGGAGAGCGGCGTTTGCCAGCTTCAACGCGGGGGCAAATTCCGTGCCGGAGATAAGCAGGCGCTCGATGAGCGAAACGGTCATTTCGGCATCTACCGCGGCAGGCCCGCCGACACCCATTCCGTCGCAGAGCAGGAGAATGGCGCGGTTGTCGGCGCGTTTTGTCACGCGGCAGCTGTCTCCGCAAAAGCGGCTGCACTCGGCGGCTCGCTGCAAAAAAGAGTATTCTATGCCGAAATTAGCCTTTGGCTGCCACAGTATCTCGGCAAAGCCGCCGTCACAGCTCCTTGTGGGAATATCCAGTTCCTGTGCCGCAAGCTCCGACAGGTCGGCGGCGACCTGCGGGCTCATAAGCTGCGAGGAGGAGTGAACCGGCACCCGTGCCGAGACGGAAATTCCGCTTTCGCCAAGGCAGTAACAGCATATATCCTCTGCCCCGCAGCTTTTTGAGGTGAGATAGCTGTTGATTGCCCGTGCCGTTTGGGGCGGGGCGCCGCGGCATTGGGAAAGCCTTTCTCTGAGCGAATCGAGCAGTTCGCCCATTCCGCCGAACTGGTCGCTCGAAACGCTCCTGAGCAGGGCGGAAAACCGCTGTCTGCCGCGAGAAGCGAAACAGGTGGCGGTTCGGGAATTTATTTCGTCGAGCAGCATATCCAGCCGTTCGCAGGAAAAATGCTCGGGAATATCTTCCCGCTTTGCTTTGCCGAAGCGTTTTGCGGCGGAAAAGGCGTGGTTGAGCGCGTCCTGCGTGGTTTCGTGGTCGGTTTGCCAACAGCGGGGAGAATTTTTGCACCCGCGGCAAATCTTTGAGCAGGAATCGGTGATAACAGAGTCTATCGAGCAGGAGCCTATCTCGCTGACCCGCTTTGACACCTCCTCGGTGGTTTGGGATATTTCCGATAGGGCGCTGCCCAGCCGCGAAAGACTGTTTTCGGTCAGCCGGCGCAGAATTTCCCCCTCGGCGCTGTCGGCACAGTCGGCTATGCCCAGCTTTCGCAGCAGCGATGAGGGAATGAGCGCCGATAAAGCGCAGGCGGCAGCCGCTTCTGCAAAGATGAGCGGTATCCGCTCAAAGCCGTTTTGCGCGGCTTCTGCCAAAAGGCAGGCAAAAAGCGCCGAAAAGCAGCAGCTCAGTCTGCCGAGCGGGGCAAATACCCCCGAAGCAAGTCCTGCCGCGGAATAGACCGCCAGCATCGAGCTGTCGCCGACAAGAGCGGAGCATATTCCCGCGGAAACGGCGACGGCGCAGCTTGTTCCCGCACGGGCGAAGCAGCCGCTGCATATAACGGCCGCTGTCGCCAATATAACTGCGGGGGAGAGCGAAAAGAAGGAAACGGAACAAAGTCCCATATAAACAGCCGCGAGAAAAATCGCCGTGCAAATGCTGTTTGTGTGAGTGAGACAGCTTTCTTCCGCGATTGCCCGCTGTGCTTTTCCAAATAGAATACCTGCGGTGGCGGTTATCAGCGTTTCGCAAAAAGCGATGATATAGCCGAAAGGTCGGGCGCTGTCTATCAGCGCCGCCGCAAGACCGGTTGTAGCTATCGAGGCGGCGGCAAAGAGCGGGGAATAGTATACAACCCGCTTTTTAGGAATGAATGAAAGCGCCCATCTGAGCGCCAGCGTTAAGAGCAGACAGGCTATATATCTCAGCGCGCCGTCTCCTTTCAGCAGAAGAAAGTAGCCTGCCGCCGCTCCAACCGTTGCGGGCAGAGCCATGGCGGGGGATACCGCTCCCGCCCATGCCACAGCAAACGGGGCGGCGGCCTGCAATATCGAGGCTCCGCTCATAACAAAGCCCACCGCCCCTGCCAAAAAGGGCGGGATAAGCGCTTTCAGCTCATTGGTGTGTGAAAAGAGCCGCGAGGAAGCGGCAACATATATCGGCATAAAGGTTTCCTCCCTGCGGCGAAAAGCTCGTCCCGCTTTCGCCGTGTGTATTACAGCTCCGATTATATGCGCTCGGGGCGGGAAAAATCTGTCGGTTAATCGCGGGTGGGAAAAAGTGGCAATATGCCCGAGAGCGGCTGTCGAAATTCGGGAAAGGGAGTGTTTTTCGCGGAAAAATTTTTGCGCGATAAGGGGAGAGACTGTCATTTCGCGGCGGAATCGGCTTTCCGATTTGGGCGTTTTTGCCGTTTTCAACAGCTTTCGCGGCGAAAATAAATTGTGCGATATTGGCGAATTTATCACGATTCTTGACAAGACCGCCCGACTAGCCTAATATAAGAGTGTTAATCAGTTTTAATATGGGTCAGCAGCGATATTTTTCCTTTCTCGCAAAAACTCGCTGAGATTTTCGGCTTGAAAAATATGTATACAAATTTTGGAGGAATCACAATGATAGATTTTAAACACCCGCGCACCAGATTTGCTCCCAGCCCCACGGGATATATGCACGTCGGCAATCTGAGAACCGCGCTTTATGCCTATCTCGCCGCAAAGGGAAGTGACGAGGGAACCTTTATCCTCAGAGTTGAGGACACCGATCAGGAGCGCTTTGTTGAGGGCGCTATGGACGTTATATACAAGACCCTCAAGGAAACCGGACTCTATTGGGACGAGGGTCCCGATGTGGGCGGCGAATACGGTCCCTATGTTCAGTCTGACAGAAAGCCGATATATCAGAAGTATGCCCAGTGGCTGATAGACAACGGCTACGCTTATCGCTGCTTCTGCGACAAGGAGCGCCTTGATGAGATGAAGGTGCTTCAGAAGGCTTCTAACATGGTTCCCAAGTATGACCGCCACTGCCTGCATCTTACTCCCGAGGAGATACAGGAAAAGCTCGATGCCGGTATTCCCTATGTTATTCGCCAGAGAATACCCGATGAGGGAACCGTCACTTTCCACGACGAAATCCGTGACGACATCACCGTTGAGTGCAACACCCTCGATGATCAGATTCTCATAAAGACCGACGGTATGCCCACCTACAACTTCGCAAACGTTGTTGACGATCACCTCATGGGCATCACCACTGTTATCCGCGGAACCGAGTATCTCTCCTCCGCGCCCAAGTATAACCTGCTTTATCAGGCGTTTGGCTGGGAGATACCCAAGTATCTGCACTGCCCGCCCGTAATGAAGGATGCTTCCAACAAGCTCTCCAAGAGAAACGGCGATGCCTCTTATCAGGACCTTATCGCAAAGGGTTATCTCACGGAGGCTATTCTCAACTATATCGCTCTGCTGGGCTGGAGTCCCAAGGGCGAGCAGGAGATAATGACCCTCGATGAGATGAAAAAGGTGTTTTCCATCTACGATGTATCCAAGTCTCCCGCTATCTTTGACCCCGTTAAGCTCAACTATGTCAATGCCGAGTATATCCGCCGCATGACTCCCGAGCAGTTCTATGAGGCGGCTCTGCCCTGGATGAAGAAGGCTGTCACCAAGGACGTTGATCTGCATATCATGGCGGGCGCGCTCCACCAGCGCTGTGAGGTGCTGGGTGATATTCCCGCGCAGCTCGATTTTATCGACGAGCTGCCCGAATACGACCTTGAGCTTTACACTTCCAAGAAGATGAAAACCAATCCTGAGGTTGCACTTGATTCGCTCGAAAAGGTAAAGCCTGTTCTCGAGGGAATAAGCGATTTCACATTTGACAATATCCATGAGGCGCTCTTTGCTCTCATTGCGGAGTTGGGCTGCAAGAACGGAATTATCCTCTGGCCACTGCGTGTTGCCGTCAGCGGAAAGCAGTTTACTCCCGGCGGCGGTGTTGAAATTGCCGCCACCATCGGCAAGGCGGATACCCTCGAAAGAATCGAAAAGGGTATCGCCAAGCTCAAGGAGGCTCTCGGAAAATAAGACTGCCTGTTTTTCAGAAAGGGCGTTTTGCGAATGTTGAAATATCACAATGTAATGGAGCATGTGGTTGAGGAAAGGCTTGACGAAATGCTCAAAAGCTATGATTGCTGCAAATGCGAACGGTGTCGCGCGGATATTGTCGCGCTGGCGCTGAATAATCTGCCGCCGAGGTATGTAGTTACCGGTGAGGGAGAGCTTTTTGCCAAAATACAATACACCCAAAAGCGCTATGAGCTTGAGGTTGTAAAGCAAATCGCCGCTGCGATAAATATGGTAAAGGAATCGCCGCATCATTGATAAAGGAGCTGTAAATAATGCAATACACAATATCCGACAATATGAGCGGAGTGCAAGGCTCGATAATCCGTGAGCTGTTTAAACTCGCCAAAGACCCCAATATGATAGCTTTCGGCGGCGGAAACCCCTCTCCGGAGAGCTTTCCCGTTGAGGAGATAGCCGAGATAACGGCGCATATTCTCAAGGACGACCCTGTTTCGGTTTTGCAATACGGACTTTCGGAGGGTTATTCTCCCCTGCGCGAGACGATGAAAAAGCATCTTGCTCGCGTTGAGGGAATAGACTTTGAGGATAATGAGCTGCTTATCGTTTCGGGCGGTCAGCAGGCGGCTGACCTTGCCACCAAGGTACTTGTAAACCGCGGAGATGTTATTCTCACCGAGGAGCCGGCGTTTGTCGGCTGCCTGAACACCTTCAGAGCATACGGCGCAAAGCTGGTGGGAATACCTGTGGAGAGCGACGGCATCAACCTCGAAAAGCTGGAGGAGGCGCTTAACACAGAAAAGAATATCAGATTCTTATACACAATACCCAGCTTCCAGAATCCTACCGGAATCACCATGAGCGCTGAAAAGCGCCGCAGAGTGTATGAGCTTTGCAAAGAGCATAACGTGATGATATTTGAAGATAATCCTTACAGCGAATTGAGATTTGCCGGTGAGCCGCAAAAGCCGATAAAGTCGCTTGACGAAGAGGGAATAGTTATCTATTCCGGCAGCTTTTCAAAGGTTATGGCTCCCGCTTTCCGACTCGGATTTATCGTTTTCAACAAGGAATTGACCAACAGGCTGACTGTTGCCAAACAGACAACCGATGTTCATTCCACCGTTTTGTTCCAGTATATCGTCAACGAATATATGAACAAATACGACTACAACGCCCATATCGCCGCCACCCGTGAGATTTATCGCAGAAAATGCGACCTCATGCTCGACGAGATGGAAAAGAAGATGCACCCCGATGTCAAATTCAATCGTCCCGAGGGCGGATTGTTTGTTATGGCGTTTCTGCCCGAGGGAGTGGACTCCTTCCCCTTTGTTCAGGAGGGAATAAAGCGCGGAGTTTACTGCGTTCCGGGAGTTGCTTTCGCGGTAGACGCTTCCAAGCCGAATAACGGCTTCAGAATGAACTATTCCACCCCCACCGATGAGCAGATAATAAAGGGCGTTGATATTCTCGGACGTTTGAGCCATGAATGGCTGAAATGATTTTGAATTGCTATTCCCGTTTATGAAAGGCGAAATATAATGAGCGAAGAGATAAAGACCCCCGAAAAAAAGAAGATAGTCCTCTCGGGAATACAGCCCTCGGGACTTATCACGATAGGAAACTATTTGGGCGCGGTGAAAAACTGGGCGGAGATACAGGAGCAGTATAACTGTCTCTTTATGATAGCCAATCTCCACGCCACCACTGTAAGACAGGACCCCGCCACCCTCAAAAAGAACACTCTCGACGGCTATGCGATGCTGCTCGCCTGCGGAGTTGACCCCAAGCGCAGCATAGTGTTTATTCAGAGCCAGAATCCGCACCACGCCGAGGTTGCGTGGGCGCTCAACTGCCACACCCAGTTCGGTGAGCTGTCGCGCATGACGCAGTTTAAGGATAAGTCTGCCCGCTATGCCGACAATATCAACGCGGGACTTTTCACCTATCCTACCCTTATGGCATCGGATATACTGCTTTATCAGGCGGATTTGGTTCCTGTGGGAATAGACCAGAAGCAGCACGTTGAGCTGACCCGTGACATTGCACAGCGCATGAACGGTATCTACGGAAAGTTGTTCACCGTTCCCGAGTGCCTTTTCCCCAAGGCGGGAGCCAAGATAATGTCACTCAACGACCCGACCAAAAAGATGTCGAAATCCGACCCCAATCCCAAGGGCTATGTAGCAGTGCTTGACCCCAAGGATACCGTTATCAAAAAGTTCAAGAGCGCTGTGACCGATTCCGGCAGCGGAATCTGCCGCGGAGAGGGCAAGGAGGGAATAGGCAATCTTATGACTATCTATTCCGCCTTTACCGGCAAATCGGACGAGGAGATAATGCGGGAATTTGAGGGCAAGGGCTACGGCGACTTTAAGATTGCGGTAGGCGAAACGGTAGCCGATATTCTCGCGCCGGTGCGTGAGCGGTTTGACGAGCTTATCGCGGATAAGGCGTATCTCGAGCAGTGCTACACCGAAGGCTTGCAGATGGCTATGCGCTTTTCCGGCAGAACAAGAGACAAGGTTTATAAAAAGCTCGGATTCTATTGATTTGGGCGAACACCCCGCTTTCCGTTTTCGGAGAGCGGGGATTTTTGCGCCTTTTTTCGAGAAAGAGAAAAGGAAACGGATAAAAATTTCGGGCGACGAAAATATCTTATTTTTTGCAAACATTGTAAATAATTTGTGAAACCCCTTGACTTTGTCGCGCTATAATGATAATCTACAGTTAGCACTCAGAGAGAAAGAGTGCTAACGATGCAGACGGCAATCCGAAACCGAAAGGAAGGACCCGAAAATGGCATTGGATGCACGCAAGAAAAAGATACTCGAGGCAGTTATCGAGCAGTTTATAGACACCGGCGCTCCGGTAGGCTCAAAATATGTAGCTCAGGCTATGGATAACGCCTTTTCTTCCGCCACAATAAGAAACGACATGGCGGCGCTCGAAACGGCGGGACTTTTGGAACAGCCGCACACCTCGTCCGGCAGAATACCCACCCACATGGGCTATCGAGCCTATATCGACGATGTGATGCAGACCATTCCGCTGACCTCCTCCGAGCGGGCGGAAATAGACGCTCTTTTCAATGTTCGCAATGCCGACCCCGACCAGCTCCTGCAAGACGCGGCTGACGCGCTCTCGCGCTTAACCGGCTTGGCGAGCATAACCACCACGATGATACATTCCACCGTGACGGTGAAAAAGATAGAGATAATCCCCGCGGGCGAGCAGACGGTGGTAATACTGATGATAGCTTCCACCGGAGTTATCAAGAGCAAGGTTTGCAGAGTTGATTTTAACGTTACGCCGCAGATAGTCGATTTCTTTATGCAGTTCGCGCAGCAGAGACTGGTGGGACGGAGCATTGACGAGATAACAGGCTCCTATCTCAAATCGGTGAGCGTTTCGCTCGGAGATTATTCGAGACTGTTTATGCCGGTGTTTTCGGCGCTGTATGAACTGGCGCGTGAGATAGACGAGGGACAGTATTTCGCCAGGGGAATGACAAATCTGCTGGAACACAGCGAACTGGCGCACGGCGCTTATGACCTGTTCAGCTTTATCGAACAACGCCGCCAGATGCGCGAGATGATAGCCTCCTGCGACAGACCTGTTCAGATAATGATAGGTCGTGAGAGCAGCGCGGGCGCACTGGAAGAAAGCTCGGTGGTGATAGCGAGATACCCAATCGGCAAAAAGGCGATGGGCGCGATAGGACTTATAGGTCCGACGCGAATGGATTACGCAAGGCTTTTGCCGCAGGTTGAATATTTTGCCGCAACTTTAGGTAAGCTTTTGAGCGAGACCTATAACGAATAAATAACTATTATCAAGGAAGGGAGAATCCCAAATGCCCGATAATGAGAATAAGCTGCCGGAGCAGGAGACTGTTGAAGAACAGGCTAAAACCGAACAGCCCGAGCAGACCGAGCAGCCGAAAAAGAATAAAAAGGAATCCAAAAAGGATAAGGAAAAAGCCGAACTGGAAAAGCTCAGAGAGGACTATAACGCAATCAACGACAAATATCTTAGGCTGATGGCGGAATATGATAATTTCAGAAAGCGCAGTCAGCGAGAGAGAGACGCTATCTATCCCGAGGCTACCGCGGCGGCGGCGGCGGCGTTTTTGGCGGTGGCTGATAACTTTGAGCGTGCAATAGCCGCCGAGTGTGCCGATGCCGAATACAAAAAAGGCACCGAGTTGGTTTTCCAGTCGCTCAAAGACAGCTTCGCGAAACTCAATGTGGAAGCGTTCGGAGAGACGGGGGACAAATTCGACCCCAACTGCCACAACGCCGTGATGCACGTTGATGACGATTCACTGGACGCCGAAACGGTGGTGGAGGTATTCCAGCGCGGATATAAGCTCGGTGACAGAATCATCAGACACGCCATGGTAAAGGTCGCCAACTGATACGGATTGGCGGATAACAAGTCGATAACAGATTCGGGGAAAATCCCGAGTCTTGATAAAATGATAAACGATAAAGTGATATATAGGAGGAAATGAATCATGGGAAAAATTATAGGTATTGACCTTGGAACTACTAACTCTTGTGTAGCCGTTATGGAAGGCGGCGAGCCTGTTGTAATCGCAAACGCCGAAGGCGCGAGAACCACACCTTCTGTTGTGGCTTTCTCCAAGACCGGCGAAAGAATGGTAGGTCAGGTGGCAAAGCGCCAGGCTATCACCAACCCCGACAAGACCATCAGCTCCATCAAGAGAAAGATGGGCTCCGACTACAATGTTGACATCGACGGCAAGAAGTATACCCCTCAGGAAATTTCGGCTATGATTCTCCAAAAGCTCAAGAGCGATGCCGAGAGCTATCTCGGAACCACTGTTACCGAGGCGGTTATCGACGCGCAGCGTCAGGCTACCAAGGACGCGGGCAGAATTGCCGGTCTTGACGTTAAGAGAATCATCAACGAGCCTACTGCCGCAGCTCTCGCTTACGGCGTAGACAAGGAAAACGATCAGAAGGTAATGGTTTACGACCTCGGCGGCGGCACCTTCGATGTTTCTATCATCGAAATGGGCGACGGTGTTCAGGAGGTTCTTGCTACCGCAGGCAACAACCACCTCGGCGGCGATGACTTTGATGACAGACTCATCAAGTTTATGGCTGAGGAGTTCAAGAAGGAAAACGGAATTGACCTCACCGGTGACAAGATGGCTATGCAGAGACTCAAGGAGGCGGCTGAAAAGGCTAAGATAGAGCTTTCCGGCATGACCACCGCACAGGTAAATCTGCCCTTTATCACCGCCGACGCAACAGGTCCCAAGCATCTGGATATGACTATCACCCGCGCTAAGTTCAATGAGCTGACCGCAGACCTCGTATCGGCTACCATGGGACCCGTTAAGCAGGCTCTCTCCGACTCGGGACTTTCCGCTTCGCAGATTGACAAGGTTTTGATGGTTGGCGGTTCTTCGAGAATTCCCGCTGTTACCGACGCTGTAAAGAGCTTCATCGGCAAGGAGCCTTTCAAGGGAATCAACCCCGATGAGTGCGTAGCAGTCGGCGCGGCTATTCAGGGCGGCGTTCTCGGCGGCGACGTAAAGGGTCTGCTTCTGCTTGACGTTACTCCCCTTTCTCTCGGTATCGAGACTATGGGCGGCGTATTCACCAAGATAATCGACAGAAACACCACCATTCCCACCAAGAAGAGCCAGATATTCTCCACCGCCGCCGATAATCAGACCTCGGTTGAGGTTCATGTTCTCCAGGGCGAGCGTGAGATGGCTTCCGGCAACAAGACCCTCGGTCTCTTCAAGCTCGACGGTATTCTCCCCGCAAGACGCGGTGTTCCGCAGATTGAGGTAACCTTTGATATTGACGCAAACGGCATTGTTCACGTTTCCGCAAAGGATAAGGGCACCGGCAAGGAGCAGAACATCACCATTTCTTCCTCCACCAATATGTCCAAGGAGGATATTGAAAAGGCTGTTAAGGAAGCCGAGCAGTTTGCCGAGGAGGATAAGAAGAACCGCGAGGCGGCTGATGTCCGCAACAACGGCGACCAGCTCGTTTATCAGACCGAGCAGGCTCTCAACGAATTGGGCGACAAGGTTGACCCTGCCGACAAGTCGGAGATTGAGACCAAGCTCAATGCCCTCAAGGAAGCGCTCAAGGGAACCGATAACGATATGATTAAGACCGCTACCGAGTCCCTCTCCAAGAAGTTCACCGAGCTTTCCGAGAAGGTATACAGAGCGGCTCAGGAGGCGCAGAACGCCCAGCAGAACCCCAATGACAACGGCGGCAATAACGGCGGCAACGGCGGTGCGGACTATGTTGACGCTGATTTCAAGAGCGCTGACTGATAGAAATGTCTCAGGCGTGGCAAGCCGCTTTTAAAGCGGATTGCGCTCACCGATGTTTTTGCTGCGGGAGCATGGCGCGCCACTTTAAGTGAAATTAAGGCGGAGCGGGCAAAAAAGTCCGTTTCGCCTTGTCCACTGTTTGATGCCATGAAGGGAGATGGATACAGTTGGCGGATAAAAGAGATTATTATGAGGTGCTTGGTGTTGAAAAGGGCGCTTCTGATGATGAGCTGAAAAAGGCTTATCGTAAATTGGCGAAAAAATACCACCCCGATATGAATCCCGGCGACAAGGAAGCCGAGGCTAAATTCAAAGAGGTGGGCGAGGCTTATGAGGTTCTTTCCGACCCGCAAAAGCGCGCTCGATACGACCAGTTCGGCCATGCGGGTGTTGACCCGAGCTATGGCGGCGGTGCGGGCTACGGCGGATTTGACGGCTTTGGCGATGTTGACCTCGGAGACATATTCGGCAGCTTTTTCGGCGGCGGATTCGGCGGCTCGACCCGCACCCGCAACCCGAACGGACCTATTCGCGGCCGTGATATAGGCTTGACTATCCAGTTGGATTTTGAGGAAGCGGCACTCGGCTGCAAAAAGGATATTTCTATTCCCCACCTTGAAACCTGCGACAGCTGCGCGGGCAGCGGCGCAAAGGCGGGAACCACCCCCGAGCGTTGCCCCACCTGCGGCGGTTCCGGCACGATAACCTCCACCGAGCGCACCATGCTCGGCATGATGCAGGTTCAAAAGACCTGTCCTCACTGTCAGGGACGCGGCAAGGTAATCAAAGACCCCTGCCCCGACTGCAACGGACAGGGCAGAGTGAAGAAGCAGCGCAAGCTGACTGTCACCGTTCCGGCGGGAATAAACCACGGTCAGACGATAACCCTGCGCGGACAGGGCGATGCCGGTCAGAACGGGGGCCCCGCGGGAGACGCGAACATAACTGTTTCGGTGCGCTCGCACAAGATATTCGAGCGAGACGGCTACGACATCTGGTGTGATATTCCGATAACCTTTATGCAGGCGGCGCTGGGCGATGAAATCGTCGTTCCCACGCTGGAGGGCAAGGTGAAATACAACATTCCCGAGGGAACACAGCCGCAGACGGTATTCCGCCTGAAAGGACGCGGAGTGCCGTTTCTCAACGGACGCGGCAAGGGCGACCAGTTTGTGAGGGTGAATGTCGAGGTTCCGAAATCGCTCAACAACAAGCAAAAGCAGGCTCTGCGGGAATTTGAGGAAACACTTTCCGATAAAAACTACGAAAAGCGCAAAGGATTTTTCGAGAGAATAAAGGAAGGTTTCCGCGGCGAGGACAAATAAAGAATGATGCGGCGCTTTGTCTGACGGCAACAGCGCCGTTTTTTTGCCTTAAAAAACAGAATTTGACAAAAGAAGTGCGGATTAACAATTTGTTTAATAAATTACCTCTGTTCAAAAAGAGAAATTTGTCGTATAATAAGAAAAGTTTTGACCGTTTCTAACGAATGGAGAGATTTTCAGATGATAAAAAGATTTTTTGCGGCGGCTGCCGCCGTTATGATGCTTGCCGCCTGCTCGGGAAATCCGAACGCCGCGCAGTCCGGTGCTGTCAGCTCGGAGGCTTCCTCGCAGGGCAAGTTTGATAACCTCATTCCCGAGGAGGATACTGTTTCCGACACCGGCAGCCGTGAAATCGTAAAGGACGGCAAAATTTGCTTTGCTCCTATCGAAAATGCCACCTTCACCATGGACTATGAGCCTCGTCAGGGCTCGGTGACAGCCGCGCATTTCGGCTTGAATTTCGTTAAGCCCGTTGACACCAACTGGCTCGGCGATGATGGACTGAACGCGATGTTCGATATTCACGAGTATACCGACAATACCGTTTACGGCTCGGTTAAAATCACTACCGCTCCGGCAAATCTCGCCGAATACTACGGCACCTCCGATGAAACTATCATCGCCGACAAGATGAAGGCGAATTTCTTCACGGTGGAAAACTACTACACCGGCTACCGCAAAAACGTGGTAGAGGATTTCGGCTATGAGATAGTAAAAGAAGGCTGCGGAGAAGCCTTTGAGGGCGGCTGGAACGCTTTTTATGTTGAGTTTATCGACAAGGAAAGCAAAAACTGCGGCATGAGATTCTATCTCTGCAACGATGAGATTAACGAAAAGTTCTATTCGATGCTTATATCTGTCGATGTTCCGATGGACGATGCCGAGAGAATCAACAAGTATCGCGGAATAATCTTCACCCTCCACCCCATGGAGTGATTTTGAGCGAAATAAAACCGACCTGTGAAACAGCTTTCGCAGGTCGGTTTTTCTTT
>CAZNJJ010000040.1:0-15853 GCA_964573335.1 uncultured Oscillospiraceae bacterium | reverse complement strand
GAAAGGCATGATGATGTCAACCTTTTCGCCCCTGGGCTTCTTGCCTGCGTAGAACTTGCTGCCGAACTTGTCTGAGTAATCCTGATCTCTGTTTCTGCCGGAAGCTCTCATCTCGAGCATGAAGTTGATCTTCTCTTCGGTGATTATGCCGTCTTCATCATAGATGTAGCCGTCGGGGCCGGAGAGGGTAACAGGCTTAGCGCCCAGCTCAGCGAGCTTCTTAACAGCGCCCCAGCAAACGTTGCCGAAACCGGAGAGAGCAACGGTCTTGCCCTCGATGGTGTCGTTCTCCTGCTTGAGAACTTCGCAGAGGTAGTAAACAGCGCCGAAGCCGGTAGCCTCGGGACGAATGAGAGAGCCGCCGAAGGAAAGGCCCTTGCCGGTGATAACGCCGTTCTCAAACGCGCCGCGGAGTCTTCTGTACTGACCGTAGAGGTAGCCTACCTCACGGGCGCCAACGCCGAGGTCGCCTGCGGGAACGTCAACGTCGGGTCCGATGTGGCGATAAAGCTCGGACATGAATGCCTGGCAGAATCTCATAACTTCAGCGTCGGACTTGCCGTTGGGGTCAAAGTCGGAACCGCCCTTAGCGCCGCCCATGGGGAGGGTGGTGAGAGCATCCTTGAAGGTCTGCTCAAAGCCAAGGAACTTGATGATGCCGGAATATACGTTGGGAGCGAAACGCAGACCGCCCTTGTAGGGGCCGATAGCGCCGTTGAACTGGCAGCGGTAACCGGTGTTGGTCTGGGCAACGCCGTTGTCGTCGGTCCAGGTAACACGGAAGGTGATCATTCTCTCGGGCTCTACCATTCTGCCGAGAAGGTCAACCTTCTCATACTCGGGGTGAGCGTCAACAACAGGGGAAAGGGAGCTGAGAACTTCTTCAACGCACTGAACGAACTCAGGCTCATAGTGATACTTCTTAGCAACTCTTTCGATTACACTTTCAACATACTTGTTCATTTCCAAAATTCCTCCTCGATAATAAACCACTTATATCTTGACAGGTTTTGCGAATGACGGAAAACTTGCAATGACAATTCCCGTCCACAAACACATCTTAACACGTTCCTAATTGTAATTCAAGATGTTTTTCCTGCAAAAACGAATTTAAAATGTAAAAACAAATTCAACTTTTATGTGCATAATCAACATATTTTACAGAATGTTCATACCTTTTGCACTTTGTAGTGATGAATTGGGAAAACGAAAACTGCAAATTCGCTAAACAAAAAATGCAAAAATTTTCGGTGAAAATGAATTAAAGCCTGCAAATATAATCATTTTTTCGGCAAAAAGGCAAAAAAATACGCCCCGCAAAGGGGCGTAACAGAAAAAATTTGAAAGAAAAGCAAAATCTCCTGCAAAACGCGAAAATCAACAAACAAAAAGTGAAAGCAAACTCACGTTTTATCTTATCAGATTGCCTATATCGAAACAGTTGAATGTATTCTGCCATGTTTTCTCGGTCAGCTCCGAGAGAGAAACTCCCTTGCAGGCGGCGAGCGCCGCGGCGGTTTTGTCCAACATGGTGGAATCACAGCGGCTGCCGCGATAGGGAACCGGCGCCATGTAGGGGCAGTCGGTTTCGAGCAGAAGGCGCGAAAGGGGAACGGCCGCCGCCGCTTCAAGCGGCTTTTTGGCGTTGTTAAAGGTGACTACGCCGGTGAATCCGATATACATTCCCAGCTCGGTATACTGCCGCGCAAGCTCCGCCGAACCGGAAAAACAGTGTATCACTCCGCGCGGACGGTATTTTCTCACCAGTTCAAAGGTGTCCTGCGCCGCCTCACGGCTGTGGATTATCACCGGAATGTCGATTTCGCGAGCCAGTTGAAGCTGCCGCTCAAAGGCGTTGAGCTGGGTTTTGCGGTCGGGCCCGTCAGGATAATGATAGTCCAATCCGATTTCGCCGAGGGCGACAACCCTTTCCTCACGGCAGAGCCGCTCGATGACTGCGAGCGAGTCATCGTTGAGCGTGTCGGCGGAATCGGGGTGTATTCCCGCGGAGGAGAGGAAAAAATCATATTTTTTCGCCAATGCGAGCGCCGCTTCACCGGAAGAAACATCGCTTGCGGAATTTAAAACGGCGAAAACGTTGTTTTCCTTTAAAGAATTGATGACGGCCTCGCGGTCGTCATCAAATCTTCTGTGGTCAAAATGTGCGTGAGAATCGAAAATACGAATCATTATCTTATCCTCGAGCCGCAGGGAACGCTGCTGTCGATAAACAGCACCTTTGCCGCTTCGCCGACATCGGCGGCGAGAATCATGCCCTCGCTCATTACACCGCGGAGCTTGGCGGGCTTGAGGTTTGCCACAACAGCTACCTTTTTGCCTATGAGGTCAGCCGGCTCATACCATGCGTGTATTCCGCTGACTACCTGGCGGGGTTTGCCGCTTCCGTCGTTGAGGGTGAGCTGCAGCAGCTTGTCGGACTTGGGAACGGCAGTACACTCGGTTATCTCGGCGACGATGAGCTTTACATTCATAAAGTCGTCGATAGAGATTATTCCCTCAGGCTTTTCGGCTTTAGGCTCGGACTTGGGAGCGGATTTTTCTGCGGCTTTCTCGGCGGCTTTGGCTTTTTCCTCGGACTTTGCCTCGAGCAGAGCAAGCTCCTTCTTCATATCAATGCGGGGAAAGAGGTTTTCCTTTCTCGAAACATTATATACGGTGTCCGCGAGATAGATTGCGCGCTCAAAGCCGCAGCTTTCCTCATTGCAGCCGAGCTGCTCGAATATTTTACGGCAGGTGTCGGGCATAAAGGGGGTGAGCAGTATCGCGGAAATTCTGATGGTTTCGAGCAGGTTGTAGATTACGGCGGCGAGACGGTCGCGCTGTTCGGGGTCTTTGCCGAGAACCCAGGGAGCGGTCTCGTCGATATACTTGTTCGCGCGGGAAATTACCTTGAATACCTCTGCCAGCGCCGACTGGAATGTGAATTTTTCCATGAGCGCCGAGTAGTTTTCCTTCACGTTATCCAGCATTTCGGTGAGCTGTTCGTCGGGAGACTCAAACCGTCTCACCTGCGGCAGGTCGTGCGCGAAATACTTTTCCTCCATGGTGAGCGTTCTGGAAACGAGGTTGCCCAAATCGTTTGCGAGGTCGGAGTTGATGCGGTTTATCAGCGCCTCGTTGGAGAATACGCCGTCCGAGCCGAAGGGGAATTCTCTGAGCAGGAAGTAGCGTATAGCGTCAACGCCGTATCTCTCGCAGAGAACAACGGGGTCTACCACGTTGCCCTTGGATTTGCTCATCTTGCCGCCTTCAAGCAGCAGCCAGCCATGTCCGAACACCTTTTTGGGCAGCGGCAGGTCGAGCGCCATCAGCATTGCGGGCCAGATGATGGTGTGGAAGCGGGTTATCTCCTTGCCGACAAAGTGAACATCGGCGGGCCAGAACTTTTCGTAGTCGTGATAGCGGTCGTTTCCGTAGCCGAGGGCGGTGATATAGTTGGAAAGAGCGTCTACCCATACATATACTATATGCTTTTCGTCAAAGGTGACGGGGATTCCCCAACTGAAAGAGGTTCTGGAAACGCAGAGATCCTCAAGTCCGGGCTTGATGAAATTGTTTACCATCTCGTTCAAGCGGGAGGCGGGCTCGATGAAGGTGGGGTTCTCCTCGTAGTAGAACTTCATCAGGCGGTCGGCATATTTGGAGAGGCGGAAGAAGTATGCCTCCTCCTCGGCGTCGATAACATCGCGTCCGCAGTCGGGGCATTTGCCGTCAACAAGCTGGCTCTCTGTCCAGAAAGACTCGCAGGGAGTGCAGTATTTGCCCTTGTAGGTTCCCTTGTAAATATCTCCGCGGTCGTAAAGCTCCTTGAATATCTTCTGCACCGATTCAACGTGATAGTCGTCGGTGGTTCTGATAAAGCGGTCGTTGGAAATGTTCATCAGCTTCCAGAGGTCTTTTATTCCGGCAACGATGTTGTCAACATACTGCTGGGGGGTCACTCCGGCTGCCTTTGCCTTGTCTTCTATCTTCTGACCGTGTTCGTCGGTTCCGGTGAGGAACATAACGTCAAATCCGCACATTCTCTTGTATCTCGCCATAACATCGGTGGCGACGGTGCAGTAGCTGTGTCCGATATGCAGTTTGTCGGACGGATAATATATAGGTGTTGTAATATAAAAGGTCTTTTTCTTCATTGTTCTTCCTCCGTTGGCTCAGATTCGACATATACAAATCAGTATATCACTTTAGAATAGATAAAACAATGCGAAATAGCCGTTCTTTTGAGATTTTGGCGGCAAAACAGCCTTTGAATAAGCCTTGCCTTTATAAACGGGCGATAATCGCAGATAAGAAAAAATTGACGATTGTTGCAGCACGTTTTTGCGAAAAGCTATTGAAATTTTGGAGGGTATGCAGAAAAACAGAGCAAAAAAGACACCTGTTTCATGCGAAAACTGCGGCTTTTGGCTGTGGAAATATCGCAACAATGAAAAAATCCACAATAATTGACAAGAAAAATTCGATTTTATGTTGCAAATGCGAAACTGTTTATGTAAAATAGATACTAAAGAACTAATAGCTCTGTTATTCTTGACAATTTGAGAGGGGATCAGTATGTCTAAAAGGCTGTTTCAGGGAATAATCCATCAGATGCGGGATTCGGTAGACCGTGTTATCGGCGTTATCGATGACACCGCCCATGTTATCGCCTGTTCGGATCTGTCTAAGCTGGACAGCTCCCGTGAATACCTTGCCCTCGACCTTGGAGAAGGTCGCACCTTTGTGCGCGACGGCTGTACTTATAAGCCGTTCGGAACCGGTCAGCGCCCCGATTTCGCGGTTTTCGTTGAGGGAACCGATGATATGGCGGCACGCTATGCGGGTATTCTCGCTGTGGCTGTTTCCGGCATAAAGCAGTATTATGATGAAAAATATGACCGCGGCAATTTTATCAAAAACGTTATGCTCGATAACATTCTGCCCGGTGATGTTTATATCAAGGCGAGAGAACTGCATTTCAACACCGATGTTTCCCGCGTGGTATTCCTTGTGAGGATAGTATCCGCCTCGGGAGTTTCGGCGTTTGAGGTGATACAGGACCTCTTCCCCGATAAGCAGAAGGATTTTGTATTCAGCATTTCCGAGAGTGATATTGTAATAGTAAAGGAGATAAAGCCGGGCATCGAGTCGAAAGACCTTGAAAAGCTGGCTCGCTCCATCGTTGACACTCTCGCCGGAGAGTTTTACACCCGTGTCGTTGTCGGCATAGGAACCGTTGTTGTGGGAGTTAAGGACCTTGCGCGTTCCTTTAAGGAGGCGCAGGTTTCGCTTGAGGTAGGCAAGGTGTTTGATACCGAAAAGGCTATCGTGAGATTTGACAACCTCGGCATCGCAAGACTTATTTATCAGCTTCCCACCACTCTCTGCGAGATGTTTTTGAGAGAGGTGTTCATCAAAGGCTCTATCGACAGCCTGGATAAGGAAACCCTTTTCACTATTCAGAAGTTCTTTGAGAATAATCTGAACGTTTCCGAAACGTCGAGAAAGCTCTTTGTTCACCGCAATACATTGGTTTATCGTCTTGAAAAGATAAAGAAGCTGACCGGACTCGATTTGCGTGAGTTCGACCACGCTATCGTGTTTAAGGTGGCGCTCATGGTCAAGAAGTATCTCACCTCCAATCCGGTCAAGTATTAAAGAGCGGATTTGATTTCAAATGATAGAATTTCAGAATGTATGCAAATCCTACGGCGGACCGCAGCTTGCTTTGAAAAATGTTTCCTTTTCGGTGGATAAGGGCGAGTTTCTCTTCGTCGTGGGACCTTCCGGCTCGGGCAAAAGCACTATGATGAAGCTGATTACCCGAGAGGAGGAGGCAACCTCCGGCAGAATAATAGTAAACGGCAGTGATGTGGGCAGACTGCGCCGCAGCGAGCTGCCCTATTACCGCAGGGGAATAGGGATAGTCTTTCAGGATTTCCGCCTTATTCCGCAGATGAACGTTTATGACAACGTTGCTTTTGCCATGCGCGTTACCAACGTTTCAACGAGGGATATAAAGCGGCGTGTTCCCTATGTTTTGGATTTGGTGGGGCTTGTCTCCAAAAACAAGCGCTATCCGGAGCAGCTTTCGGGCGGAGAACAGCAGCGCGTGGCTTTGGCGCGCGCGCTGGTGAATAACCCCGCGCTGATAATAGCGGACGAGCCTACCGGAAATATCGACCCTGCCATGTCCTTTGAGATAGTAGAGCTTTTAAGCGAGATAAACAAATGCGGAACCACCGTTATGATGGTTACGCATGAGCATAATTTGGTTAACAAGTTCCGTCATCGTACCATAGTCATAGAGGACGGTCGGATAGTGGCTGACGGTCATCTGGGAGGAAAACGTGCGCGGCAGTAGTTTTATATACCTCATCAAAGAGGGTTTTAGAAACATATATCAAAACAGAGTTATCTCTATCGCGGCCATCGGTGTGCTGATGGCCTGTTTGCTTTTGGTGGGTTCTTCGATGCTGTTCACCATAAATATAAACGAGCTGGTGGGATACTTTGAATCGCAAAACGAGATAATGGTATTCCTCGATGACGATGTTGAGGACGATGATTTGACCCGCCTTGACCAAAAGCTCAAAAGCATCGCGAACGTTTCCTCGGCGACCTTTATCAGCCGCGAAGAAGGACTGCGTGACTGGATGGAGGAGCTTGGCGACGACGGCACCCTGTTGGAATGGCTTTTGGAGGACAACCCTCTGCAAAACTCCTATCGTGTTACGGTGAAAGACCTCTCGGTAATGGATGACACCGTCGGTATGATAGCCGACATAAAGGGCGTTGACACGATAAGTGCTTCTAACGAGGTTGCCCATGCCGTAACAGGCTTGAAGCAGGCTGTCACCCTCGGCGGAATGGCTGTTGTGGTGATTCTGGCGGCGGTTTCGCTTAGCATAGTTGCCAACACCATAAGAATAACGATATTCAACCGCCGAAAAGAGATAAGCATTATGAAATATGTCGGCGCTACCGATGCTTTTATTCGCCTGCCGTTTTTGTCGGAGGGAATTTTGCTCGGATTTATCTCGGCTACGCTGGCATTTTTTATTCTTTGGGGCGGATATTACGCCTTTGGAAGATGGCTGACCGAGAGCGCGCTGATTTGGGCGGAGCTTGTCACCGGAAGGTTGGTCAGCTTTGAGAGCGTTGCCCTAAGGGTTTATCTCAGCTTTTTGGCGGCAGGCGTGGGAATAGGCGGTCTGGGCAGCGTTATGTTTGTCGGAAAATATATCAAGGTGTAATAAATTCTTTCTAAATTGCGTATAGTACACAGCTTTGACTGCGATTTTACAAATTTTTAATCATTTTTTCAGGGAAGGGTGGTATTGTGAGAATCAACAGGCTCGCCGCTGTGCTGGCGGCTTTGACGCTGGTTTCTATGCAGCCGCTCTCCTTTGCCGCCGATTATCAGTCGCAGCTCGACTCGCTCGAGGCAAAATACGATGAGCTTGAAAAGCAGCAAAAGCAGATTCAGGATCAGATAAACAAAGCCAAGAGCGACAAGGATAAGCAGGTTGCGGCAAAAAATCAGCTCGATAATCAGATATACTCGGTGCGTCAGCAGATAGGCGTTCTCAATGAAAAGATAGCGGTTCTCGAGGACGAGATAGAGGACAAGACCGAGCGCATCGAACAGCAGACCGAGGATATTGAGGACAGCTTTGAGCTTTTGAAAAAGCGGCTCCGCGTGATGTATAAAACGGGAAACGCAAGCGTTTTGGGACTGATACTCGGTGCGGACGATTTCACCGAGTTTTTGTCTCACGCGCAGGTTACTTCCCGAGTTGCCAAGCATGACAGAGAGCTGATAGAGGATATGACCGAAAAGCTCGCCCGCCTTTCCGCCGCGAAAAAAGAGGTGGAGGAGGACAAGGCAGAGCTGGAGCTGTCTAAAAGTCAGCAGAGCGACAAGCAGACGCAGTTAGCGGGTCAGCTCGCGCAGACGCAGAATCAGATTCAGGATATAGAAGCGCTCGAAAAGGAATACAAGGCAAATCAGGCGCAAATATCCAAACAGCTCAAGGAGGTTCAGGCGGAGGTAGACGCTATCTACGCCAAGATAAATTCCGAGGGCGAATATGACGGCGGCATCATGCTCTGGCCGGTATACGGCTACAAGACCGTCACTTCCGACTACGGCTGGCGCTTTGGCGGAACAGACTATCACACCGGAATAGACATCGCGCGAACCAATTCGGCGGGGCAGGGCATCTACGGAAAGCCGATTCTCGCCGCGGACGACGGCAAAGTGGTTTTCACCCAGACATCCTATGTTCCCGGCAGAGGCTACGGCATCTATCTGATTCTTGACCACGGCGGCGGAGTTACCACCCTTTACGGACACACCTGCGGATTGAATGTAAAGATGGGACAGAAGGTAAAGCGCGGAGATACGATTGCCTATGTCGGCTCAACAGGCTGGTCAACAGGTCCGCATCTGCACTTTGAGGTGAGAGTAAACGGCTCTCACACCAATCCGTGGCCCTATCTTAAATAGTAAAACGCTTTAAGGAGAGACCGATGAACAAAAAGATAACACTGGGCGCGGCGGTAACGCTCGCCATAATGCTTGCGGTCGTAACTTTCATCATGACGATGATATACGCCCGAAACTCCTTTGACAGCATGGTGTTTAATCTTAAAGAACGTGAGACCATGTATGCAAAGCTGGCAGAGGTGGACAGACTGGTTCGCCAGAAATACTACAACTGGATAGACGAGGAAAATCTCGAGGAAAAGCTGATAGAGGGCTATATCGACGGAATTGAGGATAAATACGGCAGCTATTTCACCGCGGAACAGTATTCTGCCCTGCAAAGCGACTACGACGGCAGAATGGTGGACATCGGCGTTGTCTGTGAGCAGGAGCCGGGCGGATATATCCTCATCACCGAGGTTTATCCCGATTCGCCGGCGGCTCTCTCCGAGCTTGCGGCAGGCGATGTTATCATAAAGGTGGATGATCTCGCCGTCACCGCCGAGAACTATTCTGAGGCGGTAGATGCTCTCAAGGGCGACCCGGGAACCACCGTTACGATACTGGTTCGCAGAGACAATGTTGAAAACAGCTACACCATAACCCGCCGCAAGGTTGAAGTGCCGAGCGTTTACGGCGATTTGATGGACAATGTAGGCTATATACGGATAACCGAGTTTAACGACAACACCCCCAACCAGTTCTTCCGCCTGCTCACCGACCAGATGGAGAAGGGCGCGGAGGGATTTATATTCGATGTGCGCTCCAACCCGGGCGGCACACTCGAGTCGGTATGCAATATCCTTGACAGGCTTTTGCCCGAGGGACCGATAGTTTCGGCGGTATACAGAAATTCCGACGAGCCGGAGGTGCTTTATTCGAGTGATGCCGAGGAGCTGGATATGCCGATGACCGTGCTGATAAATTCCAAGACCGCTTCTGCCGCGGAGCTTTTCGCGCAGGCGCTCAAGGACTACAACAAGGCTAAGGCGATAGGCGTTGTCAGCTACGGAAAAGGCTCGATGCAGGAGATTCACAAGCTGTCCGACGGTTCGGCAATAGATATGACGGTGGCGCTCTATGAGCCGCCCTATTCCGAAAATTTTGAGGGAATAGGCGTTAAGCCCGACTATGATGTAAAGATGTCCGCCGAGCTGGAAAAGGAGATAGGTTCTCTCGATGAATACAGCGACCCCCAGCTCAAAAAGGCGCTCGAGGTTGTAAACGCCTCGGTGAAGAATCAGCTCAACCCCACAGAGCAGGGTACCCCTCTGCCTGAAAGCTCCTCTTCTGCTGCGGAATCGGAAAGCTCTTCTTCGGAAAATGTGAGCGAGCCGAGCGACGGGATTTCGGAAACGGAAAACGGCGAGAGCGATACAGCGGATTTGAGCGAAAAGTAAAAGACAAAAAGCGGCTTTCTTTTCCCAAATGGTATGAAAGCCGCTTTTATGCGGAAAAATATCTGACGACCGTGCCAAAAAACTGCGTCGTAAAGCCGCTAAATAACTGCAATTTGAATATTGACAGCGGCGGCGCTTTTTTAATATAATAACATTCAATGTGATCCTTTAAAGGAGGATACCGTCATGTCAAAGGAAAATGTCAACTTCAGCGAGATGACTCGCGAGGAGTTTGAAACTCTTACTGCCGAACTGGAAAGACTCAAAACCGTTGAGAGAAACGAAGTGTCTGAAAAGATAAGAGTCGCCCGCGGATTCGGCGACCTTTCGGAGAACAGCGAATATGATGAGGCGAAGAACGAGCAGGCTCGTCTTGAGGCTTCTATCGCAAAGCTCGAGGAACAGCTCAAGCACGTCAGAATAGTTGAGCATATCACCACCGACGCGGTAGCTATCGGAACCAAGGTGACTCTGCTTGACATGGAGTTTGAGGAAGAAACCGTTTATAAAATCGCCAGCAACGCTTCTGGCAACGAGGATGACGATATTATCACCCCCGATTCCCCTGTCGGCAAGGCTATTATCGGCAAAAAGGTGGGCGAGGTGGCTGAGGTAATCACCCCCAGCAAGCACACCTACAATGTAAAGGTAATCAATATCAGCAAATAATAAAACTGCGGGTAGCTTTTTAAAAACTACCCGCGTTTTTTAGAAAAACAGAGAAGGGAGAAAAACAATGAACTGCCGAATGGATTTCGCTGTAAGTATTTTCTGCAAAACCGCTGTTTTTTCGGTTATTTCTCCCTTTACCGTCTGCCGTGGCGATAGTGTTTTTATTCGGAATATTTATTCATGAAAGGAACGTGTGCCGTTCCTTTTTTTATGCTGTTTTTCCCCATTTGAAACGGCTGCGGGCGGTTATAGAAAAAGCAACCCAAAAAAACGAGTGCGCGGTGTAGAAAAATCTGCGCTGTCATACTTTACAATAACTTTTCGTTGGGGTATAATTTTACTGCATGAAACTGTATAAAGGCGAGAATATGCATTTTAAATGCATTTATTGTGTATAAACAGGAACAGGTGGGCAAGGAGGATATATATGTCGATCTACAATGCAAAAAAGGCATGGCTGCTGTTGGCAGACGGCACTCTCTATGAGGGCAGGTCGTTCGGAGCCGAGGGCAGCGCGATAGGCGAGGTGGTTTTCACCACCGGAATGACCGGCTGTCAGGAAACGCTGACAGATCCCAGCTACTTTGGGCAGATAGCGGTGCAGACCTTTCCGCTGATAGGAAACTACGGAACCAATGATGATGACGTTGAGTCCGATGACATCTTCATGAAAGGCTACATCGTGCGCGAGTGGTGCGATTCCCCCTCGAATTTCCGCGCCAAAGAGCGTATCGACGAGTATCTCAAGGAGCATAACACCATCGGTCTTTTCGATATAGACACCCGCGCCCTCACCAAAAAGCTCCGCGTGAACGGCGTTATGAACGGAATGATAACCACCGAGCCGATAGACAGCGGCAAAAAAGAGCAGCTTCTTGCCGAGATAAAGGCTTATTCGGTGAAAGAAGCGGTGGATACCGTTACCGCCAAAAAGGTAAAGCTCTATCCCGCACTTTCTCACGGAAAGCGCCGTGTGGCTATGCTGGATTTCGGCTACAAGCGCAATATCAGAGAGAGCCTGCGCTCTAAGGGCTGCGATGTGATAGTGATGCCTGCCCGTTCCACCGCGGAGGAGATAATGGCACAGCGGGCAGACGGAATACTGCTTTCCAACGGCCCGGGAGACCCCGCCGAAAATGTTGAGGTAATAGCCAATCTGCGCGAAATAGCAAAGCTCGGTCTGCCGATAATGGGCGTTTGCCTCGGGCATCAGCTCATGGCGCTTGCCATGGGCGGAAAAACAGTGAAAATGGGTTACGGTCATCGCGGCGGAAATCAGCCTGTTATCGAGCTTGCAAGCGACAGAACCTACGTCACCACGCAGAATCACGGCTACGCCGTTTTGGGCGATTCGCTCGATAGCTCGATAGCCAAAATCAGCCATATAAACGCCAACGACAAGAGCTGTGAGGGCGTTGAATATCTTAACGCGCCGATATTTACGGTGCAGTTCCACCCCGAGGCTTGTGCCGGCCCCGCCGATACTTCCTATCTGTTTGACAGATTTATCGAAATGATTGATAAAAGCAAGGAGGGTAAATAACAATGCCGCTTCGCAAGGATATTAAAAAGGTTCTCGTTATCGGCTCGGGCCCTATCGTTATCGGACAGGCTGCCGAATTTGACTACGCCGGAACACAGGCCTGCCGCGCGCTCAAGGAGGAGGGACTGGAGGTTGTTCTGATAAACTCCAACCCCGCCACTATCATGACCGACAAGCGCATGGCAGACAGAATATACATAGAGCCGCTCACTCTGGAAACGATAAAGCGCGTTATCAAGCTGGAAAAGCCGGACAGCGTGCTTTCCACCCTCGGCGGTCAGACCGGTCTTACCCTTTCTATGCAGCTTGCAAAGGACGGATTTTTGGCTGAGAACAACGTAAAGCTGCTCGGCGCAAATCCCGAGACCATCGACAAAGCGGAAGACAGACAGATGTTTAAGGATACCATGGAGGCTATAAATCAGCCCTGTATCCCCTCTAAAGTTGTCACCGACCTTGATGACGCTCTCTCCTTTGCCGATGAGATAGGCTACCCTGTTATTGTTCGCCCCGCGTTTACACTGGGCGGAACAGGCGGCGGCATCGCAAATGACATAGACGACCTCAAAGAGATAGCCACAAACGGCTTGCGTCTCTCTCCGATACATCAGATTCTGGTTGAACGCAGTGTTGCCGGCTGGAAAGAGATAGAGTTTGAGGTTATAAGAGATTCCAAGGGCAACCTCATTACCGTATGCTCTATGGAAAACGTTGACCCGGTAGGCGTTCACACCGGCGACTCGGTGGTAATCGCCCCCGCCGTCACCCTCGCCGACAAGGAATTTCAGATGCTCCGCAGCGCTTCTATCGCCATTGTTGACGCGCTGGGCGTTGAGGGCGGTTGCAACTGTCAGTTTGCGCTCAATCCCAACAGCTTTGAATATGCCGTTATCGAGGTGAACCCGAGAGTTTCCCGTTCTTCGGCGCTTGCATCCAAGGCGACAGGTTATCCCATCGCCAAGGTAGCAAGCAAAATCGCAATCGGCTACACCCTCGATGAGATAGTCAACGCAGTTACCGGCTGCACCTACGCCTGCTTTGAGCCTGCTATCGACTACATTGTTGTAAAATATCCCCGCTGGCCCTTTGATAAATTTGTTTACGGTGAGAAAAAGCTCGGCACCCAGATGAAGGCTACCGGTGAGGTAATGAGCATCGGCACCAGCTTTGAACAGGCTATCATGAAGGCATCGCAGTCGGTGGAATTGAAGCTCGACTCCATGCGTTCTCCCTCTCTTGCCAAGGAGAGCGACGAAAAGATAATGAGCCGCGTTCAAACCTGCGACGATATGCGCCTTTTCGCTATATATGAGGCGCTTTACCGCGGAATTGAGGGCGTTGAGGAGATATTCCGCATAACCAAGATAGACCGCTGGTTCCTCTACAAGCTGCTCAACCTCGTTGATATGCAGCATATCCTCGAGAGCGGAAAGCTGGACGAAACGGTATATCTCCGCGCAAAGAAGATGGGATTCCTCGATTCCAGCATAAAGAAGCTCTCGGGAGTTGACCCCGAGCCTTATTCCCGCCATGCCGTTTATAAGATGGTTGACACCTGCGCGGCGGAGTTCCCCGCAGAGACACCCTACTTCTATTCCACCTATGACGAGGAAAACGAGGCTGCCGAGTTCATCGAGAGTCATGCCGATAAGAATAAGAAAAAAATCATCGTTTTCGGCTCCGGTCCTATCAGAATCGGACAGGGAATCGAGTTTGACTACTGCTGTGTTCACTGTGTTTGGGCGCTCAAGGAGGAGGGCTGTGAGGCGGTTATCGTGAACAACAACCCCGAAACCGTTTCCACTGACTTTGATACCGGCGACCGACTCTATTTCGACCCGCTGACCTTTGAGAGCGTTGACAGTATTCTCGAAACCGAAAAGCCCTACGGCGTTGTGGTTCAGTTCGGCGGACAGACGGCGATAAAGCTCGCGGCTCATCTGGCGGAAAAGGGAGTTCGCATACTCGGCTCCTCCGCCGATTCGGTTGACGCCGCCGAGGACAGAGAGCGTTTTGACGAGATTTTGGAGCAGTGCAGAATACCGCGCCCGCAGGGTCACACCGTTATGACAAGCGAAGAGGCGGTTGCCGCCGCCGAGGATTTGGGCTATCCCGTGCTGTTGCGCCCCTCCTACGTTTTGGGCGGTCAGAACATGGTTATCGCCCACAACCGCGAGCGTGTTGAGGAGTATATGGCGATAATCACCTCGACAGGACTGGAAAATCCTGTTCTCATCGACAAATACATGATGGGAACTGAGGTTGAGGTAGACGCTATCTGCGACGGCGAGGACTTTTTGATTCCCGGTATCATGGAACACGTTGAGCGCGCGGGAATACATTCGGGAGACTCTATCTCGGTTTATCCCTGCCGTACACTTTCGCAGAGAATAAAGGACACTATCGTTGATTACACTGCCAAACTCGCCCGCGCCTTGAAGGTAGTCGGCATGGTGAATGTGCAGTATGTTGTTTACAACGATGAAGTTTACGTGATTGAGGTAAATCCCCGTTCTTCGAGAACTGTTCCCTATATCAGCAAGGTGACAGGTGTTCCGATGGTGGATCTTGCCACCAAGATAATGCTCGGCGCCAAGTTGAAGGACCTCGGCTACGGCACCGGACTTTATCCCGATGCTCCCTATGTGGCGGTAAAGGTTCCGGTATTCAGCTTTGCAAAGCTGGCGGGCGTTGATACCCAGCTCGGACCGGAAATGAAATCCACCGGTGAGGTTCTCGGCATAGCAAAGACCTTTGAGGCGGCTCTGCTTAAAGGACTTGTCGCCGCGGGCTACAAGCTCGAAAACAAGGGCGGAGTGCTTATCTCGGTTCGCGACACAGACAAGACCGAGATAGCCGCGATTGCCGCCAAGTTTGAAAAGCTCGGCTTTGAGCTTTATGCCACCCCGGGAACGGCGCTTGCCCTCAACAAGCAGATGATAGCGACCAATTCGGTGAGACCCGCGGGAGCGGATTCGCCCAATGTTATGGATCTGCTTGATTCCGGCAAGATACAGTATCTCATTTCCACCTCCAAGGGCGGAGCAAACCCGAAGGTGAATGAGTCGGTAAGACTGCGCCGCAGAGCGGTAGAGCACTCTATCGTCTGCCTGACCGCGCTCGATACCGCTAACGCGCTCGCCGATTGCCTGCTGACTCATAAGAGAATGGCGGACATCGACCTTGTGAGCATAAGCGACCTCTGATAAATAAAAGCAAAAATCCCCCGTTGAAACGGGGGATTTTTTTGTTGCAAAGGAGAATCGAAAGCCTCACCTTTTTAAGGAAAGGTAGCTTTTGCGTAAGCAAAAGTCGGAGGGGTTCGTCTAAAAGCCGCCCCTTTAAAAAGGGGCGGCTTTGGGTTTTCCAAAGCGCTACGCCGACTTTCTCCCGCAAAGAATAACGCGAAGCCTCCCCTTGCCGCGCAAGGGGAGGTGCCCCGATAGGGGCGGAGGGGTGGCTTTAGTCTCCCCCTGAAAAAGGGAGGTGCTGAACGGAGTGAAGTGGAGGGGTTATCGCTCTAAATTAACCTTTCTTTTATCGAACACTTGCGGCTGCGCGCCGCGGCGCCTACTTTCGGCTTGCCCCGAAAGTAGGCAAAGGGACATTTAAGGGGTTCCACCCCTTAAAAATCCCCCCAAAGCTATTCCCCCTTGGGAAACATACCGCGTCGTTTTTATTTTTGGGAATAAAAACGACTGCAAAAGCCATTTTCCCCGCAAAACTTTCCTGACGGTTCTGTGC
>CAZNJJ010000039.1:0-16060 GCA_964573335.1 uncultured Oscillospiraceae bacterium | reverse complement strand
GCAGCACCGTGAGAACTACCGTAACAGCCGGCAAACCCGGCTTATGCTCCACGCCGACAGGTATTCCTCGTCCGTTATCGGTCACTCTGATTACGTCTTGCGGTAATATTTCAACGATAATATCCTTGCAGTATCCTGCGAGAGCCTCATCTATCGAGTTGTCTACTATCTCATAAACCAGATGATGCAGTCCTCTCGGACCTGTTGAACCGATATACATACCGGGGCGCTTTCTTACCGCTTCAAGTCCTTCCAGCACCTGAATTTGATTTTCGTCATAATTGTTCTGCTGAGTGTTGCTCACTGTATTCGCTCCTTATCCGTTATCTTTATATCAAACGGTTTCCAGATTTTTTATAAAGCCTGTCCTCTTTTTCAGCGTTGCAGGCGATATTTGTGATATATAAACTCTCGTTCCCACACTGTCATCGCAGACGACAAAGCTCTTGGGCAAATCGTTTGAAACGTTTGTCACCTGCATATTTTCTTCGGCATTTTTCAAAAAAAGCCGTGTCAGCTTGCTGACAGAAGTGTTTTCTATATCGAATATCCCGACTATATCATCGGTTCTCACCACAATATCGCCGCCTAAATGAAGATACAAAAAATCACCTCTTTACAAAATTTCGATTTTTTATCAAATCAGCCTGCCGCTCTTTATCTCAAATTCGGCATCAACATCTACAATCTGATTCGGGTCACAGCAGGTAATAAAAATCTGCCGCTCTTTGAGCCTGTGCAGAAGAAAATCTCTGCGGTTATCGTCCAATTCGCTCATAACATCGTCAAGCAGTATTATCGGCGAATGACCTGTTACCTCCTGCATCAGCGCACATTCTCCCAGCTTCAGCGCCAAAACGCCGCTTCGCTGCTGTCCCTGAGAGCCGAAATTCCGCGCGGAAATGCCGTTTATCTCTATCAGAATATCATCACGGTGAGGGCCAATCGAGGTAGAACCGTTCTGCATATCCTCGACGCGGCATTTTTTCAGCAGCTCGAGCATGGTCTGCTGAGAAATTTCACTGTCCAAAGCGGCGGTGCAGCTGTATTTCATATCAAAGCTTTCTTTTCCGCCGGAAATTCCGTCATAAACCTCCATGCAGAGCGGAATCAGCCTTTTTATAAAGCTCTCTCTCGTTTTTGCTATTATCGAGCCGGTTCTCGCAAGCGAAAAATCCCAAACATCGAGTGTGTCTAACAGCGATGAGGAAAATTTTATATCCTTGAGCAGAGTGTTTCTTTGCAGAAGCAGCTTTTGATATTCCGAAACGAGCTGTATGTATCTCGGCTTTATCTGCCCGATGACGGTGTCTATCGCACGTCGGCGCTCGGCGGGCCCGCCCTTTATCAAATCGAGGTGGTCGGGCGAAAAAACAACGCAGTAAAATTCTCCGCAAAGCTGCGAAAAGGAATCCAGTTTTACCTTGTTCCTTTTTATCTCGCGCTTTTCTCCCAGAATTATCTCAGTTTCGTTTTCTCTCACGCCGTCGTGATGAAAAAGCCTTATATCGGCGCGCTTGTTCTCCGAAAAAAGCGGCAGCATCTCGGAATAACCCGCCCCTCGAAAGCTCTTTGCGCCCGAGAAAAGCCATATCGCCTCGAGAATATTGGTTTTGCCCTGTCCGTTCTCCCCGAATATCACATTTACCCCCTTTGAGGGAATCAGCTCAATATCGGTGAGATTGCGGTAGCTCTCAATCGAAAGTCGGGTAATTCTCACCCGCAGCTACCTCCAATTCAATATCGGCGAGCTTTACTTTATCGCCCGGTCTTATCTTTTTTCCGCGCATGGTGCAGATTTCGCCGTTTACAAAAACCTCGCCCGAAACAACAGCCTCTTTAGCCTCGCCGCCTGTCATAACAGCGCCCGAAAACTTTAAAAGCTGGTCCAGCTTGATAAATTCAGTTGTAATCTCGATAGTCTTTTTCATATCACACCTCTGATTTGAGTCTCACCGGCAGAACAAGGAAAAGAAATTCCTCTCCGCTCACCGGAACAACCTTCATCGGCGAAAGCGAGCCGGAAAGTTGCAATATAACCTCATCGCACTGAGCCGCTCTCAATGCTTCCAAAAGATAGCGGTTGTTAAATCCCATCTCAAGCTGACCGCCCTCTATCACCGCGCCGATAGTGTCGGTTGCTTTGCCGAGCGCGGTAGAGCAGTTGAAGATGATTTCGTTTTCGATAAAGCGAACACGCAGAGGGCTTTTTATTCTGTCGGAAATGAGCAGACTCACGCGCTCCACCGCTTCTATCATTTCGCGGGTATTTATCCTCACGCTGATGCTGTTGTTTTTCGGTATTGAATTTTTATATTCGAGAAATTCGCCCTCAAGCAGTCTGGAAAAAATTCTGAAATTCCCTATATGCATTATTATATGCTTTTTGGAAACCTCCATTCCAACGGGGTCGTCGCTGTCTGCCGTGAGTATTCTCGAAACCTCGTTGAGCGCTCTGCCGGGAATAACAAATTTCAGCCTGCCGTCAAACGCGGTTTTTTCCTTTCTCAGCGCGAGGCGGTAGCCGTCTACCGAAACCACCGAGATAAATCCGTCTTCTATCTCAAAGAGCGAGCCGGTGTGAATAGGCTTTGCGTCCGACTGGCTTATCGCGAAAAGTGTCTGGTCTATCATAGACTTTAATGTATTCTGCGCGATTTTCATATCAGTGACATCGCCGATAGAGGGAAAATCGGGAAATTCGTCTGCCGCCATGCCGAGAATGGTAAATTCCGAAACGCCGCTCTTTATCTCTGTCAGGCATTTTTCTCCCACCGAAACGGAAACAAATTCTCCCGGCAGCTTTCTCACTATGTCCAAAAGAACTTTAGCCGGCATAACGATTTCGCCGGGGGTTTCTATCTGCGCTTCTATTTTGGTGGAGATACCTATATCGAGGTCGTAGCCGAACAGCTCCAGTCCTCCGTCCACCGTTCTCATAAGAATACCCTCGAGCGCCGGCAGCGGTGAACGGGAGGATACCGCTCTGCTCACCACCGATGCCGCCTCGCTAAGAACACTTTTCTCGCATTTGAATTTCATGGCAAACTCCCTCTCTGATAAAATACAGAATATATAGAATAATAATATATAGTTGTTGTTATAGGGGCTGTTGAAACAGTTTAAAAATCGGTTTTTCCTCTTTTTAAAAGGCTTTTGCTCCCAAAATTTCTGTAAAAAACGGTGTTTAAATAAAAAGGGTTATTAAACTTCCATTTTTTAGCAGTTTAGAGTCGTTGAAAAAGAAATGTTGAAAGTGAATAAAATGTTGATTTTCAACATAGTTTTCAACTTATCAACAGTTTATGTTGATAAAAAGGCTGTTGAATCAGTTATCCCTTACATTCTTTATTATATCCTCTACCTTATTGCGAAAATCCTCGTTTTTGTCGATGAGCTTTTTGGTTTGGGTGAGGGTATAAACGATAGTGGAATGGTCTCTGCCGGAAAACTCCTTGCCTATCTCCTTCATCGAGAGGTGGGTTACCTCTCTCACAACATATATCGCCGCCTGACGTGCGGTGGAGATAGCCGCGGTTCTGTCCATAGAACGAATATCCTGCGCCGAAACCTCAAAATAGCGGGAGGTTTCGTTTATTATCCTGTCGATAACCACCGAGAGAGGCTGGCTGTCGCTCAAAATATCCTTTATCGCGTTTTCCGCTATCGAAATGGAAGGCTCGCTGTTTGTCAGCCGCTTGAAAGCCTCTATCTTTTTGATAGTGCCCTCAAGCTGGCGGATATTGTTTTTCAGCTTGGAAGCGATATATTCTGTTACATCGTCCGGTATCGAAAAATTGAGCTGCTCCGCTTTTCTTTTGAGAATGGCAACTCTCGTTTCATAGTCGGGCGGCTGAATATCCGCGATAAGCCCCATCTCAAAGCGGGAACGAAGCCTGTCCTCAAGGGTTTTCATCTCCTTGGGAGGACGATCGGACGCAAGCACTATCTGCTTGTTCGCTTCAAAAAGGGCATTAAATGTATGGAAAAACTCGTCCTGAGTTCTTTCCTTGCCGCTGATAAACTGAATGTCATCTATCAGCAAAACATCTGTCTGACGATATTTGTTTTTAAAATCCGTTATCTTATCCAGTCTGATAGCGGTTATCATCTCGTTGGTGAAATCCTCGCCCTTAACGTATGTAATGGTAAAATCGGGGCGGTTTTTGTTTATCTCGGCGCAGATAGCATTTAAAAGATGTGTTTTTCCCAAGCCGGAGTTGCCGTAGATAAAAAGCGGATTATAAGAGGAAGCACATGGATTTGTAGCCACCGCAAGACTTGCCGCATGGGCAAATTTGTTAGAAGCGCCTACTATAAATGTGTCAAAGGTGTATTCGATATTCACCTGCGAGGCAAAATCTATCGAAATATCATCTTTAACAGGCGGCTTTTCCGCGGGAGCTTCTCTGCTGATTATCTTTATATCCACAGGGAATCCCAAAACCTCGACAAAGGCGTTTGAGAGAACCTCGAAATATCGAGCTTCTATTATCTGTTTTCTCAAATCGTTGGAAACCGCCAAAACAGCTTCCTTGTGATTGAGCTTTTCGCACTCAATATCCTTTATCCAAAGAGAATAAGGCCCTGCCGGAAGCTGATTCTGACAAAAGGCTTTTATCATTTCAAAAATTTCCATGGTAGAATCCATGAGCAAACCCCCAAAAAGAGCGAAAAAACGCCCACAAATATTCGAGTCTATAATATCACAAAACTCTTGGTTTTACAACGCCGTCAAGATACATTTTAAATTGTATAATATATATTTATTCGGGAGTGAGACAAAACAACGCTCTGTGATATTTTCCTCTTTTATAAAGATAATCATTCCAAAATAATTAAACAATGGCTTTAAGTGGCTTTTTGAGGATAAAAAGAATAAAAAACGGCGGTTCAAACGCTAATTTTGATAAAAGGTTCTTGACTTTACACTAAATTATAGTCTATACTAGTTATCTGCAAGGTTTTCCCTGAAAGGAGGGTTTTCGGTGAAAAGAACCTATCAGCCTAAGAAGCTCCAGCGCAAGAAGGAGCATGGCTTCCGCAAGAGAATGAAGACCAGAAACGGTCGCAAGGTACTCGCCCGCCGTCGCGCAAAGGGCAGAGCGATGCTCACGTACTAAGATCCAAGGTCACACCGTTTATCTGTGTGACCTTTCTTTCTATTTTGCCAAAGGCAGAATAAAGAAAAGGGGTCGCTTTTAAATTGCGAAAAAAAATACTTTCGATAAATGAGAATTATATTTTTCGCAGGCTCTATCACAGAAAGGCTGCGGTAGGGTCAACTTTGGTTACCTATGCCGCAAACAATCGGCTGGGCAAAAACCGTGTCGGAATAACCACCGCCACAAAAATCGGCAAAGCGCATGACCGATCCAGAGCAAGACGTGTTATAAGGGAGGCTTATCGCCTCCTTATGCCGCGTTTTAAAGAGGGAACCTCGCTGGATATTGTCTTTGTCGCGCGGAAAAAAACAACTTTCTGCTCTATGGGTGATGTTTTTAAAGATATGGAAAAGCATCTCTCCGGCTATCTCATAAACGATGATAAAAAAGATATTTAAAGCGCCGGTTGTATTTTACAGAAAATTTATTTCTCCCTGCACACAGCCGCGCTGCATCTATATTCCCACCTGCTCCGAATATGCTCTTGAGGCGATAGAACGCTTTGGCGTGATAAGGGGCGGGTTGCTTGCGTGTTGGCGGATTTTGCGTTGCAATCCGTTTTCCCGCGGCGGATACGACCCTGTTCCCGAGCATTTCACCTTCAAGCGGGAATACAAGGTCTACGCAAAGCCAAAAAAGAAGAATAAAAGGGGTTAAGCATCGAAAATTTTACCTCTACCACCTCCTTAATAAAGAATCGATGCTCCTTTTAAAATAATACGGAGGCTATCAAATGAATCTTATCACACTCTTTTCCCCTATCGGCTGGGTCCTTGGCTTTATAATGTTTTATATAAACAAGGTCACCAACAACTACGGTTTGACTCTTATCCTCTTTTCCGTTCTGGTCAAGGTCTGCATGATACCGCTCGGTATTCAGCAGCAGAAGGGACTTATCTCCAGTGCCCGTATGCAGCCTAAAATGAAGCGCCTGCAAAAAGCATACGGCAACAACAAGCAGAAATACTCCGAGGAACTGCAAAAGCTCTACAACGAAGAGGGCTTTTCTCCCATGTCCTCCTGTCTGCCCATGCTTATCCAGTTCCCGATACTGTTCGGTATGCTTGATGTTATTTACAGCCCTATCAAGCACATGGTAAGACTCCCCAAGGAGACTATCAACAAGGCTATCGAAATCGCCACCGGAATTTTGGGCGAAAGCGGCATGAACGCCTATTCCAAGGAAATAAGCGTTCTTTCCGCCGTAAAAACCAATACCGATGCTTTTATAAACGGAATCGGAGCGGAGGCTACCAATTCTCTGCTCAACTTTGATTTCTCTTTCTTCGGTCTTTCTCTCGGCGAACAGCCTACACTCACCCCCGAAGGCAGACCCTTCGGACTTTACCTTGTGCTGCTGCTTATTCCCGTTCTTTCGGGTGTTACCTCCTTTATGATGAGCCTTATCACCAAAAAGACCAGTGCCGCTTCTACCGATGGTCAGATGGCGGGCATGAACAACACCATGATGATAATGATGCCGCTGATGAGCGTTTGGATTGCATTTATCGTTCCGGCAGGCGTTGGTATCTACTGGCTCATCTCCAATATCCTCTCCACCATTCAGAGCGTGATACTCAATAAGGTGATGAACCCCGCCGAGGAGATAGCTAAAGCTGCCGCCGAGGAGGAGCGCATCAAAGAAGAGGAGCGCCGCGAGCGCATCGAAAAGAAGAAAAAGGCTAAGGAAGAAGGCGTTAAAGACGCCGATGAAGCCGGTCTTTCTCAAAAGGAAATAAACCGCCGCAAGCTCGCCGCCGCAAGAAAGCGCGATGCCGAGCGCTACGGCGATGAATATGTTGACGCTACCGACGACGATTTGAAGTAAGGGGGTATTTTGTAATGATAAAGGAAGTTATTGCTACCGGAAAAAGCGTAGAAGCCGCTATTGATGCCGGCTGTGAGCAGCTCGGATTTGAGCGCTCCGACATTGAGTTTGAAATAATAGATATGCCCCGCAAGGGATTTTTGGGTCTTACTCAAACTCCCGCAAAGGTGAGAGTTTATAAGGAACTTCCCGACCCTGTTGAGCCTAAGGCAGAGCCTAAGCCCCATCCCGTGGCGGAATATAAGCCCGCTCCCAAGCCTGCTCCCGTCATAAAGCAGGATAAGTCCGAAGCTGAGCAGTATGCCGTTAAGAATAACGAAAATTCCGCTCAACCCGAGGAAAAGAAAACCTACGACATCGGCGAAAAGGTTTCCGCCGCCGAAAGCTATGTAAACGACGTTATCAAGGCTATGAATCTCGGCGATATAACCGTTTCCACCACTGTTGTAGACAATGTAATCAACTTCAAGCTCGAGGGAGATGTTTCCGGCGCGGCAATAGGCCGCAGAGGTGAAACTCTCGATGCTTTGCAGTATCTCACCGGACTTGTCGCAAACCGCCTTGACGGAGATTATGTGAGAATAGTTCTCGACTCCGGCAACTATCGTGACAAGCGCCGACACACCCTTGAGCAGCTCGCCAAAAAGCTCGCAAGCTCGGTTATCAAGAGCGGAAGAAGCACCACTCTCGAGCCGATGAACCCCTACGAGCGCAGAATTATCCATTCCACCATTGCCGATATTGAGGGAGTTACCTCCTCCTCTGTCGGTGATGAGCCTAATCGCTGTGTGGTTATCTCTTCCACCAACCCCAGACCCCAGCGTTCCTATGACGGTCAGCGCGGCGGCAGGGGCGGCAGAGGCGGCAGAAATCCCAGAGGCGGCATGAGAAATAACGACCGCAGAGGTCCCCGCCGTGAAAGACCCGCTCCCTATCAGGAAACCTCGGTTCGTGAAGTAGCTCCTGCGGAAGCGGCAGATCAGCCCCTCTACGGAAAAATCGAGCTTTGATGAGATTTTTCCCCGAGAAATCTGTTTTTCGATTTACAGCAGCTTTGCCCTGATACAGCGGCAGCTAAAAAACCTTTCTTCAAAAAAAGCGGGGAGATGTTGCTTTATCGGCGGCATCTCCCCTTTTTTAAAGCCTTAAATGACATCGAAAGAGTTGATGATATGGAAAAAACGATAGTTGCTCTTTCCACCCCCTCGGCGCACAGCGCGATAGCGGTGATTCGCCTTTCGGGAAAAGAATCTATTTTGACAGCGGATAAGGTTTTCCGCCCGAAATATATAGATTCGCTAAAGGAATTGGGCGGTTATCACGCCGCCTACGGAACGGTCTATTCCGAAAACGAGCCTGTTGACGATGCCGTTGCCCTCGTTTTCCGTCAGCCGAAAAGCTACACCGGCGAGGACATGGTGGAAATATCCTGTCACGGAAATCCGAAAATAGCCGCCGCGATAGTTTCCGCCTGCATCAAGGCGGGCGCTTATCCCGCGGGTGCGGGAGAATTTACCAAGAGGGCGTTTATCAACGGAAAGATAGACCTTTCACAGGCAGAAGCGGTTGCCGAACTGATAGAATCCGAGAGCGAGCTTGCCGCCGCCGCCGCCCACCGCAGAATAGACGGCGCTTTGAGCCGTGAAATATCCGAGATAACCGATTCTCTCAGCTTTATCGGGGCAAAACTCGCTGTCTGGAGCGACTACCCCGAGGAAGAAGATGCTCCCGCCGTCACAAGGGAAGAACTTATAGCCGATTTTGAATCGGCTCGGCTGAGATTGCAAAAGCTCACCCGCGGCTACAACACCGGCAGGCTCATTCAAAACGGAATACAGATAGCGATAGCGGGCAGTCCCAATGTGGGCAAGTCCACATTGATGAATCTGCTCTGCAAAAGAGAGCGCTCGATAGTCACCGATATTGCGGGAACCACCCGTGACATAGTGGAATCCGATGCCATGCTGGACGGCATTGCCCTGCGGCTTTTGGATACCGCGGGAATACGGGAAACGGGTGACGTTATCGAGAAAATAGGCGTTGAGCGCGCTAAACAGGCAGTAGAAACCAGCGACCTTGTATTGTTTGTGATAGACAGTTCCCGAAAAATCGAGCAAACCGATGTTGAAATATTTCAACAGGTCAAAAAGCGTCCGCATCTTGTAGTATTCAATAAAAACGACCTGCCTAGAGAGAGTTTTCAACATGACATTGAACCCGATGTTGAAATTTCCGCGGCAGATGGCTCAGGCTTTGAAACTCTCTGCGAAAAGATAAAAATTACCCTCGGGATAAACTTGACTCAGGACAACTGCCTGATAGCCTCACAGCGGCAGTTCGATTGCGCTTCTCGCGCCGAAAAAGCGCTTGATGAAGCCATTTTGCAGCTCAAAGCGGGAGTCACTCTCGATGTCGCTTCAATTCTTTTGGAGGAGGCTGTTTCTCCCCTTGCCGAGCTTTTGGGCAAGAGCGCTTCGCAGGCTGTTATCGAACAGGTATTCTCGAAATTCTGCGTGGGAAAATGATATTCCCAACATAAAATGTTGAAAACTTTTCAAAAATGTTAAAAACTCTTCCGAGGTGATTTTATGGTAGAATTTTCTGCCGAAGAATATGACATTGCGGTTATAGGCGCGGGACACGCGGGCTGCGAGGCGGCGCTTGCCTCGGCTCGTCTCGGAAAAAAGACCGCTCTCTTTACAATATCGCTCGATGCCGTTGCCAATATGCCCTGCAACCCCTCAATAGGCGGAACCGCCAAAGGGCACATCGTCCGTGAGATAGACGCTCTCGGCGGCGAAATGGGCAGAGCCGCCGATGCCACCATGCTGCAAAGCCGTATGCTCAATCTCGGCAAGGGACCGGCAGTTCATTCGCTGAGAGTGCAGAGCGACAGGGTGAAATACCACGAATATATGAAGCATACTATCGAAAAGCAGCCCAATCTCGATTTGATTCAGGCGGAAATAGTTGATATAAAAACCGAAAACGGAGCGGTTTCGGCGGTGGTTTCGGAGCTGGGCGCGGTTTATCCCGTGAAGGCGGTGATAATAGCGAGCGGAACCTATCTGCGAGGAAAGGTTTTTATAGGCGAGTTCTCAAAGGAATCGGGCCCCGACGGCTGCCACCCCGCAAATCAACTTGCCGAAAATCTCAAAAAGCTCGGCTTGCCCATGCGGCGCTTTAAAACCGGAACTCCCGCCCGAGTGGCAAAGGATTCGATAGATTTTTCCAAGCTCGATGTGCAAAACGGCGATGAGCGGATAATACCCTTTTCGATGGACACCGATGAAAATTCCCTCAAAAACAAGGTGGTCTGCCACATTTCCTATACAAACGGCAGAACCCATGAGATAATCCGAGAAAATCTTCACCGCTCTCCCCTTTTTGCCGGTGTCATCGAGGGAACAGGCCCGAGATACTGCCCTTCCCTTGAGGACAAGGTCGTGAGATTTTCCGACAAGCCGCGTCATCAGCTTTTTATCGAGCCTATGGGCGAAAACACCGAGGAAATGTATTTACAGGGAATGAGCAGTTCGCTCCCCTTTGAGGTTCAGCTCAAGTTTTATCATTCGATTGCGGGATTGGAAAATGTAAAGGTGATGCGTCCGGCTTACGCCATCGAATACGACTGCATCGACCCCCTCGCGCTCGAAAACTCGCTTGTTTCCAAGCAGGTGAAAAACCTGTTCGGCGCGGGGCAGTTTAACGGAACCTCCGGCTATGAGGAGGCGGCGGCGCAGGGTCTTATGGCGGGAATAAACGCCGTAAGAGCGATAGACAAAAAGCCGCCCTTTGTCCTCTCCCGAGACGAAAGCTATATCGGAACGCTGATAGACGACCTCACCACCAAAGGCACCAACGAGCCTTATCGCATGATGACATCTCGCTCGGAATATCGCCTCCTGCTGCGGCAGGATAACGCCGAAAGCCGTCTCACCCCCAAGGGCAGGGAGGTTGGATTGATAGGCGATATTCGCTGGCAGAACTATCTGATAAGAGAAGAAGAGCGCAAAGCCGAGATAGCCCGCCTTGAAAAAACCACCATAACCCAAAGCGAGGAGCTGAATCTCCTTTTGGAGCAGAAAGGCACCTCACCCATATCGGGCGGAATAAAGCTTGCCGATTTGATACGCCGCCCGCAGATAGGCTATGACGACCTTGCCCCCTTTGACAAGAGCCGCCCTGCTCTCCCCCGCGCGGTGACTGCACAGGCGGAAACCGAGATAAAATACGCCGGCTATATCGAAAAGCAGAAAGCGCAGGCGGCAGAGATGCAGCGTCTGCGGGAGATTTCGCTCGAGGGAATGGATTTTTCCGCTGTCAAGGGTCTGAGAACCGAGGCTGTGGAAAAGCTCATCAGGGTGGCACCCAAGAGTCTAGGTCAGGCGATGAACATTTCGGGTGTTTCCCCCGCCGATATTTCGGTGCTGATGCTGGAGATTTCCCGCCGACGCAGAGAAAGTGAGGAGAAAAGATGATTCCCGCCGAAAAGATAACAAAGGCTGTTTCCCCTTTCGGACTGGTTTTAAGCGACAGTCAGCTTGCCCAATTTGATACCTACGGGCAATTTCTGGTGGAATATAACAACAAGGTGAATCTCACCGCCATAACCGCCCCCGATGAAATCGCGGTAAAGCATTTTGCGGACAGTGTTATTCCGCTTGCTCTCACCGATATTCCCGAGGGAGCGACGCTCGTCGATGTGGGAACAGGGGCAGGCTTTCCCGGGATTCCGCTCAAAATTGCCCGTCCGGATATAAATCTCACCCTGCTCGACAGTCTCAACAAGCGGCTCACCTTTTTGGGGGAACTTTCCGAAAAGCTGGGTCAGCAGAATGAGCTTGTGCATTATCGAGCCGAAAACGCAGGTATCGACCCCGTTCTGCGTGAGAAATTCGATTGCGCCACCTCACGCGCCGTGGCGCAGCTCTCGGTTTTGTGCGAATACTGCCTGCCGTTGGTCAAGGTGGGCGGAAAGATGATAGCCCTGAAGGGCGGCGAGTGCGAATCGGAGATAGCCGCAGCCGAAAAAGCGATAAAGCTGCTCGGCGGCAGGCTGAAAAAAGCGGAAGAATATTTTCTTGCCGATGCCGGCAGGAGAACCCTCGTAGTTATCGACAAGGTTGCCCCCACCCCGAAAAAATACCCACGTCAGCGGGTAAAGCTAAACGAAAAGCCGCTTTAAAAACAGATTTCCCAAAATGAATATATTGCATTGGCGGCTTTTCTGTGAGAAAATGTTATCAAAAGGAAAAAGGGGAGAAAATTCTTATGGATAAAGAAAAGCTCTTGAAAAATCTCACCTCTCACGGTTTTTCGGTGAAATATTTTGAAACCGCAGCCGAGGCATCGGCATATCTCACCGACACTCTCAAAGGGGAAAAGATTGGTTTCGGCGGTTCCATGACCGCGCAGCAGATGAATCTTTATGAGCTGCTTGCCGAGCGGAATGAGGTTTTCTGGCACTGGAAAAACCCCGATGACATCAAGCGGTTCGGCGAGTTCACCGCCTATATCACCTCTGCCAACGCCGTTGCCGAAACAGGCGAGCTGGTGAATATCGACGGCAGCGGAAACCGTGTTTCCGCCACACTTTACGGCCCGAAAAAGGTGTTTTTCGTTTGCGGAATAAACAAAATAGCACCTGACCTCGGCTCGGCTGTTGAGCGCGTGAGAAATATCGCCGCCCCCCTCAACGCCAAGCGCCTCAACCGCAAAACCCCCTGCGCAATGACCGGAAAATGCGCCGACTGCAACAGCCCCGAGCGCATCTGCTCCGCGATGGTGATACATATGCGCCCGATGATGTCCTCACAGCTCACCGAGGTTATCATCGTCGGCGAGCAGCTGGGAATGTGATTTTCGATTTGAAAGACTCTTTCTTAAAAGAAAGAGTCTTTTTTTATGTCTGTTTTTCACAATCCTTTGTCGAAGATTGTCGAAAGCTGTCGCTTTCGGTGAGTAAAAGGTATTTCGCTGTCGAATTTTGTCGAAAAGTGCGAACGATTCTGCTTGCACTAACTGGAAAAAAATGGTATATTTCAATCACAGCAGAAATACAATAATAATTTAACGGCAAGGCGGCGAAAAGAAATGGCACTGTTTGAGTTTAATCCAAATAGCAGATGGATAAAAGATATTCCGCTTGAGCTGATAGACCAAAATCCCATGCAGCCCCGCAGGGAATTTGACAGCGGCGCGCTTAAACAGCTTGCGGATTCGATAGAGGAAAACGGGCTTATATCGCCGATAGTGGTGAGAAAATTAAACGACCGTTATCAGCTCATCGCGGGGGAACGCCGATTTCTGGCTTTTCTGATGCTCGATAAGGACACCATTCCCGCGATAGTCCGACGGGAAGACGACGACAGCAGTGCGGTTCTTGCCATGATAGAAAACACCCAGCGCTGTGACCTCAATTTTTTTGAAGAAGCGCAGGGAATAAAAGCGCTGATAATGAGCCGTTCTCTCACTCAGGAGCAGGCGGCGCAAAAGCTCTCGATGTCCCAATCCGCCGTTGCAAACAAGCTGAGACTGTTAAAGCTCCCCGATGATGCCCGTGAGAAAATATCCGCGGCAAAGCTCACCGAGCGGCACGCACGGGCGCTTCTTCCGCTCTGCTTTGATTGCAGGCTTGATGAAGCTGTCACCGCCGTTATAGAGCGGGAACTTAATGTCTCGCAGACCGAAAAACTGGTGGAGGAGATTATCAACAAAAAGCCGATAAAAAAGGGGAAAAGGATATTTGTTGTGCGGGAGCTCAAGCTGTTCACCTCAACGATAACCCGCGCCATCGACCTGATGAAGCAGGCGGGAATAGACGCTGTTTCCCAAAAAACCGAAAATGAAGATAGTATAACTTATACCGTTGTTATCCCTAAAAGCGCTGTCTGCCGCCAAAAAGAAACAGGAAATCAGGTGCTTTCTCTCAGAGAAGCACTTTGATGATATAAACTCCCCGCTGATTGACACGGAAAGCCGTCGCGTTTCGCGGCGGTTTTTTCCGTTTTCACACAAAATATTCTTTTCCACGCAAAATGGCGGCTTATTCACCACAAAAGGGAGAATATATGCTATACTGAATATGTATCGCTTGTAAATCGCCGTTTTGGAGGTATCGTGATATGACAGTGCTTAAAAGAATATTGGCGTTGGCGGCGGCGGTATGCTTTCTCGCCGCTTGTTCCCGCGAGGGATTTGAGGCATCGCTTGACAAAAACAGGGCGGATTCGTCGGAATCGCCGCAATCCTCCTCACAGAAGGAGGAGCAAAAGCCTTCTTCCGATGAATACATCTTCGATATAGAACCCAGAGAAACCGCCGAGGGAAATGCCTGCTACTATTACGGTGTTCCCGAGGCGACCGACAAAAAAGCCGAAAAATCCGCCGCTAAAATTACCGAGCGGATAGAAACGGCGGTTCTCTCCGCTATGGAAGAGGTTGCCGTCGGTCGTGATGTAAACTACTTTTTGATATATGATGCCGTCACCAAAAACGACGGTGAGATATTCTCGGTCTGCTATGATATAGAGTTTCGCAGCGAAAAGGGCGGCGAAACGGAAAAATACGCTTTCGGGCTTGTTTTCGATTCGGTCACCGGTGAGCAGAAAAAGCTGGATAGCTTTATCGAGCCTGATGTCATCGCCACGTTGCTTGCCGACAGCCAAGGCTCTTCCGTTTCGGAAAAGGATAATGAGCTTGCCGCCAAAAAGCGCGATTATCTCAACGAGCAGGGCAGCAAAAAGTTGAAAAAGCGGCTTTTGGCAGAGGGCGGACTTGATGTTCTGCTCAACGCTTCCTTCCACATTGACGGAAACGAGATAGTCTGCGCCTTTTCCGCGCCGCAGGATATAGGCGGAGTGGTGAAAGTGTCGGTGAATATCTGAAAAGCGGTTGCTATTGACAAGGCTTTTTCAAAGGGATAGAATGAAAACGTGTATAAAGTTTGTGTCTGCGGGTTGATTGCTCTCAGGCAGAAAGGGGACATATAAATTATGGAAAAGAAAAATCTTGACTGGGGCAAGCTGGATTTCGGTTATATTCCCACCGATATGCGCTATGTCTCTGTATATTCCGACGGTAAATGGGACGAGGGCAAACTCGTTGCCGATGCCACTGTCACCATGAGTGAGTCTGCCGGCGTTTTGCAGTATGCTCAGACCTGCTTTGAGGGTCTCAAGGCTTACACCACCAAGGACGGAAGCATTGTCACCTTCCGCCCCGATTTGAACGCGCAGAGATTGCAGGACTCCTGCGACCGCCTTGTTATGCCCAAGATACCCACCGAAAAGTTTATAGATGCCGTTGACCAGCTCGTTAAGGCAAATGCCGCTTATGTTCCCCCCTACGGCTCGGGCGCTACCCTTTATATCCGCCCCTTTATGTATGGTTCGGGTCCCGTTATCGGCGTTAAGCCCGCTCCCGAATACACCTTCCGTATGTTCTGCACCCCTGTCGGCCCCTACTTTAAGGGCGGCGCAAAGCCTATCAGACTGACTGTAAGCCCCTTTGACCGTGCCGCTCCTCACGGAACCGGTCACATCAAGGCAGGACTTAACTATGCTATGAGCCTTTACGCAGGTCAAAAGGCACACGCCGATGGATTTGCCGAGAATATGTATCTCGATGCAGCTACCCGCACCAAGGTTGAAGAAACCGGCGGCGCTAACTTCCTCTTTGTCACCAAGGACGGAAAGGTAGTTACCCCCAAGTCCGATTCCATTCTTCCCTCCATCACCCGCCGTTCGCTCGTTTATGTAGCGCAGAAGTATCTCGGTCTTGAGGTTGAGGAGCGCGAGGTAATGTTCGATGAGATTCGCGATTTCGCCGAGTGCGGACTTTGCGGCACCGCGGCTGTTATCTCCCCTGTCGGCAGTGTAAACAACTTCGGCGAGGAAATCGTTTTCGCCTCCGGTATGGAGCAGCCCGGACCCACCATAACCAAGCTGCGTGAAACTCTCACCGGAATCCAGATGGGAGACATCGAGGCTCCCGAGGGCTGGATTCACAAGATTATGTGATAAAGCCGATAAAACGGCGCGAAAAAGCACCCCTTTCGGGGTGC
>CAZNJJ010000038.1:0-16215 GCA_964573335.1 uncultured Oscillospiraceae bacterium | reverse complement strand
CCGACCGCAGCACCATCAACCCCTCCTATACCAGCACCACGGATACGCCGTGACAAACAAAGGCTGCATGCCTCCGCAACGGGAGCATGCAGCCTTTTTCGATTCTTTTTTCGATCACACAGGGATCAGGGCGGGCAGTTCATCCAGACTGTGGATGTGCAGTGCTGCCGGGAAGCTCGCCACGGCTTCCCCGATGCCCACGCAGATGAATCCGCCCGCACTGGCTGCGAGAAGCCCGGCCTCTGCATCCTCCACGACGATGCAGTTCGCGGGGCTTTTCCCCAGCCGATGCGCCGCCAGCAGGAAAACCTCCGGATCGGGCTTGGAACGGCGGATGTCATTGCCGTACACAATGGCGGCGAAATGCTCCGTCAGCTGAAGCTGGCGCAGGATGAGCCCGGCGTTCTTGCTGGAAGAGCCGATGGCCAGCGGGATGTGCCGTGCATGGAGCTGTTCCAGGGCGCTGAGCACGCTGGACGACACGTCCGCAGGGGACATATTGCCCAAATAGGATCGGTAAACCGCATTTTTCCGTTCGGCGAGGGCTTGCTTTTCGGCCTCGGAAAACCGATCCGCCTGATTTCCCAGGATGATCTCCAGGCTTTGCATGCGCGACACGCCGCGCAGCAGATCGTTCCGCTGTTCATCAAAGGGCAGATGAAGCTGATCGGCGATCTGCTTCCAGGCAAGGTAGTGATAATGATCCGTGTGGCAGAGCACGCCGTCCAGGTCAAAGATGATGGCATCGGGCTGCATGGGATACCTCCTAACGAAATGGAAAGGAGACTGCCATGTGCGGCAGCCTCCCGTTGGGAATGGGTTCAGAGGAGAAAGGGGAAATCAGTTGCCGGACAGGATGGCCTGGAATTCCGCATCGTGGAAGGAGCGGACTTCGCTGTTCACGTCGAAGATCATCACAGCGCCGTTCTCCGCGGTGTAGGCTTCCCAGGTGAGGCCGTCCTGGCTGGGATTGCCGGTCTTGATGAAGTTCAGCAGCGCACGGGAGGCAGTGTCCTCCAGCTTGTGCGCGCCATCGCGGTCGCCCACGATCATGTAGTCCACCTTGTCGATGTTGCGGAAGAAGAAGGGAATGTCGCCGCCGGTGTGCCACGCGCCGCAGCCGCCGAAGATCGGGAACACATAGGAGTAGATGTAGCTGTACGCCTTGCCGCCAGCCGCAGCCTTGGCCGCCGCCGCATTGTCATTGCGGGCAACGGTGAACAGGCAGTGACGGTAATCCAGGGCGGGATAGGCCTTCTTGAAGGCTTCCACGGCGGCTTCCGCCTTGTCGCCCCACTTGGCCTTCGCCAGTTCCCAGAACTTCTCTTCGCTCATCTCGGGCAGCGCATACGCGGACAGGTCGCCATCGGCAGGGAAGCGGCCCAGTCGGCCGATGTTCTTGACATTGTTGCCGGCGATCTCGGTCAGCGCAGTGCCGATCATCACGGGCTTGTCCACGGAAAGGCTCGTCCACACGCCATCGGTGATGGTGCAGGTCGGGTAGGCATCGCCGTCCACCACGGGGCCGGAACCGGCACGCGCGGCATTCGCAGCGGCGAGAAGCTCAACATAGGGCATGGCCTTGAGGGCTTCGACACCGGTGGCATCCTGGGTCAGGCCGAGGTTCTCCATCATCTTGGCGGTGTTCGCCACGGAGGTCTCCTGGGGGGTGTTGCTTGCGCTGCCGGACTGCACAACAGCCTTGGCGAATAGCCCCTGCGCAGCGGGCATGCCCAGCAGGGTCATGACCTTGCCTGCGCCGCCGGACTGACCGTCGATGGTCACGTTGGCGGGATCGCCGCCGAAGTTCTTGATGTTCGCCTGCACCCACTCCAGGGCAGCGATCATGTCAAACTGGCCGAGGTTGCCGGTGTACTTGTACTCCTCGCCATACGCGGAGAGATCCAGGTAGCCCAGCACGTTCAGACGGTGGTTGATGCTGACGAAAACGCACTCGCCCGTGGCCGCCAGGTTGCGGCCTTCGTAGTAGGTCAGCTCGATGGACGAACCGCTGGAATAGCCGCCGCCGTGAATCCAGAACAGGACGGGCAGATTCGCATCGGGATCCATGGTGGGCGTCCAGATGTTCAGGTTCAGGCAGGTGGCCTCGTTCTCAACGCTGTCCACACCGGAGGGCGTGATGAACTCAGCGCCGCTGGTGGTGGTCTTGTTGGTGGGGGCGACCTCGCCGACATACATGGCGAGCTTCACGCCTTCCCAGGGCTGCACCTTCTGGGGCATCTGGAAGCGTTCGGCAGTGGCATACTGCACGCCGAGGAAGGTGTTCACGCCGTCGTAGTTGTAGCCCTGAATGATACCGGCATCGGTTTGTGCGCGGACATAGGTGGTGTAGGCCTCGTCAGCCAGTGCGGCGGGGAGCATGGCGATCACCATCAGCACGGCCAGCAAAAGGGAGAGAGTTCTCTTCATGAAATGTACCTCCTCTTGTCGTTCGCTTTGACTTCTCTGACTCTGCAGCGTCCGGAGGGTCAAACGTTACTTTATTTATACCATGTGCAGGGAAAATAGGTAATGTGTTTTTTGCGCTCTTTTTATTCCGTTTTTTGCACAGATTTTGCGGCCATGGCGCTTTTTTTGATGCGCGGAGGGCATTTTTGCGTCAGCGCCTTCCCGGTGGTGCAAAAAGGAACATTTTGTGCAATGCAAAAGACGGAACGCCGCAGCGCTCCGTCCAGAGGAGAAATGGTTCGCTTGTCAGTTCGCAGCCGGGGCGGACACCGTGATGATGACATTGGCGTAGTCCACCAGGGGATGCTCGCCATTGTCCTTGACCTCAACGGTCATGACGATCTCGTCGCCATCCACCGCGTCACGCGGCACGGCGAAATGAATGGTCGCGTCGGAGGGGTCGGTCAGCAGGAACTGACGGGCATAAGTGCCGGCCTCCATGTACTGATACCAGTTCACGGTCAGCTCGTCTCCGTCGGGATCGGCATATTCGCAGGTCAGGGTGAGCTTCTCGCCGGGGGCAGCGGTGATGCGGCGCTCGGGCACGGTCACGCTGGGACGATGGTTGGCATCCTCGTAGTTGGGAGTCACGCACCAGTCGGCGCGGGTCGCCAGGTCGTTGAGCATGTCGTCGTTGTAGCGTCCGCCGTTGTAGCTGGTGGACACATAGCCCAGCAGGGGATCGTAGTCACCGGTCTGATTGCCCCAGGAGTTCTTCTCCTCGTTGTAGGCGATGCGTCCGCCCCAGGTGCCGTACTTCAGGTCAGCCAGCGCCTCGGCCAGGGAGGCGGCATCGGTGTGGATGACGTTCGGACCCAGCGGGATGGCCCAGACATAGGAACCGGAGTCACCCTCGGTGATGAAGTCGTAGCGCTGGATGTTGAACTGCTGCAAACGGGTGTGGCCGTAGAAATAGTAGGTGTCGAAGTCGCGGATTTCGCCATGCTGATAGCCATAGGGCAGGTTGTCGCTGACACCGACCTTTGCGGCGGGAGTCACATCCTGATTCTCGTATTCACCCTCGTGGTGCTGACCGTCGCCCATCAGGTAGAAGCCGCCCACCAGCGGACCATGGCCGAACTTGATGTTGTTGATCCAGAAGTCAGCGTCCAGATACTCGGCGTAATCCTGGGTCATGAAGTAATTCCAGGTGCCGCCGCCGCTGATGGTGACCAGATCCGGCCAGGAGATCACGGCGTAATCCTCCCAGGTGTAATCCTGACCATGACCGGCGATGAGCACCTTGCTGATGACCTTGTTGTAGATCGTCTCCCATTCATCGGTCTCCTTGTAGCGCTCCTCGATGGAGAGCAGGGCGCGCGCCACGGTATTGAAGCCGCCCCAGGAGGTGATGATGAGCGGACGGGGATCGTCATCCAGGATGCAATCCACGATGCGGTTGGAGCCCTCGGTCTCAAAGCGCATGTCGCCTTCGAACTCGATGTTGCCGAAGTACACCTTGGAGAACAGCTCGCCGGGCGTGGGGTAATTGGGGGAATGCACGCGCAGGTTATACCAGACCTCGCCGTAATCCTCCACGATCATGTCGCGCAGCCAGTTGTTATTCTTGTCGCCGTTCTGATAGCGGTAGGTCATCAGATCACCGGCGGACTGACCCGCGTCGCTGCCCTTGAAATGGGGGTTGATCTCCTTCTGCGTGTGGATGCCATCGCCCTTCCAGTGGCATTCGGCTGAGCCAAGGATCAGACCGTCGATGTCCAACACGTCGGCGTACATGAGCAGGCGGATCATGGAGCACTGATCGTCATACTCGCCATCGGTGGTGACGATGATGCGGGGACGCCAGTCCTGCGCCTCTTCGGCCATGCCCGGAACGGAGAAGAGGGTTGTCAGCGCCATGAGCAGCGCCAGGAATGCAGCCAGCTTCTTCATAGGATTACCTCCTTTTGCGTTGCACCGGAATCGCTTCGTCCGGTGCTTTGTGCTCTTATTGTAGCGGATATGCCAAGCGCAAATCCATACATTTTTTGCGATGTTCAATGTATCTTTTTGCTGTGAACGATTTCAAATGGGGGGAACTTATGCCATCAGCAGCGCCGCAAGCGGGATGGTCAGGCAGGACAGCGCGGTGCTCAGCGCCACGGCCTGGGAGGCCAGAGCAGTGTCCCCGTTGGCGGAGGCGGCCTGGACGGTCAGCGTCGCGGCACAGGGCATGGCGGTGCATAGCACGATCACGCCCTGCACGATGTCCGACGCGCCGAGCAGCGCCGTAAAGGCATACACCAGCAGGGGAAGGACGATCAGCCGGAGGGCACAGGCACAAAGCATCGCGGGGTCACGGAGCTCCGACAGGCGAAGGTGACTCAGCCGTGCGCCGACGATGAAAAGCGCCAGGGGCGTGGTGGTGTTCCCCATCAGCTCCAGCGCATTGAAGATGCAATCCGGCAGGCGGAAGGGACACAGAAAGAGAAGAATACCGGCCAGGCCCGCGACCATGGCCGGATTCAGCAGCGCCTGCCAGCGGAAATTCCGCCGATCAAAGAGCATGGGCCCCAGACTCCAGTTCAGCAGATTGAATATGGCCACATAGATCACGCCGTAGATCAGCCGGTCGGCGCCATACACCGCCGTCAGCACCGGAAACCCCATGAATCCTGCATTGGAAAACATTACCGTGTTCATCAGCACGGCCTTGCGGCGGGGTTCGGCGTTGCGGAACACCAGCGCCGCAGTGCAGCCGCATACCAGCATGGACAGGCCGCCCATCCAGAACACGTCCCATAGCTCGGCCATCTGCTGAGGATCGGCACGCTGCTGCAATTTGGCGATCATCAGGCAGGGCAGGGAGAAATGCAGCACGATGCGATCTGCCGCATGGATCTCCGCCTCGCCGATGATCTTCCTGCGCACCGCCGTCAGCCCAAGCAGCATGAGCAGCAGCAGCGCGGCGGCTTGCGAAAGGATGCCTGTCACGGGAAACGACCTCCTTCCGCCATCAGAGCCTTGTGTCCCACTTGCCGCAGAAGGCATCCACCGGACTGATCCCCCGGAAGGTATCCAGCCCTGTCAGTTTGTCCACCAGGCTGTCCAGCGCCATGGTGTTCGAGCTGTAGGTGTTGATGTAGGTGCGCACACGCGGGGCATCCAGCAGATGATAGGGGTTCTCCAGCGACACGAAGACGGTGGGGACATCGTGCAGATAGTGCATGCAGTTGGCACCCATGGGCTGTGCCCATTCGATGCGCACCACGGTCTGATTGCTCTTGGTGGCGAGGTTTGCCACATAGAGGATGAGGTCGAATTCCTCCGTCACGGCGGACATGGGCGGCGTGAAGCCCTCAGAACCCTGCGGCGGACTGAACAGCTCCACCTGGAAGCCCCTTTCGGCCAGTTTGGCGAAGATGTACTGACATGCGCCCTCCTTCACGCTGTATTGACTCACGCCGCCGCCGGATTCCAGCGCGTAGCAGAGGATACGCTTGTATTTCGCGGTTGTCAGCGGGAGAACGCCCGGCTCTTCCTTGACCAGGGTGATGGCCTGATCGGCGCATTTCCTTGCCCACGCCCGATGCAGGGGACAGCCGACGACCTTCGCCGCGGCCTGTGCATCCACGTTGGCGACACCCTTGTGCAGCCCCAATGCGGCCTTCATGCCCAGAATGCGCGTCACCGCAGCATCCAGGCGCTCCGGGGTGATGATGCCCTGGGTCACGCCGTCGAGCATGAAGCGATAGTCCTCCTCCAGATTGCGGCAGAACAGGAACATGTCGCAGCCGGCCTGAATGGCGGCAGGGACGGCGTGACGGCGGGACATGGCCAGGGTGAAGCCCGCCATGGTGGTGGCATCCGTCACGATGAGGCCGTTGAAGCCCAGTCGCTCGCGCAGCAGTCCCTGCAGCAGCTCGGGGCACAGAGAAGCGGGCAGAATGTCCTGGTCGCGGATGGCGGGGTTGATGAGGCGCGTGTAGGCCGGCTGCAAAATGTGCCCGACCATGATGCTCAATGCCCCTTGGGCGATGCATGCGCTGTAGATCTGCCCGTAGGTGGCATCCCACTGCTCCACGCTCATGGAATTGATGCTGGACACAAGGTGCTGGTCGCGTTCGTCCTGCCCGTCGCCGGGGAAGTGCTTGACGCATGCGGCCATCCCGGAGCGCTGGACGGCCAGCATGTAGTTCAGCCCCATACGGCGGACACGCTCCGGGTCGGAACCATAGGTGCGCGTGTTGGTGATGGGGTTGCGGAAATTCGAATCGATGTCCACAATGGGGGCAAAGGACCAGTTCGCGCCCACGGCTTGGGCTTCCCGTGCGCAGACCTCTCCCAGCAGCGTGGCCATGGAGGCATCATCCGTCGCGGCGATCTCCATCGGTGAACCCAGGAGCGTTCCCTCCTGCACGATGCCATTGCCGCCCTTTTCCAGGTTGGCGGCCAGCAGCAGGGGAATGGGGCTGCGGCTGTTCAGCGCGTTGGTCAGGGCGACGGCTCGCTCCAGGGGGATGGAGCGATACATCGCACCGCCCGGTTTGAGGATGCGGCTGACATGCTCCACCTCCTCGGGGCTGCCCGTTTTATACAGAACGCAAAACAGCTGCCCGACCTTCTCTTCTGTTGTCATGGCCGCCCGGGTGTGCTCCACCCATTGGATCGCCTCGTCATCCAGGAAAAACGGGTTTCCGCTGAGGTCGATGGTCATGCGTACATCCTCCTTTGCTTCTTTTTTGTCCATCTTCAGTGTCCCGGCGCAAGAAAAGCGGCCCTGCTCCTGCTATGCATGAGCAAGAACAGGGCGTTCCCGGAAAGGTGCTCAGTCGACCCACAGCCTGGAGTGGTAGACCTTCTCTGTGATGCTCATCGTCCGTCCCTCCAGGCGGAAGGCGCTTTCCAGGCAGATGCCCGCCGAGGAACGTCCCAGCATCAGCCGCATTTCACCCGGTTCGACGACGTATTCCATCGCGCTGTTCAGGAAGGCCAGCTGACGTGCGTCCACCTCAAAGCGGATGCGCTTGCTTTCGCCCCGGCGCAGAGAAACGCGCAGGAAGCCCTTCAGCTCCTTGACGGGACGGGTCACGTCCGAAGCAAGAAGATCCTGAATGTAAAGCTGGACGACCTCGTCGCCGTCCATCGCGCCGTCGTTGGTCAGGGTGAATGCACCGCAGAGAACGCCATCGGTGGGGATGCTTTGCGGCAGATGCAGGTCGGAATAGGTGAAATGGGTGTAGCTCAGGCCGTAGCCGAAGGGGTAGAGGGGGAGATTGCTCTCGTCCACATATTCCGTCTTCCAATAGGAGCGGCCGCCGGAGGGACGATGGGCATAATAGGTCGGGATCTGTCCCACATGGCGCGGGAAGGTGATGGGCAGACGACCAGCCGGGCTGACATCGCCGCTGAGGACATCTGCCACGGCGCGTGCACCCTCCTGACCGGGCAGCCATGCGGTGAGCAGTGCATTCAGGTGCTCGTCCTCCCATTTCAGCGCGAAGGGTCGGCCATGGATCAGCACGCCGATGATGGGCTTGCCCGTGGCATGGACGGCTTTCAGCAGCGCCTGCTGATGACCGGGCAGCTCCAGGGACACGCGGTCGCGCGTTTCGCCGCTGGTGCAGCCGCGAACCATGCCGGCCTTGTCCCCCATGACGGCGATGACGATGTCCGCGCGTTCGGCCAGGGAAACGGCCTCGGCCAGCAGTGCGTCGTCCCCCTCTTCGATGCCGCAGCCCATGGCGTATTCGATGCATGCATCGGGGAACTTCTTGCGCAGGCCTGTCAGGATGGAGTCCATCTCCGGGAGCGCCGCATCCGGGTCGCGCTGGGTGTCCGGGGTGGGTGTTCCGGCGAAATTGTCGTGATTCTGGTCGATGATGTATTCCACATGCGCGGGGTAGGAGTAGTCCCCCAGCATGTTGCGCACCTGATCGGCATTGGGGCCGATCACCGCGATGTGCATGTCCGCCTTTTTCAGGGGGAGGATGCCGTCGTTCTTGAGCAGGGTGACGGTCTTGACGGCGGACGTATAGGCGAACTGCCGCTGATCGGCATTGCGGAAATGCTGCGCGACCTTCGTCACATCCACATAGGGGTTCTCGAAGAGCCCCAGGGCGAATTTGCAGGTCAGCATGCGCAGGACGGACTCGTCCAGCAGCGATTCGGGGATGCTGCCCTCGCGCACGGCATCCAGCAGGGGCTGACCGTAGCAGATGGTGGAGGGCAGTTCCACGTCCATCCCGGCCTCCAGCGCCCGACGGGCCGCGTCGGCGTAGTCCGCACAGGCATGGTGATAGCGCATGACCTGCTGGATGGCGAAGTAATCCGACACCAGCAGTCCGTCGAAGCCCCAGCGTTCGCGCAGGGTGCGGCGGAGCATATCGTGATTGATGTGGCAGGGGATGCCGTCCAGCTCATGATAGGCGGGCATGATGGCATGGAGCTTGGCCTCGCGCACCGCCGCCTCAAAGGGGAAAAGGTACACCTCTTCCAATTCGCGCGGGGCGATATGGGGCGGGGCCCAGTTCATGCCGCCCTCGCACATGCCGTATCCGACAAAGTGCTTGCCCGTGGCCAGAAGACCGTCCGCCAGGCTGTCCCCCTGCAAACCCTGGATATACCGCACGCCCATGCGGGACACAAGATAGGGGTCTTCGCCATAGGTCTCCTCGGTGCGTCCCCATCGGGGATCGCGCGTCACATCCAGCAGGGGTGCCAGTGCCTGCCTTGCACCCAAGGCCATCATCTGCTCCCGGATGATCTCGCCCATGCGTGCGGCCAGCTCCGGATCGAAGGACGCGGCGATGCCGATGGCCTGGGGGAAGATGTCCGCATCGGCGGTCAGATAGCCCGCGCAGCTTTCCTCATGGATCAGCGCCGGGATGCCCAGACGTGTCTCCTCCACCAGTGTGCGCTGGATCTGATTGCCCAGGCGTGCGGCGGCTTCGGGCTTGAGGCTGGTGCAGCCGCCCAGACGCGTAATTTCGCCCATGCCGTTGGCAAAGAGGCGGTTGGCCTTGACGGGGTCGAAGGCATCCTGGGTCTGCACCTCGTATGCCCAGATGCTGCCCAGTTGGGCGACCTTCTCCTCCACGGTCATTTCCTGGAGGAGAAGGCTTGCCCTTTCGTGCGGCGGCAGTTGGGGATTCATATGAGCTTTCATGGTCTGCGTCACCCCTTCATGCTCTGCATGGCGACGCGCTGTTTGGCTGCGACCACCTCGGTCAGACCGTCCAGCAGCAGGGCGATGATGAGGATCATGCCCTTGAAGATCCACTGATAGAAGGTGTCAACACGCAGCAGGTTCAGCATGTTGCTGGTGATGCCGATCAGCAGCACGCCAAAGAGCGTGCCCACCACCTTGGCGCGGCCACCCTTCATGTTCGTGCCGCCGATGGCCACCGCCGCGATGGCATCCATGGTGTAGCCATCGCCCGAGGTGGCGTTGGCAAGGCCTGTGCGTCCCGTCAGCACGATGGCCGCCACGCCGTAGAGCATGCCGGAGATGACATGGGCACCGATCTTCACACGGTTGACGCGGATGCCGGACACGTCAGCGGCATCCGCATTGCCGCCCGCCGCCAGCAGCTGACGGCCAAACAGGGTCTTGTTCATCAGGATGGCCACTAACACCATCATCACCACGGCGATGAGGAAGGGGAGGGGCAGGAAGTCGAACAGGCGACCCTGGCCGATGAACTTCACCACCGTGTTCTTCTGGCCGATGGACTTGCCCTGGGTGATGATGTGGGCGATGCCCTTGTAGATCTGTCCGGCGGAAAGCGTCAGCACGAAGGCCGGGAGGTTGAAGCGGCGGATCATGAAGCCGTTGAATGCACCGCAGGCCGCGCCGACCAGGACGCTGGCGAGCATGGCGAGATAGATGGGCAGGGTTTGCACCAGCACGCCATAGGTGACGACGCAAAGGCTCAGCGTCTCGCCGACGGACAGATCCAGTCCGCCGCCCGCCACCACGATGGTATAGCCAATGGCAACGATGGCCAGAACGGACACCTGCCGGGTGACATTATCGATGTTTTGCAGGCGGACAAAGAGTCCGCCGGTGGAGCAGGCGGCGAACAGCGCGACCACCAGCATCAGGAGCATGGCCTTGTTGTTCAGCAGGAACATTAGGATACCCGAGCCATGCTTTGCTCGTTTGGTTTGTGCAGTCATGCAGATTTTCCCCTTTCGTTTTGTGTCAATGACGGACTGCTTCGTCCACGCCAAAGGCACTCATCATGATCTTTTCGGAGTCAAACTCGGGACGGCTGTATTCCGCGACGATCCGCCCGCCCTTGACCACATGGATGCGGTCGCTGATGCCCATCAGCTCCGGCAGCTCGGAGGAGATCATGATGATGGCCTTCCCCTGCTTGGCCAGCTGGCCGATCAGGCGGTAGATCTCCGCCTTTGCGCCCACATCGATGCCGCGGGTGGGTTCGTCGAGGATGAGGATGTCCGGCTCGGTCAGCAGCCATTTGCCGATGATGACCTTCTGCTGGTTGCCGCCGGAAAGCAGGGTCATTTCGGTCTGGAGGGAGGGTGTCTTGACGGAGAGCTTCCGCACGATGTCCGTGCAGTCCTCCACCTCCCTGACCTTGTTGATGAAGCCATGCCTGCATATGCTGGGCAGATAGGCGATGGAGGTGTTATCCTGCACCGACAGCAGGTGGATGGCACCGCGGCGCAGGCGATCCTCCGTCACCATGGACAGCTTGTGCCCAATGGCCTGGGTGGAATTGCGGATGTCCACCGGCTGACCATGCACAAGAACCTCGCCGGAATCCTTGGGGTCGATGCCGAAGAGGGACTGCATGATCTCCGTGCGCCCCGCGCCGACAAGACCCGCAAAGCCCAGGATCTCACCGGCATGGACGGTGAAGCTCACATCGGTGAATTTGCCGGCGCGGCTGAAATTGCGCACCTCCAGCACCGGTTCGCCGATGGGCACGTCCTCCTTGGGGTAGATGTCCTTCATTTCGCGCCCCACCATCAGGCTGACCAGCTGGCTCTGGGTGATCTCGGAGGCGGCGTGTCGGGCGACGAACTGTCCATCCCGGAAGACAGTGATGCTGTCGCAGATGCGGAAGATCTCCTCCAGCTTGTGGGAGATAAAGATCACGCTCTTGCCCCTGCGCTTGAGATCGGCGATGATCTCATAGAGCTTGTCGATCTCCGCATTGGTCAGCGCGGAGGTCGGCTCATCCATGATGACAATGTCGGAATCGTAGGAGACGGCACGGGCGATCTCCACCATCTGCATTTCGGCGACGGAGAGACGTGCCACCTCGACATCCGGATCGATCTTCAGGCCGAGCTGACGGATGATCTCGGCGGCGGTCTCGCGCTGCACCTGCTTGTTATAGAAGCCCTTCAGCCTGGAGAAGCGCTGTTCGCGGCCGATCCAGATATTGTCCGCCACGGAGAGCGTCGGCACCAGGCTGATCTCCTGATGGATCATGGAGATGCCCTGGGACAGCGCATCATGGGGCGATGACGGATGATAGGGCTTCCCCTTGAAGGTCATTGAGCCGCTCGTCATGCTGTATTTCCCCAGGATGATCTTCATCAGCGTGGATTTGCCTGCGCCATTTTCGCCGATCAGGGCGTGGACCTCGCCCTTTTTGACATAGAAGTCCACATCCCGCAGCGCCTTGACACCGGGGAAGTTTTTGCACACCTTGTTGACTGAAAGCAGGATCTCGTCGTGTTCCACGGGTCTTCTTTCCCCCTTTTCCCAAAGATAGCCGCACTCACGGCGGAATGCGGCTATCGATGCTGTAACTGCATTGACTGCTGATACTAATTTTCATCTAAACCATATCATTCGCACAGTGTCTTTTCCGCCCTGGCTTTGCTTCGTTCCGCTCGCGCGTACATCCAGTACGCCTCGCTGCACTCAGCTTTGCCAGAACAAAAAATCCACTATGCTCGGTGCTATGTTTTAGACGTAAATTAGTATGATGACGCTTACTCCGCGGCACCCACCAGTTCGTCAATGTTGTCGATGGTCATCGGAGACAGGGCGTTGGGGTTGATCTCCTTCTCGAAGGTTTCGCCGTTCACCAGGCCGACGGCCACCTCCATGACCTTCGCGATCACGATGGAGTTGTTCTGATAGGAGGTCGCGTCCAGCTCGCCGCTGCGGATGTATTCCTGACCGGCGGTGGTTCCGTCCACACCAAAGACCAGGAAGTTGTCATGGTTCACGCCCGCGCCATCCAGCGCCTGGATGACGGCGATGGCCATCTCATCGGATGCCACGGCGATGCAGTTGATCTCGGGATAGGCCATCAGCCAGTCCTCGGTGAGCGCCATGGCCTTCTCGGTGCTCCAGAAGGCGCAGTCCGTCACGATGGTGTGCAGGCGGTCGCTGGTGCAGGTCTCATAGATGCCGTATTCGCGCTTCATCACGTTCTCGTTGGTGCCGCCGTGGATATAGCCCATGTTGACGACGCGGCTCTCGTCGGCATCCAGCCACTTCTGGATGTATTCGCCGATGGCGCGTCCGTTGTCGATCTGGTCGGCCATGATGCGGCAGTCATACAGGTAGGTGTTGACGGCGGAATCCAGCAGCACGCAGTAGATGCCGGCCTCCTTGATCTTCTCGATGCACGCCACGCCGGATTCGGCGTCGATGGCACGGAAGATGATGACATCGCAGCCCTGCATGATGAGGCTTTCCACGTCGTTGAGCTGACGGGCGGTGTCGTTGAGGGCGTTGGTGATGACCAGTTCCACATTGGGATACTTCTCTTCGATCAGCGCCTTGTAGTAGGTTTCGCTCTGGACGCTGTATTCGTCCATGCGGTTCTGGCTCAGGCCGATGAGAATCTTCTCATCCGCACATGCGGCGGGAAGCATCGCCATGGACAGCAGCATTGCGGCGGCCAGCAGCATACTCAGGATCTTCTTCATGGATGGTATCCTCCTTTTATTTGCGCCGAGTGTTTTTTTCGGGCGCTTTTGTGATTCTATTATAGGGGAAAAGTACGTCGGCGTACTTTCGCTTTTTGCTGGAAAAGAGGTGGATTTTTGCTGTCTTACGTCCGTTCTGGTGTCTTTTGCGTCATTTTGTTGCAGATGCAAAAAAGTAATTCTAAGCATAGAAATATTACGCCATTTGCACATTAGGGGTTTGCTATTTGCGGCGGGCTATGGTATACTGCAAAATGCACGGCAGAAAGCCGGAGCGGAAAGGACGATCCATATGACGCAGGATTATGAGCAGATTTTGTTGAGCAGCGGCATCCCGGTGAAGGTGATCGTCCAGCAGGTCAATCACTTTCATCTGCATTGGCATGAATATTCGGAATTGCTCTATCTGGTGAAGGGCTCGATCAATATCCACGTCAGCGGTGAGACCTACACGGTGCGCGAGGGGCAGTTCACCCTCATCAACGGCACGGAGATCCATGGCATCAACCGCACGGATGAGGGCAACCTGATTATCGTGGTGCAGTTTGATGAGCGGTTCTTCCACCTTGTGCCGGATCTGAAGGGGCTGCAATTCCGCCGCAGCCTTTTTGTGCAGGATCAGGAGAAGACACCGTATCTCTTCGACCACATCACCAATCTGCTCAAGCGCATCGTATGGGAATACAACAAGCAGCCCAAGGGCTATCGGTATCAGCTCACGTCCCTGCTGTATGAGATCCTGGCGGAATTCATCCGGCGGGACTACTTTGTCGAAAAGGAGGTCAAGGCCTCGAATCAGGATGACATTCATGAGCGGATCATGACGATCCTCAGCTACATCAATGCCCACTATATGGAGGATATATCCCTCAAGACCATCGCGGAGAACGAACATATCTCCTATTATTATCTGTCCCGCATGTTCAAGGAGATCACGAGCATCTCCTTCCGCGAATACCTGATGACCATCCGTCTGAAGAAGGCACAGGAGGCGCTGGAAAAGGGGAAGAGCTCCATCCTGGACATCGCGCTGAGCAACGGCTTTTCCAACAGCAAGAGCTTCTTTGAGGCCTTCCGCAAAACCTATCAGATGACCCCGGGCGAATATCGCCGTCAATTCCAGCTGCAGGCGCAGAAAAGGGTGCAGCCCATGCGCTTTGCCGCGGGGAACGAGAACAACCTGATGTACCTCTCCGTGGACAGCACGGCTGACCTGTCCTACATATATTCCCTCATCGATCAGCATGATGAGACCAGCGCCGCCGCCAGCGTGTGGCAGGAGAGCCACTGCATCGAGGCGGATCTGGGCGGCAGCGGTGCGCTGCTGCGGCATAGCTGGTCGGTGCTGGGGACGGTGGGGCGTGCGGCGGATCTGCTGCGCAGTGAGGTCCGCGAACATGTGCGGCGTGCCGTGCAGGAGATCGGCTATCGCTATTTGCGTTTCCATGGCATTTTTTGCGATGAGATGATGGTGTACAATCGCAATATCGCCGGGGATGCGGTGTACAACTGGATCTATGTGGATCAGGTCATCGACTTCCTGCTCAGCCTGAATGTCAAGCCCTTTCTGGAGCTGTCCTTCACACCGACGGAGATGGCCAGCTCGGATGCCACGGTGTTCTGGTATCAGGCGAATATCTCCAAGCCCGATCTGCCCCGGTGGGAGGACATGATCCGCCAGTTCTTCCGCCATTGTGTGGAGCGTTATGGCCGACAGGAGGTCAGCACCTGGTATGCGGAGGTGTGGAATGAGCCGGACTACACCAACACATTCTGGGAGGGCACACTGGAGGACTATCTGACGCTGTACGAAACGACGGTGCGGACGATCAAGTCCGTCCTGGCGGAGGTGCGCGTGGGCGGCCCGGTGATTACCTCGGTCTGCTACACGAACACGAACTGGATCAGGGATTTCATCCTGTTCTGCCGGGAAAAGCATCTGCCCATCGACTTTGTGTCCTTCCACGTTTACGGCGAACGTCCGCTGGACTATTCGCAGAAGGAGAACGCCTACTTCCCGCCCATGTCCACCAGCACCAATATGGAGCGTGCCCCCGAAAACGCGGTCATCAACGCGCATATGGCGACCTTCCACGCGCTGGGATTCCATCCGCAGGAGATCCACATCACAGAATGGAACGTGTCCTCCAAACAGCGCTTCCCCATCCGCGACACGGCGTTCATGGCACCCTACCTGATAAATGCGGCGCTGTCCTGCTGCGACAGGATCGATTCGCTGGCGTTCTGGAACATCAGCGACCTGATGGAAGAGGTCAAAGCGCCGCTGGAGCCCTTCCACGGCGGACTGGGGATGATCTCCTTCCAGGGGATCGTCAAGCCCGCGTTCTGGGCATTTGCATTCCTGAACAAGCTGGGGACGCATGTCATGGCGCGGGGCGACGGCTATATCATCACCCGGCGGGACGAACAGTATCAGGTGCTGATGTACAATCTGGCATTTCTGGATCAACTTGCCCAGGGACAGATCAGCTTTGCGAGCAACTATCAGAAGAATGTCTACGGCCTGTTTGAGGAGAAGCCTGCGCGTCTGTTCCAGCTGAAGCTGCGGGGGATGAACGGCCTGTACCGCATCACGCGCTATGAGGTCAACCGCAAGCATGGCAGCGCTTATGACACATGGATCGCATCGGGTGCGGCGATGCAGCTCGGTGAGGACGAGATCGGCTATTTGAAGGCAGCGTCCTCCCCCAGGGTGTCCTCCAATGTGCTGGAGGCGCAGGACGGTATTTTGCAGCTGGACTGCTTCGTGCCCATTCACGGCTGTCAGCTGCTGCGGATCGTGCCGGCGTATCAGAGCTAATGGAAAGGCAGTCCCCCGTTGCACCTGCGGGCGGACTGCCTTTTTGCTGTTCTTTTTCC
>CAZNJJ010000037.1:13955-16303 GCA_964573335.1 uncultured Oscillospiraceae bacterium | reverse complement strand
AAAAGGCTGTGACGGTAAGCCGAAATTATATGACAAAAAATCCTCCGTATATAAAAATACGGAGGACTTTTTATATCGGGAATATGCGGTATCAGAGATTCAAAAGCGACATCATATCGTGCAATCCCGGCTCTTTGCAGGTTGCCATGAATTTTGCCGCCTTGAGTGCGCCGACAGCGAAAACCGCCTTGGAGCTTGCCGAGTGGGAAAGGGTGATCACCTCGTCTGTTCCGCAGAACATGACATCGTGTTCACCGACAATGGTGCCGCCGCGAATGGCGTGCATACCGATTTCGTTCGACTCACGGCGCTTTCTCACCGAATGACGCTCATAAACGAGACGAGGCTCATAGCTGAGTCCCTCGCTCACCGAGTTTGCCAGCATGATAGCGGTGCCGGAGGGAGCATCTATCTTTTTGTTGTGATGCTTTTCGATTATCTCAACGTCAAAGCCCTCGCCCAAAACAGATGCCGCCTTTTTCGCGAGCTGACAGAGCAGATTTACGCCAAGCGACATATTAAAGGTGAAGAAGAGAGGAACCGATTTTGCGGTTTCCTTGATAGAAGCAATATCATCATCGCTCATGCCGGTGGTGGCGATAACCGCGGGAATACTGTTTTTCTTGCAGAAAGCGAGCAGATTGGGCAGATTGGATGGGTGGGAAAAGTCGATAACCACATCCGCATCGGTGGGGCAGCCGCCAAATCCCGCATAAACGGGGTAGGAAAGCGCGTCCGATGCCTCACGGTCAACACCGGCGGCTACTTCGATTCCGAAATTGGGGGCGTTTGCCGCGATAACTCTGCCCATAGCGCCCAAAGCGCCGGAAATAATTATCTTCATGGAAAAACCTCCGTTTTACTTTACAAGACCGTATCTTGTCATAACGTCTTTAAGGTGTGCCTTGGCGGAATCGGTCATATCGCAGAGCGGCAGGCGGCAGGAGCCTGCGTCAAATCCCATGAAATTGAGCGCCTGCTTTACGGGAATGGGGTTTACATCCGAGAAAAGCGCGGAGATAAGCTCAATATACTTTATCTGAAGCTCGGCGCTCTCCTTTACCTTGCCGTCAAAATAGAACTGACAGATATTGTGGGTATCCTCGGGGCATACGTTGGAAAGCACCGAGATAACGCCCTTTCCGCCGAGGGAAAGGATAGGAACTATCTGATCGTCGTTGCCGGAATAAATATCCAACTCGTCGCCGCAGAGCCAGCGGGTAGTGGCGATAGAGGAGAGATCTCCGTTAGCTTCCTTTGCGGCAACGATGTTCGGGTGCTTGCAAAGCTCGGCGTAGGTGGTGGGCTTGATGGTAACGCCGGTTCTCGAGGGAACACTGTAAAGTATCACCGGCAGGGCGGTAGCGTCCGCGATAGCGTTGAAATGGCGGATAAGACCGTTCTGCGATGCCTTGTTGTAATAAGGAGTTACCTGCAAAAGCGCGTCGGCACCAGCCTGCTCCGCTTCTTTGCTGAGCCAGACGGCGTAAGCGGTGTCGTTGCTGCCGGCACCGGCGATAACGGGAACGCGGTTAGCGACCTTTTCAACGGCGAAGCGGATGCACTCGGCGTGCTCGTCATCGGTCATGGTGGAGGATTCGCCGGTGGTGCCGCAAATTACGATGGCATCGGTTTTGTTCGCTATCTGAAATTCGATAAGGCGGGCAAGCTCATCAAAGTTTATCCTGCTATCGGCAAACATGGGGGTGGCGATAGCGCAAGCCGCGCCTGTGAAAACAGTCTTTTTGCTCATTGTAATTACTCCTTACTATATAGATTTTCCGATAATTATATTTAAAGGCGACGGGTTTTATTCAAGAGAAAAATTTATCTGTCAAAATATCCCTTTGCCGCGTAAAGCTCTGCCATCAGCATAGCGCCGCCGGCGGCTCCGCGCAGAGTGTTGTGAGAAAGGCATACAAATTTGTAGTCATACTGGGTATCGGGGCGGAGTCTGCCGATAGATACCGCCATGCCGCCTTCCAGCTCGCGGTCGAGTCTGGTCTGGGGGCGGTTTTCTTCCTCAAAATAGTGCAAAAACTGCTTGGGCGCGTGGGGAAGCTCAAGTCTCTGCGGCTCGCCCGAAAAGTTTGCCCACTTTTCCTTTATCTGCTCAATGGTGGGCTTATTCTTAAAGCGGACAAAGACAGCCGCCATGTGACCGTCAAGGCAGGCAACTCTCAGGCACTGAGCGGTAAAGTTGGGGGATTTGGCAGGCTCAATGTGGTCGCCGACAACCTTGCCGAACAGCTTGAGCGGCTCTTTCTCGCTCTTTTCCTCCTCGCCGCCGATGTAGGGGATAACGTTATCCACCATTTCGGGCCAGCGCTCAAAATTCTTGCCTGCGC
>CAZNJJ010000037.1:0-13945 GCA_964573335.1 uncultured Oscillospiraceae bacterium | reverse complement strand
CGTATTCCAACAGCGGGAAGATGGCGGGAACATAGGATTGCAGCGAGCAGTTGGATTTTACCGAAATGAATCCGTGCTTGGTTCCGAGACGCTTTTTCTGAGACTCGATAACGGCGATATGCTCGGGGTTTATCTCGGGGACTATCATCGGAACGTCCTCGGTCCAACGGTTTGCGGAATTGTTGGACATAACGGGACATTCCGCCTTGGCATAACGCTCCTCAAGCGCCTTTATCTCTTCCTTTTTCATATCAACGGCGCAGAATACGAAATCCACCATCGAAACGATTTTTTCCAAATCCGCGTCGGCATCGTAAACGAGCATATCCTTGGCGTATTCGGGGCAGGGGATTTTGAGCGCCCAGCGGTTTTCGATAACCTCGCTGTACTTCTTTCCCGCGGAACGGGCAGAAGCTGCGAGAGCAGTCACCTTAAACCAGGGGTGTCCGTCCAAAAGGGTGAGAAAACGCTGACCGACCATTCCGGTAGCACCGATAACGCCTACATTATATTGCTTCATGATAAAGCACCTCCAAAAATGATGAACAAAGTTGATATATAATAATGAATCGGCAATCGGCATTTCCTTTTTATGCAATAAAAAGAAAATGCCGGTTGAAAACCGGCTGATACTGCAATATAATATGAGGTATTGACATTTTCGGCGCACATAAAGCATACACCGAAAATAAAGTCGATAGCCCTTCACCATTTGCAGCGGTGACAGTTGCACGCTTATTCAGCGTACACCCAGGATAAACGGCTGCCGAAACCGTTTCCTTCGGCGTTTTTCCCTTTCGCTGACGGCTCAAACGACCATGGCGGTCTAACCCTCGGTTACTGATAAAAAACGCGCCTCTATCTTGTAGATTTATACTATCACCGCCGCTTATAATTGTCAAATAATTTTTAGCTTTTGGAGAAAACATGATGCTTAAATCGGATTTTTACTTCGACCTGCCGCAGGAGCTTATCGCTCAGACGCCTATTGAGCCGAGAAACGCTTCCCGTATGCTCACACTTGACAGAAAAAGCGGAAAGGTCACTCACGGAAAATTCACCGACCTGTATGAGCTTCTTCGCCCGGGAGATCTGCTCGTTTTAAACGATTCCCGCGTTCTGCCCGCGAGAATCATCGGCGTTTCCGAAAAAACAGGCAGTCCTATGGAATTTCTGCTGCTAAATCAAAAGCGGCAGGACGAATGGGAGGTGCTTGTTCGCCCGGGAAAGCGCGCCAAAATAGGGGCAAGATTCATATTCGGAGAGGGATTGCTCAACGCCGAGGTTCTTGACATAATCGAGGACGGAAACAGAATAGTCCGCTTTGAATATGAGGGAGCCGGCAGTTTCTATTCCAAGCTGGAAAAGATAGGTCAGATGCCTCTGCCGCCTTATATCACCGAAAAGCTGGATGACCCCGAGCGCTATCAGACAGTTTATTCCCATGAGATTGGCTCTGCCGCCGCGCCGACCGCGGGATTGCATTTCACCGAGAAGATGCTCGACGATTTGCGCGAAAAGGGGATAAAAACCGCGTTTGTGACGCTCCATGTGGGACTTGGAACCTTCCGCCCCGTAAAGGAAAACGACATCAACGACCACAAAATGCACTCGGAACACATCTTTCTGCCGCAGAAAACCGCCGATATGATAAACCAAACCAAATCCGAGGGCGGCAGAGTTATCGCGGTGGGAACAACAAGCTGCCGCACCCTCGAGGCGGTGGGGCAGATTGAGCTTCCGCTGAAGGAATACGAGGGGAATACCGAAATATTCCTCTATCCCGGTAAGAAATTCAATGTGATTGACGGGCTTATCACCAATTTCCATCTGCCGGAAAGCACCCTTATCATGCTGGTTTCCGCCTTTGCGGGGAGAGAAAATGTTCTCAACGCATATAACGAGGCGGTGAGGGAGAGATACAGATTTTTCTCCTTCGGCGATGCGATGTTCATTGTGTAAATTACGACCGAAAAACAGCATCGGCATACACTTTTTGTTTTAATTCCGCTTTGTTGACACACCCTATTAAATGGGGTAACATGATTGTGAGAAAATAGTCGGGAGGCAGACGGTATGCAGATACGCTACTCCAAAGATGCAATCAAATTTCTCGGCAAGCTCGATAAGAAATCTGTTGAGAGAATCAGAACGGCTATCAACGGATTGACTCATAATCCTCCTTTAGGAGACATGAAAGCGATGCAGGGGAGTCAAAATGACAGATTCCGTTTAAGAGTCGGCGGTTGGCGCATAATATTCAGATATGGTATCGAATGTGAAATTGAGATATTGTTCGTCTTGGAAATAGGAAATAGAGGCGACATATACAAGTGAGGAGGGAGCTTTATGTCAAATATGGTTATTGAAGCCGCTCGCCTGATGGATATGCTTCCTGAAAGCGACCAGCATTTTGCTTTTGAGTTCATTAAAAAATTGGTGTTGGCTTGGGATCCCGACTACACAAAGCTGACCGAGAAAGAAGCTGACAGTGTTGATGCCGCCGAAAAGAGCGGATTTGTCAACGACAGCGATATTGATTGGTCTGAAATCGGGCATTGAGCATGAAAAACAGCGCTGTGTTTTTCGTATAAATCCCCCTTAGGCGGCGTGATGCTCACGGTATAAAGTCGTTTTCAGAGGAAAAAGCCGCAAAACGTCTTTGTTATGCGAGTTTCGGTAATATTTTTCGGTAATGTTTTTCGGTGATATTTTCAAAAAATTGTTGAAAATTTAACGAGAATGTATTACCATAGTGTAAAGAAACATTTTTCGCACAGATGGGGGCTTCTTTGAATGAAAAACGGCTTAATCTACACAAACGACAACTGCAAGGGCTGCAACAGATGTATAGCGGTATGTCCGATATTGCAGGTAAACTATTCGCGCGTTTCAAATCTGGGGAAAAGCATAATTGATGTCGATGCGGATTCCTGCATACATTGCGGAAGCTGTATAACAGCCTGCACCCATAAGGCGAGAGAATTTGACGATGACACGGCGGCTTTTCTGTCTGATTTGAAAAACGGCAAAAAACTCAGTCTGCTTGTCGCACCGGCATTTGTCACCAACTATCCCGGCGAATACAAAAAGATATTCGGGTATCTGAAAAAGCTGGGTGTAGAACATATCATCAGCGTCAGCTTCGGCGCGGATATAACCACATGGGCGTATCTCAACTATATAACCGCAAACAATTTCGTCGGGGGAATATCTCAGCCCTGTCCCGCGGTGGTGGATTATATAGAAAAGTATCAGCCGGAGCTTGTGGATAAGCTGATTCCCGTTCACAGTCCGATGATGTGCGCCGCCATCTATGCCAAAAAATATATGGGAATAACCGGTGATTTGGCGTTTTTAAGCCCCTGTATCGCCAAAAAATCCGAGATTTCCCGTCCGGAAAACGCTCAGTATGTCAAATACAACGTCACCTTTGACCACCTGATGAAAGCGCTCAGAGGAGCGGACTTTTCCGGCTGCGAGGCGGTTGACGAGCTTGAATACGGTCTCGGCTCGATTTATCCCATGCCGGGCGGATTGAAAAGCAATGTCGAGTATTTCCTCGGGAATAACGTTATGATACGCCAGGCAGAGGGCCCTCAGCATATCTACAAATTCCTGCAAAAATATTCCGGCAGAATAAAAGACGGCAAAACCCCGCCCTTTATGGTAGACGCGCTCAACTGCCAGTCCGGCTGCATATTCGGAACAGCGATAGAGCGCGACAAAATCGACAGCGAGGATACGGTGTTTGAGGCGTATAAGCAAAAGCTCGCAGCCTCAAAGAAAAAACATTCAAGCCCGTGGAACGAAAAGCAATCCTTTAAGTCGAGACTTAAAAAGCTCAACAAAGCGTTTTCCAAGCTGAAGCTCGACGACTTCACCTGCAAATACTACAAGAACAGGGTAGTGGCTCTGCCCGAGCCGAGCAAGGCGCAGATGGAGGAAATATTCAGAAGGCTGAATAAATACACCGAGGAAGAGCGCCGTATAAACTGCGGAGCCTGCGGATATGAGGGCGGATGCAGCGATAGGGTCAAGGCTATCGCTCACGGAATAAACAAGCCGGAAAACTGCATCTATTACATCAAATCTCAGCTCGAAAAGGAAAAGAGCGAGATGTTGGCTGTCTCCGAGAGAGCCGAGCAGGAGCATAGAATCGTTTCCGATGCTTTTGATAATGCCTTTAACGGAATCGGTGATATAAACAGCGCCATGAATGAGCTGAATCTCGGAAATCAGACCACCGCAACACAGCTTGAAGAACTCACCGGGGATCTTGAGCTGCTTGTTCAGGAGGCGGAAAAGATTTCAGAGGCGGTTCGCGCCGTTGAAGAAGCGGCTCACGGCTACGAGGAGATAAACAAAGAGGTTATCAGCGTTTCGGAGCAGACAGGTCTGCTCGCGATAAACGCGGGAATTGAAGCGGCGAGAGCCGGCATCGCGGGAAAGGGCTTTTCTGTTATTGCACAGCAGATAAAGCAGCTTGCCAACCAGATAGAGAATACCGCCGGAAACGGCACCATGCACGGCGAACGGATAGTTCCCGCTCTGCGTCAGCTTGAGAGCGTGACCCGCAGCGTTTCGGAAAGCACCGGCAAGATAGGTGATAAGGTGTCCAATATGGCAAGCGCTTCTCGTGAAATATCGGCGCAGACCGCCAATATCGACGAAACCGCCGAGAGAATCAAAGTGCAGATGTCCTCGGCAATCAAACACAACAGCTAGGAGTCAGATAAATGTATCGTTTAAAAAAGCAGGAGGGCAGAGCGCGCCGCGCCGAGTTCCAAACAGTTCACGGAACCTTTCAGACACCCGCATTCATGAATGTTGCCACCGCAGCGGCGATAAAGGGCGGTATTTCCGCGCTTGACCTTGAAACGCTCAGGTGTCAGATAATGCTCTGCAACACCTATCATCTTCATCTTCGCCCCGGTGACAAAATTGTTCACAATCAGGGCGGCTTGCAGGGCTTTACCCGCTGGAAAAAGCCGACTCTCACCGATTCGGGCGGATTTCAGGTGTTTTCGCTTGCTTCTCTGAGAACCATTAAGGAGGAGGGCGTTACCTTTCAGTCGCATATCGACGGAAGACGCATCTTCATGGGGCCGGAGGAGAGCATGAGGATACAGTCTAATCTCGGTTCGACTATGGCGATGGCGTTTGACGAGTGCATTTCCAATCCGGCGGAATATAACTACACCAAGCGCTCGATAGAGCGAACCACCCGCTGGCTGGAGCGCTGCAAGGCGGAAATGGCGCGGCTCAATTCCCTTGAGGGAACGGTGAATCCTCATCAACTGCTTTTCGGAATAAATCAGGGTGCTACCTACGATGATCTTCGTATTCAGCACATGAAGGATATAGCCTCTCTCGATATGGACGGCTACGCCATAGGCGGTCTTGCGGTGGGTGAGGAGACAGAGGTGATGTATCACATCATCGAGCAGATAGAGCCTTTTATGCCAAAGGATAAGATACGCTATCTCATGGGAGTCGGAACCCCTTCCAACATCATTGAGGCGGTTTGGCGCGGAGTTGACCTGTTCGACTGCGTTATGCCCAGCCGAAATGCCCGCCACGGGCATCTCTTTACCTGGAGCGGAATACGCAATATCAACAATGCGAAGTATCAAAACGACCCGCTCCCCATTGATGAGGAATGTGACTGCCCCGTGTGCCGGAGCTTTTCCCGCGCTTATATCCGTCACCTCTTAAAGGCGGGCGAAATGCTCGGAATGAGACTTGCAGTAATGCACAATCTCTATTTCTACAACACTCTCATGGAGAGAATAAGAGAAGCGCTCGATAACGGCGAGTTTGAGGCGTTCAGGGCAAAATATTCCGAACTTCTCGCGACAAGGATATAAAGTTTCGGTTTATTCTTGCCATATACGGCATTTTTGTGTATAATAAGATTTGCTACTTTATTTGAAGGGAAAGAAAAAATCAATGTCTAACACTTTATTGCAGACCGCAAATCCCATGGGCTCCTACATCATGCTCGGTGTAATGCTCGTTTTGGTTTATCTTATCATGTTTTTGCCCCAGCGCAAGCAGCAGAAGAAAGAAGCAGCTATGCGCGCCGCGCTCGACATCGGCGATGAGGTTCTCACTCAGGGCGGAATCATCGGCAGAGTTGTAAGTCTCAAAGATGATACCATCGTTATCGAAACCGGCAGCGACCGTGTTAAGATTCGTATTCTCAGAAGCGCGGTAGTGGCTAACACCACCCCCAAGGAAGATGCGGCTAAGTAATTCTTCTGTTCTAATCGGCGCTTTTTCGCAATATGCTTTATAAAAAGCAGTTGGGGGTAAGGGCGCATGGCAAAGAGCAGGGAAAAGAACAGCTTTTTCGCGGTTCTTACAATAATAAAAGCAACAGCTATCGGATTGGCGGCATCGTCAGTTCTGCTGTTGCTTTTTTCGTTTGTTATGACCGAAAAGGATATTCCGTTTTCGCTGATAAATCCGCTTTCGGCAGGGCTTTTGATGCTGGCATCATTTTTGGCGGGATTTGTAGCGGCAAACAGCTTTAAGCGGCGGGGTATGCTCACCGGAATACTCTGCGGCGGGGTTATATTTCTCGCCGCGTTTATCTGCTCGGCACTTTTTTCCGCCGAAATAGGAACCGCCGCCATGATAAAGCTCGCGATTTCACTGCTCAGCGGCGCTATCGGCGGCATATTGGGTGTAAACAGTGACAGAAAACGAAAATAGTATTTGAATATGTCGATATAGTGTGGTATAATATGATACAAGTAAAAAAATCTAAAGGAGAGTTTCATCATGAAGCATATCAAGACTTTGAATAAAGCAAACCTCAAGGAATCCGCTTGCAAGGGCGGTTGCGGCGAGTGCCAGGCTTCCTGCCAGTCCGCTTGCAAGACCTCCTGCACCGTTGCTAACCAGAAGTGCGAGAGAAAGTAAGCTAAGTCCTAAAATGCCATTTCGAGGGACAGCGTTCGGCTGTCCCTCAGTTTTTGTAATTTTATATAGTTGGGAATGAAATTTGATGCTTCATCGCTATACACAGGGCGGATATAACATCGTGCTGGACGTAAACAGCGGCGCTATCCACGTCATGGATAAGCTGGGCTACGACATGGCGGGCGACCTTGACGCTCCCATGGCGGAAAAATGTCCTGTCGAGATAATCGAAAAGTATTCCGCCGAATATCCCGTTTCCGATATTGAGGAAACCTACAACGAGCTTTACTCCCTCTACAAAAAGGGAGAGCTTTATGATAACGACGACTACGAAAAATACGCCAGCCTCACCGCGCTTTCTCCCGTAAAAGCCATGTGCCTGCATATCGCGCATGACTGCAATATGCGCTGCGAATATTGCTTCGCTTCCACCGGAGACTACAAGGGCGGCAGAAAGCTCATGTCCGCCGAGGTGGGCAAAAAGGCGATAGATTATCTCATTCACTATTCCGAGGGAAGAAGAAACCTCGAGCTGGATTTCTTCGGCGGCGAGCCGCTGATGAATTTCGATGTGGTTAAAGAGGTGGTCGCTTACGCCCGCTCCAAGGAAAAGGAGCATAACAAGAATTTCCGCTTTACCATAACCACAAACGGTTTGCTGCTCACCGATGACAAGATAGAATTTCTCAACAAGGAGATGTCCAACGTCGTTCTCTCGATAGACGGCAGACCCTCTGTAAACGACAAGGTGAGAAAGTGCGTCAGCGGTGCCGATTCCAGTGCGGTTATCGTACCGAAATTCCAGAAATTTGTGCAGTCGAGAGGGGACAAGGCTTATTACGCCCGCGGAACCTTCACCAAGTACAATCTTGATTTCGTAAACGATGTTCTTTATCTGCGTGAACTGGGCTTTGACCAGATTTCGGTGGAACCTGTTGTCGCGGAGCCGAAAATGCCCTATGCTATCACCGAAAAGGATCTCCCCGAGATATTCGCCGAGTATGACAAGCTCGCCGAAATCATGATAGAGCGCGAAAAGACCGGTAAGGACTGGAATAACTTCTTCCACTTTATGATAGACCTCGAACAGGGTCCCTGCGCGATAAAGCGTCTGCGCGGCTGCGGCTGCGGAAACGAGTATGTAGCCGTAACTCCCGATGGCGATGTTTATCCCTGCCACCAGTTTGTCGGCTACGATGAGTGGAAGATGGGCAACGTATTCGATATGACTATCGACGGCGTTATGAAGCAGAAATTCGCCAAGTCCACCGTATACGGAAAAGAATCCTGCCGTAACTGCTGGGCGAAATTCTATTGCAGCGGCGGCTGCAACGCAAACGGCATGATTTACAACGGCGATATTCTCAAGCCGCATCAGATGTCCTGTGAAACAGAGAAAAAGCGCATCGAGTGCGCCCTCTACATTAAAATAGCCACAATGGAATGATTTTGGGAGGTGTTTTTGATGTTAAAGCTGGGAGTTATCGGAGTCGGGAATATGGCGGGAGCCATTCTCGGCGGAATTTTGAAGAACAGTGTAATCGAGCCGAGCGAGATTATGCTCTGTGACCGTCACCCCGAAAAGCATGATTCTTTTTACGATTTGGGAATAGCTCGGGCGAGTGACGAGTGCGAGGTAGTAAAAAGCTGCAAATATATCCTGCTCTCGATAAAGCCGCAGGGCTTTGCCGAAATGCTCGAAAAAATCAAGCCCTTCTGCCGTGAGGAGAACGTTTTTATCTCCATTGCGGCGGGCATCTCGGGAGAATACATCAAAAATGCCCTCGGATATGACGCCAAAACAGTGCTTGTCATGCCTAATACCCCCGTTTCACTCGGATTCGGCGCTTCCGCTTTGGCGAAAGCCGCCCCGACAAGCGACGACGAATTTGCCTTTGCCATGTCGATTTTCGCCGCCTGCGGCGATGCGGTTGAGATTCCCGCCGACAAGATGAATGAGGTTATTCCCTTTAACGGAAGCAGTCCGGCGTTCATCTACCGCATAACGCAGATTTTCGTTGACCACGCGGTTTCGCTCGGATTTGAGCGTGATGTGGCGCTCAAGCTGTTTTGCGCTTCCCTCATCGGCTCGGCTCACATGATGACCGACAGCGGCATCGAGCTGGAGCAGCTGATAAAGATGGTCTGCTCCAAGGGAGGAACCACCATCGCGGGTCTTGACGCGATGAATCAAAACGGCTTGGCACAGTCGCTCGATTCGGGAATAGAAAGCTGCGTAAAGCGTGCCTATGAGCTTGGCAAAAAGTAAATCATAAATCGGACAGACCCCCGCATATCATTTTTATAAATGGTATACGGGGGTGCTTTTATGAAGTTAAATTCCGCAAGGATAAAGGCGGGGGAATATGACGCTTTTGGCTGGATAGGGCAGAACAGGGGAGTGTTTTTTCTCTGCCTGTTCTTCATTTTTGGTGTAATGTTCGGCAGCTTTACAGTTTGCAAATCGCATGATAATGCCGTTTTCTCAGCAGAATTTTTTAACGGCTTTCTAAACAGCCGTCAAAGTCAGCCGATTGAAAAAACCTTTTTCAGCGCGTTGACACCCAACATTATCGCATGGGGAGCGGTATTTCTCTGCGGATTCTGCGCCGTTTCCACTCCGGTGATACTGCTTATTCTGCTGATAAGAGCCGCCGGATTCGGCGTTTTGGCGAGCGGATTGCTTATCTATTGTCTTGATGCCGCGCCTTGCTATATAGCGCTTGTTCTGCTGCCTAACACGGTGATTTCGGCGCTGGCGCTCGCTTTCTGCTGCCGCGACGCTGTAACAATGAGCAGGCTGTGTTGGGAGAGCATGACTGCGGTTTCCCGTTCCGACAGGAGTTTTTTGACGATTTTTTGCGGCAAAATGCTGCTCTACGCGATTATATTTTCGGGCGGAGCGGCGTTGGAGGCTTTCTGCCAGAGATTGTTTTTACAGCTCTAGAAAAATTTTTCAAAACAGCTATTGAACGTTTGTTCCGAATATGCTATCATAGTAATATTGAGCCCGTACTTTCGCATAATAGTTGCAGAGGTGATTTTATGCGAAAAACAAGGCTTAAAATGTTGCTTTTGACAGCTGCGCTGATTATTGCCGCCGCTCGCTTGAGTACCTATTCGGTGAGGGAGATAGTGGCGCAGAAAAAAATTCCCACCGCTCCCGCTATTATAATAGACGCGGGACACGGCGGCTTTGACGGTGGCGCGGTGGGTGTTGGGGATATTGTCGAAAAAGATATAAACCTCGCCATTTCGCAGAAAATCTATGATATGGCGCTTCTAAACGGATTTAACGCCGTTATGGTGCGGGAAAGCGATACCGCCGTGAATGACGACGGACTTTCCACGCTGAGGGAGAAAAAGGTATCGGATATTCACAACAGGCTTGCGCTGGCTCAAAAATATCCCGAGGCGATATTTTTGAGCATACATCAAAATCATTTTCCGCAGCATAAATATTGGGGAACACAGGTCTTTTACGGGCCGAAAAACGATGAAAGCCGTCAACTGGCGGAAAAGATACAACGTTTGGTGAGGGAAAATCTCCAACCCGATAACAGCCGCGAGATAAAGCCCGCTGAAAAGAATCTATACATATTATATAACGCGACCAACACGGCGGTTTTAGTGGAATGTGGCTTTCTCTCCAATCCCGAGGAGTGTCAGCGGCTGACCGACCCCGATTATCAGCAGGAATTGGCTTTTGAAATTTTTACGGCGGTGTGCGACTATCTTTGCCGCCCTCCGCAGAAAGGATAGAGATGGCACAGAAGGTAAAAACGGTTTTTGTCTGCTCGGAATGTGGCTTTGAAACGGCGAAATGGCTCGGAAAATGCCCCGACTGCGGCAGATGGAACACCTTAAACGAAGAAGTAAAGGCAGAAGCACCGCAGAAAACCGTTTCCGCAAGGGCAAACACGATAACCGCCGTTCCCGCGGAGGTCAGCCGGCTGAATGAGGTGGAATCTGGCGATGATATTCGCTATCTTACCGGCATAAACGAGCTTGACCGAGTTTTGGGCGGCGGAATGGTTCCCGGTTCGGTGGTGCTGGTCAGCGGCGACCCCGGCATCGGCAAATCCACACTCCTTTTGCAGATGTGCCAGCCGCTTTCTTCAATGCTGAAAATTTTATATGTAACCGGCGAGGAAAGCTCCCGACAGATAAAGCTGCGCGCTATGCGTCTTGGGGTAGATAACGACAGTATGCTGGTTTGCGCCTGCACCGATTTGGACAGGATAATCGCCGCTATTGACAAATGCTCTCCCGATTTGGTAATCATCGACTCTATTCAGACGATAAGCAACGCCGAGATGAACTCGGCGGCAGGCAGCGTTTCGCAGATAAGAGAATGTACTCAGCGGCTGACCCATGAGGCAAAGGAGCGGGAAATTCCGCTGTTTTTGGTGGGTCATGTCAACAAGGAGGGCGCTATCGCAGGTCCTAAGATTTTAGAGCACATGGTTGACGCGGTTTTGTATTTTGAGGGCGAGAGAAATCTCTCCTACCGAATTTTGCGCGCGATAAAGAATCGTTTCGGCTCAACCAACGAGATAGGCGTATTCGAGATGAGGGACACCGGCTTGTGCGAGGTGGAAAACCCATCTGTCATGCTGCTTTCCAGCCGACCGGAAAATTCCTCGGGAACCTGCGTCACCGCCGTCATCGAGGGAACAAGACCTATTCTCGCAGAGATACAGGCGCTTGTCAGCAAGACCGGTTATTCAATGCCGAAACGCAGTTCCAACGGCTTTGACTTTAACAGAACCTCGATGCTTTTGGCGGTGTTGGAAAAGCGATGCGGATATTTTTTCGGAACGCTGGACGTTTATCTCAACGTAGTCGGCGGTTTGCGGCTTGAAGAACCTACTGCCGACCTCGCCGTGATACTGGCGCTGATTTCCAATCTTTTGGACAAGCCGCTCGATAACGATTTGGCGGCGTTTGGCGAAATAGGACTTGCCGGAGAGATAAGAGCGGTGAACCGCGCACAGCAGCGAGTCAGCGAAGCATATCGGCTCGGCTTTAGGCAGATAGTTTTGCCGGCGCAGAGCGCCGAGAGCATCAGCGCCGAGAATTATCCCGATTTACGGCTTATCGCCGTGAGAAATGTCAGGGAACTGCGGGGGTTGTTCAACCGCTGATATGATAGGCGAAAAATAGAGACAGTCCGACAACGGAGTGGAAACTATATCGTTCAGCTTGTCTAGCGTGCAGTAGCCGTCTTTTTGATAAATACAGCCGTGCGAGCAGTTGATGAGGTTCATGTGCCGATAACCACCTTTGCAAAAGGAAAATAAACGGTATGGCTATTATTATTTTCCGTTTTGAAACGGATATTCCCAAGCTGAACTCAAATAGACGGCTTTCACAAATTGAAGATTCCCGAAATCTTGATAAAAACAAAAAGAGAGGTTGCAGTTAATTTGCAACCTCTTTACTTATATATGTATATGCTCTTTTATATGGCTTTTTCTATGCGCTTAACCTGCAATTCAACATCGTCCACCCATTCGTAGAGTGTATTGACCTGAAATTTGATTTGCGTGATGTCTTCTTTCATTTCGGATATATCTTCCTTAACACCGGCTATGTCGATTTTAACCTCGGAAATCTCTTCCTTTACACCGGCAATGTCGGATTTAACTGCGGAAATTTCTTCCTTCATACCGACGATGTCGATTTTAACCTCGGAGATTTCTTCCTTCATACCGGCAATGTCAGTTTTAACCTCGGAGATTTCTTTTTTCATTTCGGAAATCTCTGATTTGAGAGGCTCAAGCTTTTCGTCAAGTATACCCGATAAAGCGCTCAATAATTCTTTTTCATTCACTGTAATCACCCCTACGATTATCATTATAGTGTCACTTTGATGCCGTGTCAATTATAAAAGGGCGTTGCCCGCTATTACACATCACTTTTCGTTTTTTCCTTTGCAGTGCGCTTTTTGCGGGCGAGGGGAGAGCTGTAGGCGGCGTTTTCGAGCTGGCTGCTGGAGACATGGGTGTATATTTCGGTGGTGGAAAGATTTGCGTGACCCAGTATCTCTTTCAGAATACGAACATCGACATTACCGTATTGATACATCAGCGTTGCGGCGGTGTGTCTGAGCTTGTGCGGCGTATAACCGCGATTTGAAAGCCCTGCCGCTTTCAGCCAATCGGAAACTATCTGTTCGATTCGACGTGGAGAAAGCCGCTTTCCGAAATCGCTGACAAAGAGTGCATCGTCAATGCGCTTAACTGCTTTTGAATCCTCGAGATAGGCGTTTATCGAATCTACGCAGGCTTTGTTCAGATAGATAATACGTTCTTTGTTGCCTTTTCCCAATAATTTCAGCGTTCCATCATCGCGAATATCTGTTCGATTTATAGCAACAAGCTCGGAAAGTCTCATTCCGCAATTTAAAAACAGAGTCAAAATGCAATAGTCGCGGGCGCTTTCGGCAGAATCGGCGGCATCAAGCAGTTCATTGCTTTCATCCAGCGTCAAAAATTTCGGCAAGGACTGTTTGAGTTTAGGTCTGTCGAGATTTTTGATAGGATTGTCGGTCATATAGATGGTTTTGGTGGAAAGATATTTGTAAAACGAGCTGAGAGCCGAAATCTTGCGAGAACGCGCGCTGACTGAATTTCCGAGTTCATTTCCGACAAAAAGCAGATAGTTGTAGATGTCGGTCAGCTTAACCGAGCAGATGGTTTCTGTCGGAACGTTTAGAATATTCATTTCGGAAAATTTTTCTTTATCATATCGTTCGCCGCGGGAATTGAGAATAAGATAGCGCAAAAAAGTGCGAAGCTCGATATAATAGCCGTCAACTGTTCGCGGCGAAAGATTGCGTATACTCAGCAGATATGTCAAGAACTCGCGCATAGGCGCAGGACTATCGGAAAACGGTGCGTATTGTGAGCGTTTATTTATTTCAGCGGGCATTTTGCACTACCTCGTTTCGCTAAATTTTTATTTAGCGAAATTATCCCAAACGAAACCAATCGCTAAATATTCAAAAGCC
>CAZNJJ010000036.1:0-17368 GCA_964573335.1 uncultured Oscillospiraceae bacterium | reverse complement strand
TTCCGTGTGGTGGATTGTCCCGCGCCGTTGGCACCTATCAGGGTGACTATCTCCCCCTCATTTACCTCAAAGGAAACTCCCTTAACGGCGTGTATACTGCCGTAGTATACATTTATATTGTCTACCTTTAAAACGGTCGCCATATCCTTTAAGCCTCCTTCTTTTTGCCGAGATAAGCCTCGATAACAGCGGGATTGGACTGAATATCCTCGGGGGTTCCCTTGGCGATTATCCGTCCGAAATTCAGCACCGCGATGCCCTCGCAGATGTTCATCACCAGATTCATGTCATGCTCGATGAGCAGAATGGCGATTTGGAATGTGTCGCGGATTTTGGTGATGTTTTCCATCAGCTCGGCGGTCTCGGAGGGGTTCATGCCGGCGGCAGGCTCGTCGAGCAGGAGGAGAGAGGGATTTGTTGCCAGTGCGCGGACTATCTCCAAACGTCTCTGCGCGCCGTAGGGGAGAGAGCCTGCGGGAACATCGGCAACGTCGGTCATATTGAATATCGAGAGCAGCTCGAGGGCGCGTTCTCTGGCGATGCGCTCCTCTTTCCAATATTGGGGCAGACGGAGTATTCCGCTGAGAAGGTCGTATTTCATCTGCGAATCCATCGCAACGGTGACATTTTCCGCCACGGTGAGGTTGTTGAAAAGGCGAATGTTCTGAAAGGTTCTTGCGATTCCCGCGCGGTTTACCTGGGCGGTGTTCATGCTGTTGGTATCCTTGCCGTTGAGGAGAATTGTTCCGCTTGTGGGCTGATAAACCTTGGTGAGCAGGTTGAAGACGGTGGTTTTGCCTGCGCCGTTAGGCCCGATAAGACCGGCTATCTCGGTGGGGCCGATTGCTATGTTGAAATTTTCAACAGCCGACAATCCGCCGAATTTTATTCCGAGATTGATGCACTCCAACACCGGAGACTTGCCGTTGTCACGCTCGGTGAGCATATTCTTGGGGGGAATGGGAATGAGCTTGGGAGAACGTTTTCCCACAGGAATATTAAACATATCAGACAGCCTCCTTTTTGAACAGGTTGAAGAGCTTTGAGAGCTTATTGAGTTTCAATTCCGCGATATAGGTTTTGACAGCGGCATTGTTGCTTGCGAGCATTACGAGAATGAGGATAACGGCGTAGATGAGCATACGGTAGTCGGAAAAGGCGCGGAGCATCTCGGGCAGAACGGTGAGCGCCGCCGCCGAAATGAGAGAGCCCCAAAGGTTGCCCAGTCCGCCCAGAACAACAAACACCAGAATGAGTATAGAGGTGTTGAAATTAAACTTGGTCGCCTGAAGCGAGGAGAAGTTGAGTCCGTAAAGCGCTCCTGCCGCTCCCGCGAGTGCCGCCGAGGTGACAAACGCCATCATTTTGTATTTGGGAACGTTGATTCCGATGCTTTCGGCGGCGATGGTGTTGTCGCGCAGAGCCATTATCGCGCGTCCGGAACGGCTGTGCTTGAGGTTGAGAACAACGATAAGCGTTATCATAACAAGCAGAAATCCGGCGGTGAAGGTGGCGATGGTGGTGGTTCCGGTAGCGCCCTGAGCGCCCTTGATTATCGCCTTTCCGCCCTCGGTGAGCTTCAGGTCGTCAACGGTTCTGCTGCCGGTGAGGTTAAAGATAAAGTGTAAGCCTCTGCTGTCAACTCCAACAAGCAGGCAGTTCATCAGCTCTTTGATTATCTCGCCGAATGCGAGTGTGACTATCGCGAGATAGTCACCGCGCAGGCGCAGAACAGGGGTTCCGATGATGATACCGGCTATCGCCGCCATCAAAGCGCCAACCAGCATGGCGGCGGCGAGCCTTATCGGAGTGGAGGGGATTACGTTTTGCAGGCTCATTGCGGCGACTATTCCCGAGAAAGCGCCGATGCTCATGAATCCCGCATGACCGAGGCTCAATTCGCCGAGAATACCTACCGTGAGATTGAGCGATACCGCCATCGACATATAACAGCAGATAGGAACAAGCTGACCTGTGAGCGAGCGGCTGAGCATACCGTTTGAACTCATGACACTCATTATAATGAAAGCGGCGACAACGCCGAAGTAGGTGAGGAAATCGGTTTTTGTATGCTTTTTTATATGTAATTTTTTCATTTTGCTCACCTCAAACCTTTTCGGGAGTATATTTGCCGAGCAGACCTGCGGGTTTTACCAGCAGAACGATGATAAGCACGGCGAAAACGATAGAGTTAGCGAGATTGGTGGAGATATACGCCTTTGCCATAGATTCGATGATGCCGAGCGCCAGTCCGCCGAGGAATGCGCCGGGGATAGAGCCGATTCCGCCGAATACCGCCGCGGTGAACGCTTTGATTCCGGGCATGGAGCCGGTGGTGGGCTGCAAGGTGGGGTAGGAGGAGCAGAGCAGAACGCCCGCTATCGCCGCCAGAGCCGAGCCGATTGCAAATGTGGTGGAAATGGTGGCGTTTACATTGATTCCCATGAGCTGCGCGGCACCCTTATCCTCGGAGCAGGCACGCATTGCCTTGCCCATTTTTGTTCTGCCGGTGAAGAAGGTCAGTCCCGCCATGATAACGAGGCAGGAGAACATGGTCAGCAGCGAGATGTAGGAGATAGAGAGCTGACCGTTGAAAAGCTGAATTGCGTTTGCTTTTCCCGCGGCGTTTGTGGTGGGGATTATCGGGGAATATACCTTGCTCGCCGCGCCCCAGATGAGCAGGGCGGAGTTCTGTAAAAAGTAGCTCACGCCGATAGCGGTGATGAGAACCGCCAGCGACGGCGCGGAGCGCAGAGGCTTGTAGGCAAGTCCTTCGATAACAACGCCCAGCACGGTGCAGACTATCATCGCGATGATAACCGAAAGCCATGTGGGAACGCCCAGATAGTTGACCGAGCAGAAGGAGACATAGCCGCCTACCATGATAACATCACCGTGGGCGAAGTTGAGCATCTTTGCGATTCCGTAAACCATTGTGTAGCCGAGCGCGATTATCGCGTAAACACTGCCAAGGCTTATTCCGCTTATCAGATAGGAGAGAAATTCCATAAGAAACAGCACCTCGATTTCATTTTTATTCTAAGGCAAAAAGGTAGGTAGAAATTGCTTTATACCCATCTTTCTGCCCTAGCCTTTACGCGGCTCCTGCCGAAGAGACATCTCTTCGGCAGAAACCGTAATATTTGAAAAGGAAAGAGGGGTATTATCTTTATCAGGGAGTAACGTAAACACCGTTCTTGATGACTACTGCCATAGGAGCCTTGGATACCTCACCGGTAGCCGCCCAAGTCATTCCCTGACCGGTGAGACCGTCAACGGAAATCTGAGTCATAACAGCGGTGACAGCCTCGCAAATCTCGGCAGAGGACATATCGGGGGTGCAGCCTGCCTTTTCGAGAGCTGCCTTTACAACATAAACGCCGTCATAAGCGTCTGCCGCAAACTGGTTGGGAACATCGTTGAACTGCTCTTTGTAGGTCTTTACAAAGGTCTGGGTGCGCTCATCGGCTGCATCTGCGGAGAAGGGGGTCAAAAGCATAACGCCTTCCGCGAGAGCGGTGTCAAATCCCTCAAGAGTGAGGATACCGTCCATGCCGTCAACGCCGAAGAAGGTGGGAGCGTAGTTCATAGCGGCAGCCTGTGTGAGGATAACAGATGCGGGCTGGTAGTAGATGGGGAGGAAGAGGGTGTCGGCACCTGCCGCCTGAGCTGCGGTGAGCTGAACAGAGAAATCGGTAGAGGTGTCTGCGGTAAAGGTTCCCTCATAAACTACCTCGAGCTTCTTCTCTGCGGCTCTCGCGGTGAAAGTATCGCGGATACCCTGAGAATAAGCATCGTCGTTTCTGTAAATAACAGCTACCTTTGCGCCTGCCATTTTCTCGGACATATAGTCGGCTGCGCCGGTGCCCTGGTTGGGGTCGGTAAAGCAAACCTGGAAAACGTTGTCGCGGTCCTTGATGATGTCAACACCGGAACCGGAGGGGGTAATCATAAAGGTGCGGTCGTTAAAGCATTTTTCGGCAACCGCGATAGAAGCACCGGTGGTGGTGGGGCCGACAAGCAGCTGCATACCGTCGTCCATCAGCTTGTTGTAGGCGTTTACAGAGGTTTCGCCGTCGGCAACGTCGTCCTCTGCCTGGAGGGTGAAGCTGATAGCGCCGCCTGCCGCGTTTATCTCGTCAACAGCTACCTTTGCGCCGTTTGCGATTGCCTGTCCGTAGATGGCCGCGTCACCGGTGAGGGGTCCGATGGTTCCGAGGTGGAATACCATTTTGGAGCTTCCGTCGGCGGCGGAAGCGGCGGGAGCGGTTGAAGCCGCAGGCTTGGAGCCGCCGCAGGCTGCCAGTGAGAATACCATGGCGGCTGCCATGACGAGGGAGAATACTTTCTTTTTCATTTTGGGTTCTTCCTTTCAAATCAAATTGCGTTTTATATACAAAAAAGCGGCTTCACCATTGAGGTAAAGCCGCTTAACTGTGTCAATGCTTTAAACAGTCAGCTGAAACTTTTCCTCTTTGGTAATATTTGGGAGACTATAATAAGCTCTGCTATTGCCGCTATAATAAGGACTGCGACCGCTATAAGTATAGCGACGGAAAGGACGGTAATGACAGAGCAGACTATAATAAGGGCGCAAATAATAAAGGACGCCATAATAATGGCGTCCGAAATGAGAGCGGTATTAAAAGACTTGGCAGAATTAGACATGGAAAAGGAGTCCGCATTTGCACAATCGGCAAAGGCAGTATTTGTCATATTCATACTATTGCTGTTCATAAAACGATTTTTCATGACAAACACTCCTTTCACTGTCGGTGATAAAATTTTGTTGAATTGTCTATCAGTTTAACAGTCAAAAGGGGCAAAGTCAAGTGAAAAAAGCTATTTTTGGTATATAAAGTTTTCAATATTCGGTGTTGAAATTATCCTAAATGCACAAAAGAGTGGTCTTTTAGTGGTATAATTGAGTTATATCACACTTTACATAAGGCATATATTTGCGATATAATTCAATATATAAATATCCGCGGCAAAATGCCTTTGCCGTGCTGTTTTCAGAGGTTTTAAAACGATGTTGAACATCAGAACTGTAAATATCAAGTATCGTCTGATGATGAGCGCTTTTTACGGCGTTTTCTGCTGTGCTTTCAGCTATGTGACCTACTGCTTGGGAGAAGCCGGCTATCAGGACAAGACTATCGGATTTATCGTTGCGGCGGCGTGTACCCTCGCAAGCGTTATGCAGCCTTTGGCAGGGAGACTGGCTGACCGTTACCCCGCTTTTGTTTGGAAAAGGCAGGTCGCGGCTTATGCCTCGTTGGAGCTTGTCGCCGCTCTTTTGGCGCTTTTTCTGCCAAACGGCGCTTTCACCGGATTTTTATACGGCGTGATGCTGTTTTTGGCGCTGCTGATAATGCCGATGGTAAATTCCGCCGGATTTTATTACAGTTCGCGCGGGGTTGATGTGGCTTTCGGAGTGGCGCGCGGCTGCGGCTCCATATCCTGCGCGGCGGTGTCCTTTGTTTTGGGAATGATAACCGTTCGTTTCGGCGCGTCTATGGTTCCGCTGACAAATGCCCTGCTGGTTACGGCGGTTTTGCTCCTGGCGCTGAGTATGCCATATTGCGACAAGCCGCTCGAGAGCGATGCTTCGCGCGGGAAAACCGATTCGGTTGAGGACAGCCGCCCCTTTGTGGTGAAATATCCCGTTTTCATCATGATGGTGGTGGGAATACTGCTGTTTTTGTTCTTCCACAACATGGTGCAGACCTACTTTATCCGCATGGTGGAAAATGTAGGCGGAAACAGCCGCGACCTCGGAATAGCGGTAGCCATTGCCGCCGCGATAGAACTGCCTATGCTCTTTTATTTTGACCGCCTGCAAAAAAGAATAGAGGCAAAGTGGCTTTTGGTTACGGCGGGAGCCTTTTTCACACTAAAGGGCGTGCTGTTCATGCTTTGCACCAATGTTCTGGGAATATACGCCGTTCAGCTTTTGCAGATGTTCTCCTTCGCGCTTTTTGCCGGAGCGGGTGTGTATTATTCCAATATGTGCATGGCTGATGAGGATAAGGTGACAGGTCAGGCGCTAATCAGCATGACAGAAGCTCTAAGCAGTGTGCTGGGCAGCTTTGTCGGCGGAATATTGATGGATTCCGGCGGAATAATGAAGCTCCTGCGTTTTGCTACCATGATGGCTGTTTTGGGAACGGCAGTTTCCGCAGCCGCCGCAAAGCTGACAAAAAAGAGAAGCTGAATCGCCTCAAGACCGCGCGAAAAGCACGGTCTTTTTGCATGATAATGATTCTGTTTGATAAAAACGATATGAAAAGAGTATTGTATTTTTCCTGCGTAGGCTGGAACAAATTGAAACAGCGCCCCCACTTTTTGGCGGAAGAGTTGGCGAAAATGGGCTGTGAGGTCACATTCCTCACGGTGGGAGCGGAGAAAAACGGATTTTTCACGGCAGGAGAACGGCTAACGGTTTGCGAGTCGGCTTTTGTGCGGGGGTATATCCGTTCTGCGCTGATGCGCGGATTTGCCCGCCGAGTCATCAAAAGGGCGCTTGCCGGCAGAGAGTTTGACGCGGTGATTTTGACAGAGCCGATTCAGCTTTATATGCTGCCCGAAAAAACAGCCGCAAAGCCGCTGATATACGACTGCATGGACCTTGTTCCGCACTTTTACGAGGGAGCGAAAAGGCGGATTTGCGAGCGGGCGGAGCGCAGTCTCTGCGAGAGGGCGGCGGCTGTCACAGTCAGCTCGAAAATGCTGATGGAGCATCTTGCCGCGGAGTATTCTCTCGATGCGAATCGGCTTACCCTGATAAACAACGGCTTTGACCCTTTTGATACCGCCGCCGCTAACGGGAATATACAGCTTTTGCGGCCGGCACTGATTTATATGGGTGCTGTTGAAAGCTGGCTGGATACAGAACTTTTGATTAGCTTTTTCTCGGAGAATACCGATTTGCAGCTTTATATCGTCGGCGATGGCAGAAAGGAACTGACAGACCGATTTAAAAAGCTCGAAAATTGTCATTTTCTCGGCAAAAAAGCCCACAGAGAGGCGCTTGACTATGTGAAAAGTGCCGATATTGCCCTGCTCCCGTTCAAGCCGAGCGAGCTGGTGGAAATGGTTGACCCGATAAAGCTGTATGAATATCTGGCACTGGGCAGGAGAACGGTTTCGCTCTATTGGAAAGGGTTGAAACGGTTTGAGAGCTGTTCGGGCGTTTTCTTTTATCACGACAGAGCCGATTTCGGAAAGACGGTTCGACAGGCGCTTGAAAGCGGAGAAAAAGCATTTTCAAGCGATTTTTTGACAGAATGTAGTTGGAAAGAGCGCGCGAAAGTGCTTTTTCATATCATAGACCGCCTTTGCGCGGAGAATAACGAGGAAAAACCGCAATGAAACGGATAATGCTTGTTTTCGGCACAAGACCGGAAGCGATAAAAATGTGTCCCCTTGTGAATGAGCTTAAAACCCGCCGAGAGGCAGAGGTAATCGTTTGTGTGACAGGTCAGCACAGGAGTATGCTTGACGGCGTTTTGAAGCTGTTCGGAGTTGAACCGGACTACGACCTCGCCGTGATGCGGGAGCGGCAGACTCTTTTTGACATAACCACCGCCGTTTTAAACGGAATGAGAGCTGTTCTCGAAAAGGAGCGCCCCGACATCGTTTTGGTGCATGGCGACACTTCTACCGCATTTGCCGCCGCGCTCGCCTGCTTTTACAGCAAAACGGCGATAGGTCATGTCGAGGCGGGACTTCGCACCCACGATATTTATTCTCCCTACCCGGAGGAGTTTAACCGCCGCGCGATAAGTATAGCGGCGAAATACAATTTTGCCCCGACCGACGCGGCAAGAGAGAATCTGCTTTCCGAGGGAATAACAAAGGAGAGCATATTCGTGACAGGCAACACCGCGATAGACGCGCTGAAAACCACCGTTCGCGCCGACTATCACTGCGAGCTGCTCGATTGGGCGGAAAACAGCCGCCTTATTATTCTGACCGCCCATCGCAGAGAGAATATCGGCGAGCCTATGAGACAGATATTCAGGGCGGTAAACCGCATCACGGCGGAATATGACGACGTGAGGGTGGTTTATCCAGTTCACATGAATCCGCCTGTGCGACAAGCGGCGCATGAGCTTTTCGACGGCAATAAGAGTGTTCGGCTTACCGAGCCGCTTGATGTGATGGATTTTCACAATCTGATAGGCAGGAGCTTTTTGATACTGAGCGACAGCGGCGGCGTTCAGGAAGAAGCGCCCGGGCTGGGAAAACCTGTTCTTGTAATAAGAAACACCACCGAGCGCCCCGAGGGTGTTGCGGCGGGAACGCTCAAGCTGGTGGGAACAGAAGAAAAAGACGTTTACAATGCAATCAAACTGCTGTTAGACAGCACTGAAGAATATGAGAGAATGAGCGGCGCGTCAAATCCCTATGGTGACGGTTTTGCCGCAAAGCGTATCGCAGATATTTTGATGCAGAAGCTATGAGGTGTAAAGATATGGATACCGCGGCAGTCAATTCAAAGCAATATTGGCAACAGCGCTTTTCAACAGGTGATTGGGAGAAAAACAAAGGCGCTGAACAAACTGAATATTTTTACAATCTCATGCTTTATATGCTGCCGCAGCGGATAAAGGAGGATATACGCTCTCACCGCTATGCCGTTGTTGATTTCGGTTGCGCCGAGGGGCAGGGAACAAAGACATTGGAGCGCGCGTTAAACTGCCCGATAAAGGGAGTGGATTTTTCCGAGTCGGCTTTGGAAAAGGCAAAATCGCTTTTTCCCGAGCTGATATTTGAGATTGGAGATGTTTGGGAATATTCCGATAAGACGCAGGTTGCGGTTCTCTCGAATATAATAGAGCATTTCGATGAGCCGTTTGCGCTTGTCAGACGGGTGGCAAAGTTCACTGAGAAGTACATTGTCATTATGGTTCCGCTCGAAGAAAAAGAGCTTATGAGCGAGCATAAATATACATTTCTTTATAATAATATACCTGTTTCGATAGAGGGATTTCAGCTTGTTCATTTTTCGGAGCATGACAGTGCCGAAGATGGCAGACATCTGTTTGACGCAAAGCAGATACTGCTTGTCTATTCCGCCGACAGCGCGATGAACGAGAGCATTTCTATCGAATCACTTTGCAGCATATCAAAGCTGAATGAGCGCAAAATCGAGGAGCGAAAGCGGCTTTCAAAGCTGTTAAACGCCATTGATACGCGGTTGGATAAACTGCGGGGAGAGTTGGAGGGCAGTCTTGCCGAGAGCGTTTGCCGCCTTTCAAACAGTTTTGACGAGTCGCTGACCGGCATCGGCTCGGATATAGCCGAATTAGGCTCCGAGCTGGGCGGCTTCTGCTCGGCGCTCGACCGACTGGCGCTCGGGATTGAGAATATCGAAACCGCCGACGAGCGGGAGAAATTCAAAAATCGGCTTTGTGACATGATAAAGAGAGAGTTTGCGTCTGCCGAGGAACGTCGCAGGCTTTCGGAGCGGGAGCTTGTCAACCTGTTCAAGCAGCAGCAGACTGCCGCTTTAAAGGCAACGGCAAAGGCGGAGCGCGAGCAGGCAAAAAACACCCGCGAGACGCTGGAAATTCTTTTTGACAGGAATGATGAGCTTTGCCGCGAAAACGCGCGGCTGACAGAGCTTTTCAACGTCACCGACAAAAAATATATCGAACTGGTGGAGCGGTTTAATCGGTTGAACGATGCCTATTATGTCGCATCTGCGGAAAATGTTGACATAAAAGGCTCACGAACCTACCGAATAGCGGTTTTGCAGAAAAAGCTCGCCTACAAGTTGCATCTTATCGAACCGATGAAATTTGCGCTGAGTGTAAGACGTTTCGGTTTTGCCGAGGCTTTCCGGCAGAAAAAGGCGCAAAAGCAGCTGGATTCGGAAATAAAGACCGCCGCCGTGCAGTCTTATACGCATGATGATGCGGAAGAAACCGCCGATTCGGCGGCGATGAGAGAGCTTGAGGAGCGAAAAAGCGCTTATGCCGATTTTATCGCGCAGGAAAAGGACGACACAACAAAGCGGCTTGCCAATCTCATATCGGAACGCGATCATATCGGAATAATAGTCTATCCCGATGCGGTAGGCTGGGAGCCGGTTCAGCGCCCGCAGCAGCTTTTGCGGGAATTTGCCGATATGGGGTATCTCTGCTTTTTCTGTGACGACACCATGAAAGAGGAGCAGCTTTCGGAAAAGCAGCATAATCTCTTTGTCGTTGACGGAGAGCGGCGGCTGACATCCGTTTTGCAGGATAAAACGCCGATAGTTTTGATGACGTGGTATCACCAGAGCGCTTTTGCCGACAGTCTGCCGCAGAAGCTGATATGGTTTGATATACTTGATGAGCCGACTTTTTTGTGTTACGGAAATTTGGAATCGGTAAAACGCCTGTACCCCGAGATTGTTGCGGCTGCCGATGTAGTCAGCTATTCCGCAAAGCGGCTGAAAAGGATATGCGGCAGTAGAAACGATGCTCTGCTTCTGCCAAACGGTGTGAGAATATCCGATTTTGAGGGGAAAAAGGAGACTGTTCCCCTGCTCGAAAAGCTCAAAAGCGCAGGCAAGAAGATAGTCGGCTACTACGGCGCGATAGAAAGCTGGTTTGACGTTGAGGCGATAGAGCAGATACTCAGCCGTTCCGATTATGAGGTGGTTTTGATAGGCAAAATCGGGATAGAGTCGGAAATTCCAGAGAGCGACAGACTGCATACTATCGGCGCTCTGCCTTATGAGCAGCTAAAGAACTACGCTCGGTATTTTGATATAGCTCTGATACCGTTTGTTATTAATGATGTGACCAACAGCGTTTCTCCCGTGAAGTTTTTTGAATATGCGGCACAGGGTATTCCCGTTGTTTCTTCCGATATAATTGAGATGCGGCAGTATGAGGGAGAAGCTGTGGCGATATACCACGATTATGACGAGCTTTTGTCGCATATCGAGCGGCTCATAGGGAAAAAGCAGAGCCTTGCCCCGCAGCTTTGCGCGATAGCCGCCGAAAACTGCTGGGGAAAACGCGCGAAAGCGATAAGCGACAGGCTTTGCGGGAAAATTGATTTTCTAAAAGCGTTGGCGGATTTTGAGGATAACGGCGGCGTTTCGGTGCTGTCGGTGACGTTCTTCAAATACGACGGAACAGATTACTATTCCGGTGGGGCGGAGCGCTATCTGCTTGATTTGGCTGAAATCTGCCGCGAAATGGGGATAAATTACCGTATTTATCAATACTCGGAGTATAACTGGGTGAGATTCTACGGGAATGTGGAGGTAAGAGGGCTTGCCGCAAAGAAAAACGATGTGAATATCTACACTGCCGCCCTCGCCGCCGAGATGTGCGACAGTTTTTGGCAGGAGAGCGCCGAGAGTGAATTGAATATCTATTCGCCGTTTTATATACTTGCCGGCAGGGATAAAAAACGCTCTGTCGGAATAAGCCACGGCATCTCATGGGACAACGAATACAATCATTTTACCGACGGTGTCACCTTTTGGCAGACAAACCGAAATGTCATAGAATCCGCTGCAATCTGTGACAAAATGGTGTCGGTGGATACCAACACCTGCAACTGGTTTCAAACGCTTGACTATGATGTCGGCAGAAAGATAAGCTATCTGCCGAACTATGTGGATAACACCGAGTTTTCCCCGAGAGAAAACTGCCTTGAGCCGAAAGATGAGGTTGTGATACTCTATCCGCGCAGGCTTTATGCCCCGAGAGGCTTGTATGCTGTTTTGGATATAGTCGATGAACTGCTCGAACGCTATCCGCAGGTTCAACTGCATTTTGTGGGAAAAGGCTTTGAAAACGACACAAAAAACGTTGAGAAAAAGATAAAGCTCTGGGGCGACAGAATAAAATGGTATTCCAAAGCGCCGAATGAAATGGCACAGGTATACAAAAACGCGGATATATCGCTTATTCCGACTATGTATAGCGAGGGAACAAGTCTTTCCTGTCTGGAGGCGATGTCGAGCGGAAATGCCGTTATCGCCACCAGAATAGGCGGCTTGACCGACCTTGTGATAAACGGCTTCAACGGCATTTTGACAGAGCCGGATTCCCAATCGCTCAAAAATGCCCTTTTCTCTCTGCTCGATAACCCCGAAAAGATGCGTTATCTCAAGCAAAATGCCGTTGAAACGGTGAAAGCCTTTTCCAAAAAGGAGTGGAGCCGCCGCTGGAAAGGCGTTATCGAGGAGAATCTCCCCGAGGGATATTCAAAGGGAACGGCTTTGGCGGAAAGATGCCTTATCCGCCTGAAAAACAGCGGCGAGATAGACAATCCGGCTGTTATTTCAAAGATAGGGGAGTATCTCAAAAAGGGCTGGTATGTATTTGTTTCGGGCGGCAGTCGGGAGTTGAAATACAAAAGCCATAAGCGGCTGCAATTTATAGACGATGAGCGTCAGCTCTATTTTTCGCCGGAGGTAATGATTTATTCTGAGGAGCTTTAAATTCGATATGAAAAGGCATATAAAACGGCGGATAGCCGTTGCCGTTTCGATTTTGCTTATTCTCGCGGTTTACTGTGCGGTTTTCTTTGAGAATACGCTGTTTTTAGTCGATGAGAAAACGCTGTTCTCCGATATTGATGAGCAAAAGACGGTGCAGATAGCTCTGCGGGAAGATGTTCTGTTCAGACAGCCGTTTAAGGCGCTCGGCAACAGACTGCAAAATTTTCACTTTTCGTTCTGCGGATTGACACCGGACGGCGACGGTTGGCTGGATATGGGAATCAGCAACAGCCGAGGGGAAAAGCTCTGTTCTTTGAGATTGAGGCAGTCGCAGCTTGCAGACTGCGGAACAACAAACGGCAGAGACTTTTTCATCACGTTTTTTAACGTTAACAAGGCGGTGAAAAGAAACGAAACGCTCTATCTCGATATTCTGCTGACAGAGAGCGTGAATACCCCGCCCTCAATCCGGTGCTATCCCGCCGACCGAAATGAGAAAAATCTTCTTCCGCTCGAAATAGGCGGCATACCGCAAAATCTCTCGCTCTATGTGGAATATCAGAGGTATCAGCAGTATAACACCGAAATACTGTATATCGCGGCGGCTTATCTTCTCTTTTTGGCGGGACTGTTTCTGCCGATAAAGCGAAAAACCGCTCTTGCCGCCGAGATACTGATTCCGATAGTGTTTTTTGCCGCCTTTGAGCTGCTTTGGAACAATATGAGCGAGATTCAAGGAAAATATATCCTCTTGAATCTTATGCTCGCTTATCCGCTTTACGGAATTTTTATCTCGCTTTTCGGCAGAGTCGGCGGCGCTGTCGGCTATTCCGCGGTGGGAATGGCGCTCGCCGCGGCAAATTGTTTTGTCAACAGCTTCAGAGGCGGTCCGCTGGCACCCGAGGACATATTTCTGATAAAAACCGCCCTGTCGGTGGCGGGAGATTACAGCTATTATCTTTCCTGCGACAAGGTTGTGATTATGCTTGTGGTATTCGGCTGGGTGGCTGTCGCCGCCAAAGGGGCGGCAGAGAGCGAAAACGCCGCCCCGAAAAGAAAGAGAGCCTATTCGTTGGGAATATCTGCGGCTTTGCTGATAATCGTTTTCACTTTTGCCACAATAAACGGATATGCTCCCTCTTTGGGCACACGCAACTACACAATAAAAGGCTGGTTATATTCCAACTGCGCCAAAAGCCGTTTGATGCGTTTTAAAGCGCCTGATGGATATTCCGCCGAGAGAGCCGAGCGGGTGTTGGAGTCGGCAGGTGAATATGATACAGTCGGAGATTCCGTGCAGAACCTCATAGTGATAATGAGCGAGGCTTTTTCCGATTTGCGGATATATCCCAACAGCGAGACAAATGAGTCTCCCACTCCGTTTTTTGATTCCCTGGAGGAAAACGCCGAAAAGGGCTATCTTTCGGTTCCCGCCTTCGGCGGCGGAACCGCCGATACCGAGTGGCAGATGCTCTGCGGAATGAACAGCACTGTTATGGACATGAATCTGTCGGCATACAGCTTTTTGTTCGACGGAAGATATAACACCGACAGCCTTTGCGGTTCCGCGATAAAAAACGGATACCGCGCCGTTGCCATGCACCCGTATGACGATTACAACTATAACCGCCGTAAGGTATACGAAAGAATGGGATTTGAGCGGTTTATCAGCTTTGAAGACTATAAGGAGCCGATATTAAACCGAGGATTTATCAGCGATGAATCGGATTACGGCATGATAACCGATTATCACAGGGGCTTAAACGGCGAAAAACTGTTCGTTTTCAATGTAACTATGCAGAATCACGGCGGTTATACCGGCAACATGGCGGAAAAGGAAAGAACAGTTCAATTTGTTGAAGCGCCGGACGAGGAGGCGAGCGGCAGTTATCTTTCTCTGCTGAAAAAGAGCGATAACGCGCTCAAAACACTTATCTCCTATTTTGAAAAGCTCGACGAGCCTACTATGATAGTGATTTTCGGCGACCATCAGCCCGCCTTGGCCGAAAGCGTTTACGAACGATTATTCAACGGATATAGCATGGATTATCACCTTGAGATGAAGTTCATAACGCCCTATCTGATATGGACAAACTACGAGCGGCAGGTGGAGGAGCATATCCCGTTTATGAGCGTGAACTATTTCAGCGCGTATATCAAACGGGCGGCGAATCTGCCGCTTGACACCTACGACAGCTTTCGCCTTTCTGCAATGAAGCGCTATCCTGTTTTGGGCAGGGAGGGAGTTTTTGACAGCGGCTACCGCTATAAGCCGTATTCCGAGCTGAATGAGCAGGAGAGACAGGATATTGACGATATAGCATTTGTTCAGTATTATCATCTGACCGATACCGATTAAACAAAAAATACCCGCCTTATGGCGGGTATTTTGCTTTAAATTCAGTCGCGATAGCCGTTGGGGTGACTGCTGTGCCAGCTCCACGCATCGGCGATTATCTCGTCAAGACCGCGTTTGGGCTTCCAGCCGAGAATTTCCGCCGCCTTTTTGTTGGAGGCTATGAGAACAGAGGGGTCACCTGCGCGGCGGGGAGCTTCCTTAGCGGGAATTTCTTTTCCCGTGATGCGGCGGGCGGCATCTATTATCTGTCTGACGGAATACCCTTCGCCACTTCCGAGGTTGAATATTCCGCTCTTATCTTCGCGCTCGAGATATTCCAAAGCGAGCAGATGAGCCTCGGCAAGGTCACGGACGTGGATATAGTCACGCACGCAGGTGCCGTCGTCGGTGGGATAGTCGCTGCCGAAGATGCTGATGCTTTCCCGCTGTCCCAAAGCGGTTTTGAGAACAAGCGGAATCAGATGTGACTCGGGCGAATGGTCCTCGCCTATTCCAACCTCGGGATTTGCTCCCGCGGCGTTGAAATAGCGCAGAGCGGCATAGCGGATACCGTAGGCGTTGTCACACCATTTGAGCATACCCTCTATGGCGAGCTTGCTTGCGCCGTAGGGATTTGTAGGCTCGGTGCGGTCGGATTCCTCTATCGGCTGCTTTTGAGGTTCGCCGTAGGTTGCGGCGGTGGAAGAAAAAACTATACGCTTTACATTGTGATTCTTCATCGCGGTGAGCAGAGACTGCGCCCCCGCAAGATTGTTGCCGTAGTATTTGAGCGGGTCGGTTACGCTTTCTCCCACAAGGGAATAGGCGGCAAAGTTTATAACGCCGTCGATTTCGTTTTCGGCAAAGAGACGGTCGAGAAAATCCGAATCACGCAAATCCCCTATATAGGTTTTTCGCGCGCCTCTGACGGCGCTTTCATGCCCTGTGCAGAGATTGTCCGCAACTACGGTGTCTATTCCTTTTTCCGCGAGCAGAGCTACCATGTGACTGCCGATATAACCGGCGCCGCCGGCTACGAGTATCGTTTTCATCATTATTCCTCCAAGGCTTTCATAGCTTTTCCAAACTGCTTTTTGAAAAGAATTGCCGTAAATGTCACCGCTATCAAATCGGCGACAGGTTCCGCCATGTAAACCGCCATTGTCTTGTTCTCAAGCAGCGACGGCATAATGTATATCAGCGGCAGAAGAAGTACGAATTTTCTCACCACGGCGACTATTATCGAACAGGGAGCGTTGCCGGTGGAAACAAAGGTCATTTGGCAGGCTATCTGTATTCCGAAAATGAACATCGCCCCTAGATAGACCCGCAATGCCGCCGCCGTAAATTCGATAAGAGCGGCATCGGGGGAGAAAATTCGCGCGAAGAGTGTGGGGAACAGCATAACCAGCGCCCAGAGAAAGAGAGAATATCCGAGACAGGAGGTCAGCAGCAGCCGAAATGTCTCTCTGACACGTCCGGTGTTTTTTGCGCCGAAATTGTAGCTGGAAATGGGCTGCGCTCCCTGCGCCAGCCCCTGTATGGGGAGCATCGCAAATTGCATAACGCTCGTCAGCACCGTCATCGCGCCTACGGCGATGTCGCCGCCGTATTTGAGGAGAGAGGAGTTGAAGCAGACGAATATCACGCTTTCGCTTCCCTGCATGATAAAGGCGGAAAGTCCCAAAGCGATGCAGGGGAGAATAACATTTGTGCGAACACGCAGATGCTGCGGCTTGAGCCGCAGGCGGCTTTTTTCGCCTGTGAGGAATCTCATCACCCAAAGGCAGGATACCCCCTGCGAGATTACGGTGGCGACAGCCGCGCCTTTTACACCCATTCCGAAAAGGAAGATGAATACAGGGTCGAGAACTATGTTGCAGACAGCGCCGACCAGCGTGGTAATCATGCTGACCTTGGTGAAACCCTGCGCCGTTATAAAAGCGCCCATTCCGAGGGTGAGCTGAACAAAGACAGTTCCCACCGAGTAGACGAGCATATAGCTTGCCGCATAGTCGATGGTGTTTTCGCTCGCGCCGAACATCATCAGCATATCACGGCTGAAAATAAAAAATATCACCGTGAGCGCCGCCGAAATGAATAACTGCGTCGTGAAGCAGTTTCCCATTATCTCCTCGGCAGAATCGCTTTCGCCTCTGCCTAACGCTATGGAAGCTCTCGGCGCGCCGCCCGAGCTGATAAGCGCCGCAAATGCGGAGACTATCATTATCAGCGGCATACAAACGCCGATTCCGGTGAGGGCAAGACTGCCGTAATCGGGAATATGCCCGATATAGATGCGGTCTACGATGTTGTAGAGCATATTGACGAGTTGAGCAATAACAGTCGGCACCGAGAGCTGAATCAGCAGCTTTTTCACCGGCTGGGTTCCGAGAAAGGTTTTATCCTGAGTGATTTTTTGCACATCCCTTCTGCCGCAAAACGGCTGACTTGTATACTGCAATTTTGACATATAACAACGAAACAGTCAATAGCCGCGCCGAATACGGCGTAAAATCAAGAATCCCGAAAACCCCTGTATTTTCAAGGGTTTTCGGGACTCAAAAGACTAA
>CAZNJJ010000035.1:0-17655 GCA_964573335.1 uncultured Oscillospiraceae bacterium | reverse complement strand
AGAATATCCTCTATCTGCTCACTCTCCTTAAAATACAAAACCGTCTGCCCGCGCCGCGTCATTGATTTGGGCGGATAACCCGCCAGTGACAGCTGTTCAAACAAAAGGTCGGCTGTTTCGTCGTTCGGCGGGATAAACTCGAGGTGATAGCTTTTAGACGGCTCGTTCACCGTGCCGCACGCCATAAAAGCGCCGGTCAAAAACATCGGGAATTCCTCTTCCTCGGTGAGCGAGATATTCACTCTGCCGTCATAGTGGTCAAAAAAGCGCATGAGCCGCTCGCAGTCCTCGGGCAGCGACAGCTCAACGGTGTAAAGCGGTGTTCCGCGCGGATTTTTGCCCTCGGTAAAGGAGGCTCTTTTCCCTATCGAATCCTTTATCGAATAGCCGCACAGCTTTGAAACGGTGAGATGCTCGGTGGTCATCAAAACCCCGCTCTCACCGAATTTTCTTCCCATTAAAAGCAGACCGTAGCAAAAAGCGCGGTAGTGACGGCTTTTTGACGGTCTGGAAAGGTATATCTCTTCTTTAACTCTCGCGGTGTATGACATAATGCGTTATCCTCTGACAGTCAGCGCTGATAGTCACGATGAAAAACAGAAGCTCCGTATCGACTGTTTGAAAGCCGCTTTCCCACCCTTTCGGCAAAGGAAACAGAGCGGTGATGCCCTCCCGTGCAGCCAAACGCGATAACTATGCTGCTCTTTCCCTCCCGCTCGTAGAGCGGAAGCGAATAATCTATCAGCGAATCAATATGCTCCAACAGCTTTTGCGCCTCTTCAAAGCTGAAAACATAGCTGCTCACCCGCTCGTCACAGCCGGTGAGAGGGCGCAGCTCCTTGATATAATGCGGATTAGGCAGACAGCGGACATCAAAAACCAAATCGGCATCGGCGGGAATACCGTGCTTGAATCCGAAAGACATAACCGAAACGGACATAACCGATGGGCTGTCTCCGGAAAAGAGGGCTACTATTCTCTCTCTGAACTGCGCCGTGGAAAGCGCAGAGGTATCAATGATATATTCCGCGGTCTCCTTGGCGGAGGAAAGCATCGCTCTCTCCAGAGAAACGGCGCTTTGGAGCAGGGTTGTCTGCTCGTTTAGCAGCGGGTGCTTTCGGCGTGTTTCCTTAAAGCGGCGCAACAGCACATCATCAGCCGCATCGAGATAGAGCGTTTTTACGTTGTATCCCATATCGACAAGCCGACTCTTGGCGCTTTCAAATCCGCCGAAGTGGCTCACACAACGGGAATCTATTCCCACCGCTATTTTGCTTTTGGGGGCGGATTTTTCGCAAAGGCTGATAAACTGCCCCAGCATTTCCGAGGGAATATTGTCTATGCAGAAATAATCTATATCCTCCAGCGCGTGAATAGCCTGTGTTTTTCCCGCGCCGGAAAGCCCTGTAACTATCAGCAAATCCATTGAGCTTTCACTTCCCTTAACGAAAAATCAGTTTCCTATATACTTTATCTCCGGCTCAAGCATAATGCCGGTTTTCGCAAACACTCTTTCTCTCACGGCATCAAGCAGGCGCAAAACATCATCACAGCTCGCGCCGCCCTTATTCACCACAAAGCCGGCGTGCTTTTCGCTCACCTGCGCGCCGCCTATCGAAAAGCCTTTTAAGCCGCATTCGTCTATCATGGCGGCGGCAAAGCCGTTTTCGGGGCGTTTAAATGCGCTTCCGGCGCTCGGCAGCTCAAGCGGCTGTTTATCCTTTCTTCTGCCGAGAATATCTTTCATCTTTTCTTCTATCGCGGCTCGCTCACTCTCAAAAAGCTCAACCTCTGCCGAGATTATAACAGCGCCGTTCTGCTCAAATGCGCTGTGTCGATAGCCGAAATCGGCATTTTCGGCGGGAACTGCAACCGTTTTCCCGTTTGGGAAAAGCGCCTTCACCGATTTTACCCTGTCCTTCATCTCGCCGCCGTAGGCACCCGCGTTCATGAACACCGCTCCGCCGACGCTGCCCGGTATTCCGAAAGCAAATTCCAATCCGCCCAGCCCTTCGCCTGCCGCAAAGCGGCAGAGGGAAGAAAGCGATGCTCCCGCCAGAGCGTTGAGCCTGTTTCCGTCGCGGGAAATTTTGTTCAGCCTTTGGGAAAGCGATATTACAACGCCTTTTATTCCGTTGTCGCTCACCAGCAGATTAGAGCCGTTTCCGAGTATGAAAAAGGGTATTTCACTTTCACGGCAGGCGGCTGTCACCGCGCAAAGCTGCTGTTCATTGTCGGGAATACAAAACAACTTTGCCGCGCCGCCTATTCTAAAGGTGGTGTGGCGGCTCATAGGCTCGTTTTCCGAAAACTCACAGCCTGTTTTTTTAAGCGTTTCTTCAAGCAGTTTTAAAGATGACAATGTATCTTCCTCCGAATATTACTGCCAATAGTTGGTTGTGGTTATCTTGGGCATGGGCGGAAGATCCTCCTCCGGCATACCCAGTCCGCGCATGAGGTCGTGAGGGGCGCTGTATCCGAGCCGCTTGAGACGCATATTCATGGTAGCCGCCTCGATGATTACGGCGAGGTTTCTGCCCGGCTTTACCGGAATGGTGACACTCGGTATCTTAACGCCGAGTATCTCGGTGAATTCGCTTTCCATGCCGAGACGATCATAGGTTTTGCTGTCGTCCCACGGCTCCAGCTTTACGATAAGCAGAATCTTTTCGTTTATCTTTACCGCGCGCATACCGAACATACGCTGCGCGTTTATAACGCCTATTCCTCTAAGCTCCATAAAATGCCTGATGTTATCGGGAGAAGTTCCGACAAGGGCGGTGCTGGAAATCTTTCTTATCTCAACGGCATCATCGGCGACAAGGCGGTGTCCGCGCATAATAAGCTCAACCGCAACCTCGCTTTTTCCCACGCCGCTGTCGCCCATGATGAGAACACCGTCACCGAAAAGTTCCATAAAAACTCCGTGGCGGGTTATTCTCGGGGCAAGCTCGATATTCAATGTGGAAATGAGCCTGGAAACAAAATCGCAGGTGTTTTCTTCTGTTCTCAGCAGAGGTATATCGGCATGACGCGCGGCATCCGCCACCACAGCGGGTATCTCAAGATTGTGGCAGACTATCACAACAGGCGGTTTTAAGCCGAAAAGCCGCTCAAGCCGCTCTGTTTTTACATCTTCATCAAGCAGCTCGAGATATTTTATCTCGGTTTTGCCCAGTATCTGCACGCGGGTGCTGTCAAACACATCGAAAAATCCCGCCATCTGAAGACCGGGGCGGTTTACCTCTGTGCTGGTTATCATTATCTCCTCCGCGGGGCAGGGCAGATAAACGACCTCCAGCTTAAATTCTTCTATCAATTTTTCAAGTGAAATCTGAAATTGTGTAGGCATCGCTCATCTGCTCCTTATCAGAAATATAATTATTATGATTATACTAGATTATCACACGCATTTCAAACATATAGGAAAATATTGAATGATTATCGGGCAAATTATTAAATTTTTCACCAATGGTTTTCATTTAAAAAACTAAGTGCTATAATCTGCGTATATATAATTTTGATATAAACACGGAGGTATCACCTGTGAGGATAGCTATTTTTGTGGAAACCTATCTCCCCTATCTCAACGGCGTAGTGACCCATGTTAAGATACTCAGAGAAGGACTTATTCATAACGGACATGAGGTGCTGATAGTCACCGCCGACAAAAACGTAAAAGAACACGTCATTGAAGACGGTGTGCTGCGCTGCCCCGCAATAGAGGTGAAAAAGATATACGGCTACGGAATATCCAGCCCTCTTAGCGGAACCTTAAAACACATGATACGCGAATTTAACCCAGATATTATACATATTCAGCAGGAGTTCGGCATAGGTCTCGCGGGAATGAGAGCCTCCCGCGATTTAAACGTTCCGCTCATATACACCCTGCACACCATGTATGACGACTACATCTACTATATAGCGCCATGGCCGCTCACCGATATGGTAAAGCGCATTTCCCACAACTATTTCCGCTTTATCGCCCGCAGAGCCGATATAATAACCGGTCCTTCCAAAAAATGCGCCGATTTTCTGGCTAATGCCAAGGTGAACAGAACCGTTCATGTCATTCCCAATTCGGTGGAGCTTGACTGCTACACCGACGATGCCACCACTCCCGAACAGCGCGCCGCGGTGAGAGAGAAATATTCCATACCGGAAAACGCCTTTGTCGCCTGCTTCTGCGGCAGAATCGGTCGTGAAAAAGGCATTGACAAGCTCATCGAGCTTTGGAACAGCCAAATGGCAGATATTCCCAACGCATATCTGCTCATAATCGGAAACGGCCCCGAGCGGGAGGAGCTGGAACAGCTCGCAAAAAACAGCCCCGCCGGAGAGCATATCATATTCACCGGCGCTGTGGCGCATGAGGATATTCCTCCCTACTACGCCTGCTGCAACGCCTATGCCACCGCTTCCCTCTCGGAGATGTATTCCATTTCGATGCTGGAGGCGCAGGCTTCGGGACTTCCCGTTGTTCAGCGGCTCGACCCCGACAACGCAGACCAGATACAGGTCGGCGTAAACGGATTTCTCTTTGAAACAGAGGAGCAGTTCGGCGAGATAATGAAAAAGCTCTGCAATATGACCGCCGATGAGCGCAAGGCTATGAGCGGCAGTGTGAGAGAATCGGTTAAGGAACGCAGCAGCGACGGAATCGCCAAATACCTGCTTGAGCTTTATCAGCAGGCTATCGACAAGCGTGCCGAAAAGCAGAAGTATTCCGACAGGAACCGCAGAATAATAGGAAAAAGCTCCGCCAAATAATACATATTTCCATTTTATGTCATAAACACATTGACCCGATATTGCGGAATATGGTATAATCGCCCCAATGGCTGTTGAAAGTTTTTCAGCTTTTTCACTAAAGCAAATTGAGGGGAGAGCTTTTATGAATATTACCGAGCTTATTGATTCCAAAACCCTGCAACGCTACCAGGATCTTTTTTCCAACGCAACGGGTCTTGCCGCAATAGCGGTAGATGCCAACGGAAAATATGTTACCGAGGGGAGCAATTTCACCGATTTCTGCATGAAATACACCCGCGGCTGTTCGGAGGGTATGCGCCGCTGCGTAAAATGCGACAACGAAGGCAAAGGATGCTACTTCTGCCACGCGGGCTTGATGGATTTCGCCGCGGACATCATAGTCAACGGAGAAAAGGTCGGCGCGATAATCGGCGGTCAGGTGCTTCCGGCGGAGCCGGATACCGACAAATTCAGGCGAATAGCCCGTGAGCTTGGGATAAACGAGGAGGAATACTTAGCGGCATTGCAAAAGGTTCCTGTTCGCTCGGAAAAGATGATAAGGTCGGCGGCAGAGCTTTTGGGCAGCTTTATCAATCAGCTCGCAAATCTCGAATACTACAAAAAACTCAATGCCGAAAAGATGGAAAAGGTGGAACAGTATCACAATCAAATACCGAAAACCATCGAGGCGGTAAACAATATCCGCTCAAAGATGAACGACCTGCACCGAGTGGCCACGATGGAAAATCTGCTTGCCCTCAATGCCTCGATAGAGGCTTCAAAGGCGGGTCAGGCGGGAGTTGGCTTTGCGATAGTCGCCCGACAGATGAGTGAACTTTCAAACAGCTCCTCCAGAACCTATGATGAAATCGAAGCGCTGATTGATTCCATATCGAAAATCAAGTGAGAAAAGCGATTTTAACTTATCACAATACCGAAACCGCCCGGGCGAAACGCTCGGGCGGTTTTTGCCAAACGGCTGATTTTAGACAAAACAGCTTTCAACGCGAAAAGGGGTGAGATTCGGTGAGGGGCATTAAGAATATGCTGTTAGGCATAGCGATTATGCTGGGGGCGATTATCGTTCACCTGTATTGTGAAGAAGGTCTTATAACAGCTATAATCGGTTTTGCTGCCGCTGTTATTCTGATTTTCAAGGGCTATATCACCGATAACTGACAGAAAAAGTAAATTACGTTTCGGCATATATCCCGAATCACAAATCCGAGCGCCGGCTTTTCGCAATCCGCAAAAGGTCTGCGCTCTTTTTTATAACCGCTTAATCAAAGTATAAAAAACATCCGCACCTGAAACAGATGCGGATGCGAAGCGATTTATCGTTATTTTATTGCTTATTCGTCCTTATAAGCGCCGAGCGTTCCCTGGCTGGCGGCTTTGAGATAGGCGTTGATAAAGCCGTCGATGTCGCCGTCCATTACGGCGGTTATATTGCCCGATTCATAGCCGGTGCGGGTATCCTTGGCGAGCTGATAGGGCATGAATACATAGGAACGTATCTGACTTCCCCACTCTATTTTAAGCTGAACGCCCTTGAGGTCGGATATTTTTTCCGCCTTTTCCTGCATCTGAAGCTCAATCAGCTTTGCTCTGAGCATCTTCATACAGTTATCCTTATTCTGGAACTGCGAGCGCTCCTGCTGGCTTGCCACCACTATGCCTGTGGGCTTGTGGATAAGGCGAACCGCCGAGGAGGTCTTGTTGACGTGCTGACCGCCCGCGCCGGAAGCGCGGTAAACCTGCATTTCGATGTCCTCGGGGCGAATATCTATCTCAACGTCCTCGGGGAGATCGGGCATTACCTCAACAGAGGCAAAGGAAGTCTGTCTGCGGGCATTGGCATCAAAGGGAGAAACTCGCACCAGACGGTGAACACCGTGTTCGCCGCGAAGATAGCCGTAGGCGTTCATTCCTTCCACCATAATGGTAGCCGACTTGATGCCCGCCTCGTCTCCCTCCTGATAATCCATGAGCTGATAGGTAAACCCTCTGCGCTCTGCCCAGCGGGTATACATACGATAGAGCATCTGCGCCCAATCCTGCGCCTCTGTGCCGCCCGCTCCCGCGTGGAATGTGAGTATCGCGTTGCTGGAATCGTACTGTCCCGTGAGGAGCGCCGCGAGCTTCATCTCGTCCATCTTGGCAAAGAGCTTTTTGCTCATTTCGTCTATCTCGTCGAAAACGCTCTCATCCTCTTCCTCACCGGCAAGCTCAATGAGAGTCATGGCGTCTTCATAAAGCGACACCATAGAGTCATACTGTTCCATTCTGGTTTTAAGCTGCTTTGTCTTGGAAAGCACCTTCTGCGAATTTTCGAGGTCGTCCCAAAATCCGGGTTCCGCCGCCTTGTGCTCAAGCTCGTTGACCTGCTCACCGAGCGCCTTGTAGTTTATCGCGTCCGCCAAATCGTCAAGCTCGGGCTTTTTTCCGAGCAGAGCCAGACGCATCTCTTCAAGCTGCAACATCACAAATCAAATCCTTCTTTTCAATATCCGTTTTATTATAAAGTAAAAACAGCTCTTTGTAAAGCGAGATAAGGCTAAAATGCACCGATTATTAACAAAATATTCGTTGTACTTTTCAAATCGTTAAGCTATAATTAGAGCAATATGTATAAGTCCTTGAGACAGGAGTGATTTTTTTGGGAAAATACAGCGGTATGGTCTGTGAGCATTGCAAAAAGGCTTTTACAGACAATGACGATATAGTAGTATGCCCACACTGCGGCGCGCCGCATCACAGAGAATGTTATAACGAGCTGGGTCATTGCGCGCTCGAGCAAAAGCACGGCAACGGATTCGAGTGGAAACCCGCTTTTTCCGATAACGGACAGTCCGGCGCAAAATCCGCCACGGTGATATGCCCCAACTGCGGTTCGGCAAATCTCACAGGCAGCAGATACTGCTGTATGTGCCAGTGCCCCCTCGGAGAATCCAAAGCAAACGACGGTTACGGCAGCTATAGCTTCAATAACGAGCGAGACTTTGAGGCTGACGACCGATATGAGTCTTCCAACTTTTCGGTAGACGGAGTGGATTCCAACGAGCTTATCGCCTACACCGGAAACAGCTTTCACTATTATATCCGCCAGTTCAAGCTCATTCTGCGCGGAAAATGGGGTATAAGCTGGAACTGGGCGGCGCTTATCTTCGGCGGATTCTATTTCCTTTACCGCAAGATGTATAAGCCCGCCGCGCTGCTTTTCGCCTTTCATATCGTCACCATTCTCCCCACCCTTTTCTGCTTTTTCGGAGAAACCGATGCTTCGATGGAGCTGGTAAACGGAATTACGGTATTCTACAATTCGCAGCTTTTGAGCAAGGTATCCCCTTTCGCCTTCTTTTTTGAACAGGTGGGAACTATCATAAATATATTCTGCGCCCTGTTCGCGAATAAGCTCTATCTTTCCAGCGCGATAGCAAACATCACCCGCTACAAGCAGGAGTCGGGCGTTGCGGAAAACAGCAAGGAATACTTCGACGGACTTTATTATCTCGGCAAGCCCAGCTTTATCCCGATAATCGCGGTAGCGGCGCTGATGCTGCTGTTTTACAGCTACTGCGGAACGCTGATGACCTATACAATTCACTGAGAGGAGAAAACCGATGAAAGTCAAAAAGGCTGTTATCCCCGCGGCAGGATTGGGAACCCGCGTTCTGCCCGCGTCAAAGGCTATCCCAAAAGAAATGCTGCCGATAGTGGACAAGCCCGCCATACAATATATAGTTGAAGAAGCGGTTGCATCGGGAATCACCGATATTCTCATAATCACAGGTCGCGGAAAGGGCGCTATCGAAGACCATTTTGACAGAGCGCCCGAATTGGAGGAAAGACTGCTCAAAAGCGGAAAGCAGGAGCTTTTCGATGAGTGCATCAAAGCCTCCTCGCTGGCGAATATCCACTATATCCGCCAAAAGGAAACAAAGGGACTGGGTCATGCCGTTCTTTGTGCCAAAGAATTTATCGGAAACGAGCCGTTTGCCGTGATGTACGGCGATGATGTTATTCTCGGTGATATTCCCGCGACAAAGGAGCTTTGCGAGGTATTTGAGCAGACCGGCAAATGCGTTCTCGGCGTGAAAGAAATGCCGCTTTCCGAGATGGGCAAATACGGCTCTATCAAATTCCACAAAGACGAAAACGGCTGTATGATAGTAACCGATATGAACGAAAAGCCCAAGCCGGAAAATGTTCTCTCGCAGTATGCGATTCTCGGCAGAGTTGTTCTCACACCCGATATATTCGATATTCTTGAAAAAACCGAGGCGGGAGTCGGCGGAGAGATACAGCTTACAGATGCCATGCGTCAGCTCGCCCTCAACGGCAGAATGTCTGCCTGTGAGTATTCGGGAACGCGCTATGACATGGGCAACAAGCTCGGAATAATCGAGGCAACCCTCGCCGCGGCGCTCGGCAGAGCGGATATGAGGGACGACGTTGCCGCTCTCATCAAAAAAATCGCAGAAAAGCTCTAAAAAAAATCATTATTCTGAAAAACCGTTTTTCCGATATGGAAAGACGGTTTTTTATGATAAAAGCCACAAGGTATTCTAATGGTTCAGCAAAAAATGTCGAGAGATTATTTCTGAAAAAGCGTAAAATGAATCAATATTGGATAAATAAAGGGGCAATTGAAAATGATTGAAACAGACAGATTGATTCTCAGAGAATTTACAACAGATGATTTTGAAGCATTGTACGGAATCCTTTCCGACTCGGAAACAATGCAGCATTATCCCGCTCCGTTTGATGAGGAACGCACAAAAAATTGGATTGAGTGGAATATCGAAAACTATGAGAAATACGGTTTTGGTCTATGGGCGGTCGTATTGAAGGAGACGGGAAACCTCATAGGTGATTGCGGAATCTCCATTCAAAATATCGACGGAGAAAGGCTGCCGGAGATTGGCTACCATATTCATAAGAAATTTTGGCGAAAAGGATATGGAAAAGAGGCTGCAAAGGCATCTCGCGATTGGTTATTCAAAAACACCGATTATGATGTAGTTTATTCATATATGAAATACACAAATGCAGCTTCTTACAATACGGCTGCATCCAACGGCATGAGAAAAATCAAGGAATATCCCGACCCCCAAAATCGAATTTCTTATGTATATGCTATTACAAGAAAAGAATGGGAATCAATAAAATGATTGAATTTTTTTGATAAATCCGCAAAAAGCTGTTGACAACGGCAGATTTTACTGATATATTTTATCTGTTATGCTTTGACTAAAGCAAAATCCTTGCTTTACACCTGATGTGTAAGGCCTTATGTCCAAAAGGAGGTGTTTCAAAATGGCAAAAGCAACCGCTAACTATGAGTCTGTTGTAGTTTTCAGTGTTATGAACGGCGAGGAAAACATCACCGCTCTCACCGAAAAGTTCAAGTCTCTCATCAGTGAAAACGGAACCATCACCAATGTTGAAGAGTGGGGCAAGCGCAGACTTGCATACCCCATCAACGACGAGGCTGAGGGTTACTACCTGTTTGTAGAGTTTAGCTGCGCTCCCGAGTTCCCCGCAGAGCTCGACCGTATCTACAAAATTACCGACGGCGTGCTTCGTTCCCTTATCGTTGTAAAGAACGAGGACTAAGGAGGAATCGAGATGTACAATCGAGTTATAATGATTGGTCGTCTTGTCGCGGATCCCGAACAGCGCACCACTCCCAACGGTGTCACGCTTGCGTCTTTTCGCATAGCTGTTGACAGACCGTTCGGCAAGGGTGCAGACAGAAAGTCGGATTTCTTTAACGTCGTTGTTTGGCGTCAGCAGGCTGAATTTGTCTGCCGTTACTTCTCCAAGGGAAGACTTATCGGTGTCGAGGGTTCTGTTCAGAACAACGACTACACCGACAGAGACGGCAACAAGCGCTATTCCGTTGAAATAGCCGCCGACAGAGTTTTCTTTGTCGATTCCAAAAGCTCTGCCGCAAGCTCCGAGGGCAGTTTTTCTGTTCCGCAGAATACTAACGGCAACAGCAGCGCCAACGCGGGAGTTTCTTATTCCAGCGGCTCGGCGGGTGATTTTCAGGTCACCGCATACGATGACGACAATGATCTCCCCTTCTGAAAAAACAAAACTTTGCAAACATTGTAGTAAAGGAGCTGAAAAAGAATGGCTTTTGAAAAGACTGAGCGCGATAACAGACCTCGCGGCAGAAAGGGCAGAAAAAAGGTTTGCGCTTTCTGTGTAGATAAGATCCATGATATTGACTACAAGGACGTTCCCCGTCTGAGAAGATACCTCTCCGATCGTGGAAAGATTGTTCCCCGCCGTGTTACCGGCACCTGCGCCGAGCATCAGCGTCAGCTGACCACCGCTATCAAGCGCGCAAGACATATCGCTCTGCTGCCCTACGTCAGCGACTGATATTCTGTCTGAATTATGAAAAGCCTTTCGGATTTTTCCGAAAGGCTTTTTTGCGCTCAAAAATTCCCGTTTCAGAGCTGAACATTCTCCAGAATAACGTTTTTCAGCATCTGCGCCGCCATAGAGTGATGCTGTCCGCGCCGTTGAGCGAGGCAGATAAACCGCTCGGGTATCTCCTCTTTCAAATCGAGAACAAAAACATTCTCTTTCTCCCCTGTCTGCTCGAGATACTGCTCGGGTACAAAGCCTATTCCCAAATCGTTTTTCACCATCGGGAGTATCTGGTCGGAGGAGGCGGCTTCTATCATCGGTAAAAAACTCACACCGTGGCGCAAAAACAGCTCGGAATAGATTCGATAGGTGTTGCTTTTCGCGCCCAAACAGACTATCGGATATTCCGCCAGCTCTTTCAGCGTTATCTGCCTGCCGATAAGCTCACCAAAAGCAGAACCGCAAACAGCTCTTTCCCGAAAGCGTTTCAGCCTGTATTCTACAAACGAACTCTCGAGCGGCTCGTTAGTCGCCGTCACGGCAATATCCACCAGTCGATTATTGAGCGCCTCCAGCGCCTGCGCGCCGGAATCTCTTGTAATGCGTATCTGTATTCCGGGATAGCGGCGGCGAAATTGCCGCAAAACCGGCAGCAAAAAGCAGCCTAGCGTCTTTTCTCCCGCGGCTATCGCCACTATTCCCCTTTCAAGGCTTTTGTCTGTCAAAAGCTCGTTTTCGCCTGCGTGAATATGCTCAAACGCGGCGGAAATATGCCGATAGAGCTTTTCCCCCTCATGTGTAAGCGAAACACCTTTTCCCGAACGGAGAAAAAGTGTACAGCCCAAAGCGCTTTCGAGATTTTTAATTACTCGGGTGAGGTTGGGCTGATTACTCAAAAGTATCTCCGCCGCGCGGGTAAAGCTCTTGTAGGCGGCAACATAATAGAAAACGCGATAGTAGTCGTAGCTTATCTGCATAGCTCACCAATCCATATATTTTTGATATATCTGTTATACAAACTATATATTTTTAATATAACTCAATCTGTATTATACTTTAGTCATGAGAGGAAATCAATCCTCCTTACAATTTAACAGGCGCTTTTTCGACCGGGTAGAACGGAAAACGCCGCAAAAAAAGAACAGCCGACTTGCAGCATTTATCGGCTGTTCTTTGTTTTTCAGAGACTGTGTCTGATTGAATGTCACTCGAATTTGTTGAAATACTCCCGTATCGCCCCCACCGAATAGAGCGAGCCGAAAGCGACTATCACATCATCCGGCTCGGCAAATTCCAAAGCGGCAGTTATCCCCTTTTCAATCGAATCAAAGCTCTCGGACTCGATTTTATATCGCTTTGCGAGCAGCAGCGACAGTTCTCTGCTCTCCATTGCGCGCGGACTGGGCGGAGTTATCGTGAAAACAGCCTTGGTCAGCGGCAAAATAGGCTTTAGAATACCGTCTATATCCTTGTCGGCAAGCAGACCTATCAACAGCACCGCTTTTTTGCCGCCGTAAATATCCTTAAAGGTTTGGGCGATGGTGTCGGCGCACTGGGGATTATGCCCGCCGTCAACAAAAAAATCGGGCGAGGAAGAAAGCTTTTCAAATCTGCCTATCCAGCGTGTATCGGCTATTCCCTTTTGAATATCCTCATGGGACAGCTTAAAACCGTTTTCCCTCAAAATGTCGGTCACGGCGAGAACGCAGGCGAGATTCTGCCGCTGATGCGCCCCCAAAAGCGGTAGCCTGTATTCGGTATTGTCGCTTCCCCGCAAAAGCTGATATTCGGCGGTTATTTTCTCTGCGGTAAAGGCTTTTCCCGAGGTGACTTTGAGCGAAACGCCCTTTTCCCGACAGACTTTTTCCACCACTGCGCGCACCTCGGGGGAATTTTCTCCCAGAACGGCAGTACAGCCGGATTTGATTATCCCCGCCTTTTCAAAGGCGATTTTTTCCGCCGTATCCCCCAAAAGCTCGGTATGCTCCAAGCCTATCGCGGTTATCACGGCGGCTATCGGGGCGTTTATCACATTGGTAGCGTCCAGTCTGCCGCCCAATCCAACCTCGAGAACCACAATATCGCAGTTGTGGCTGGCAAAAAACTCAAAGGTTATCGCGTTTACAAACTCAAACTCGGTGGGAATATCGCTCATTTTTTCGGCGGCGGCAAAAACCTTTTCGGTCAGCTCCGCCAGTTCCTCGTCCGAAATCGGAACACCGTTTATCTTCATCCGCTCGTTGAAACGGTGAATGTAGGGAGATGTGCAAAGTCCCACACGATAGCCGGCAGACTGCAAAACAGAGGCTGTCATAGCGGCGACAGAACCTTTTCCGTTGCTCCCCGCAATATGAATACAGCGCAGTCTGTTCTGCGGGTTGCCCAAAAGCGACATCAGCTTAGTTATCCTTTCGAGAGTAGGCTGATGGCTTTTCCATGGGGTTTTATGTATTATCTCTATCGCTTCGGAATATGTCATAGCTCAATTATTCTCCTCGGTTGGCGGCCAAAACACCTGTTTTCTCGGCGGCATGGTGAAAACGTATTCCTCCCAGTTTATCTTGCCGCCGCTTTCCTCTTTTTCGCCCTGCTGCGAAGGATCGGTTTTCTGCGCCACCGTTACGGTGACCATATCACTGCTGCGATGAACCGTTTCCCCCGCCGCTATTGAAGCTGCGGCTACTGTTTCCGTATCAACAGCACCGAGTGCCTCATCATATTCCACAAACTCTATCTTATATCCGATGTCGGACATATCAAGCAGGCGCAGAGCTTCTCCCAAAGGAAGTGAAACTATATCAGGCATCACGATAAGCTCACTGCCCTTGCTCACCCAGAGATAGGTCAAACCGTCTTTTTCCGGTTCTTCTCCCACCGAAGGCTGCTGCATAACAACCGAGCCTGCGGGAATATTCTCAGAAAACACCCACTCTATCTCAAACTGGAACAGCTTTTGACATTGCGGGTCGAGCAGGATAGTCTCTATATTCACCCCAATCATGTTGGGCATCAGCGTTTTTTCTTCCTGCGGCGGCTCGGAGATAATATCCTCCGGTACGCTTATCGGAGAAACCGTCTCGGTATCGACAGCCGCCGGAGCAAAATAAACGTCAACCAGCCGATAGGCTAACGCCAGTGAGAATACGGTGACAAAAGCCAAAACCGCCATCACCGCCAAAACGGTGTTCTTCTTTAGGGAAAGACCGTTCTTTTCCCCCGCTTGCTCAATGGCAGTCGTTTCCGCGCCGAACTGCGAGGGGAGCTTGTAGGTGACAGTTCCTCCACCCTGCTCCACCAGCATATCGCACCAGAACTCCTCTATCGTGCGGTAGCGAAGGCTCAATTCGATATTCAGCGCCTTTGAGAGCGCGTCCGAAACATTTTTCGGTATCTCCGGCTTTATATCGGCGGCGGCAGGCAGTCTGTTCACCGAGCCGCGCTGACGCCATTCCATGGGAATGACCCCCGTGAGAATACGATAACATACAGCCGCAAGGGAATAAACATCACTCCAGCTCCCCTGCCAGCTGTTTGAGGAATACTGCTCCGGCGCACTGTATCCGAAATAGAGGGTAGCGTCTATCTCGCTGTCGGCGGTGCGTGCCGCGGGAATACAGAAATCTGTGAGCAGCAGTGTTTGGTTTTCGGTTATGAGCAGAGTTTCCTCCGAAATTCCGCGATGATATACGCCATCGGCGTGCAGCCTGCTCAAGAGCTTTATCAGCGGCGCTATCATTCGCTTGAGTTTATTCCAGCTCATCACCGTTTTCTGGCGGGCAAGATAGTCGGAGAGCCGCTCCGCCTCGGTGTATCCCTCCACCGAATAAACGGTGTTGTTTTCTAACGAAATATCAAAGGGACTGGAAACCGGAAATCCCTGCGGCAGTTTCATCAGATAGCGGCAAAGCTCCTCATGGTCTGCCAAAAGCGACTTGTAGAGAACGTCCTTACCCGCCTTCACGGTCACACTTCCGTCTGCCTCGCGGGTCATTATCTTTTCGCAGAAAAACTCTCTGACAGTCACATCGGTGTTCTTTTCGGTATCTCTGCCGAGATAAACCACCGTTTCTCCGCAGTTATTCACCTGATGGGTGAGCCGATAGCGACCCTGCATTATGCTGTTTTCCATTTTCAAGACCGCCTTTCCCCATGATAATCCGATTTTGGCAATAATGCTATTATACACGCCTTAAAGGTCGATGTCTACCGACAGAATCGAGCCATATTTTAACTTTATTCCTTTATTTTGTACCCGAAAAAACGAAACGGAACAATTTTTTTAATTCCGACGGCAATATAAAGACGGTATATTGCTAAATTCACAAATTCTTAATGACAAATGAAGCGCTTTGCTGTAAAATTATTAAGATAGCACAGCTACACTCATTCAAGCGATTGGAGAATAGGAATTGTTCGGATATATCAAACCCTTGCAGCCACAGCTTCGCGTTTGCGAGCTGGACAGCTATAAAGCAGTTTACTGCGGAGTCTGCCGCGGACTCTCCAAGCGCTTTGGTCTGTTCGCCAGATGCACTCTGAGCTACGATTTCACCTTTATCGCGATGCTATATGCCGCACTGCATGAGCAACAGCCTGTATTTTCCCCGCGCCGCTGTCCGCTCAATCCCTTTCGGCGCAAGCCGCATCTGGAATACTGCGACGCGGTGGAGTTCTCCTGCGAAATGGCGATGCTGATGCTCCGCGAAAAGTGCGCCGACAATGTGGAGGATTCCTCCTTTATCCCCTCGCTGGGCTGGAAAATGTTGTCTCCCATCATAAACCATGCCGCCCTTTCGGTGGAAGAAAAATTCCCCGAGGCATCGCAGGCGGCAAGAGAGATGACCGAAAAACAGCGGCAAACCGAGGCGCTCGGAGAGAGTATCGGCGTTGACAGCTGCTGTGACCCGACAGCGACAGCGTTGGGAACACTTTTTTCGATGATGAGCGAGGACAATACCACCCGCCGAATACTCAACCGACTCGGCTATATGCTCGGCAGATATATGTACCTCTGCGACGCGGTTGACGACCTCGAAAGCGATATAAAGCACAATCACTTTAATCCCCTCAAAGGGCAGGATAACCTTGAGGAACAGGCGGCTATCCTCAGATTTACCGCAGCGGAAGCTGCCAACGCCTACGCGCTTTTGGATATAAAGCATTTTAAAGAAATTTTGGACAACATTATGTATATGGGCTTAACGTCTATGGCAAATGAGCTGATTGAAAGGAGGAGAAACAAAAATGAATGACCCCTATCGGATATTGGGCGTTTCTCCCTCTGCTACCGATGATGAGATAAAACTCGCATATCGAGCATTGGTCAAAAAATACCACCCCGACAACTATGCGGGCAGTCCGCTTGCCGATGTCGCCTCCGAAAAGATGTCGGAGATAAACGCCGCCTACGACGCTATACAGAATCAGCGTAAAAACGGCTCCTCGGCGCAGGGCGGATACGGCTACGGTCCGGGAAGCAGCCGCGGCGGTTATCAGGGGACTTATCAGGGCGGCTATCAGGAGTATTACGGAGGTCAGCAGCAGTATACGGGACAGTTTTCCGATATACGCAGGCTGATAAATATGGGCAGAATATTCGATGCAGAGCAGCTTTTAGACGGCGTTCCCGCCTCAAACCGCGATGCCGAATGGCATTTTCTCAAAGGAAATGTTCTTTTTGCCCGCGGATTTTTGGAGGATTCCCTCTCCTATCTGCGAACCGCGATGAATATGGCGCCCAATAACTACGAATACCGCGCCGCCTATGAGCGCGTAGAAGCACAGCGCCAGTTCGGATACGGCGGCGGCTTCACCTATTCCACCTGCGACCCCTGCTCGGTATGTTCCACCATTATATGTGTAAACTGTCTCTGCAATTCCTGTTGCAGATGCTACTGAGAAGGCGATGTCATGCGTCATAAAAAGAGCAAGCAAATCGCTTTGGGCGGCTTGAGCGCGGCGCTCTGCACAGTGATAATGCTCACTACCGCCCTTATTCCCTTTGCGACCTACGCCCTGCCCGCCCTCGCGGGAATAGTGCTTATCCCGATAGCGGTGGAGTTTGGCATAAGCACGGCATGGATAGCATATCTCACGGTGGCGCATCTGTCGCTGCTGATGATACCCGATCGCGAAACAGCGCTGATGTTTATAGCGTTTTTCGGCTATTATCCCTTTTTAAAGCTGAAGCTGGATAGAATAAAGCCGTTTCTTTTGCGTATTGTAATAAAGCTGGCTATATTCAATATAACGATTTCCGCATCATATTGGCTGTTGATATGGGTTTTCGGACTCTCCTATCTGGCAGCCGAGCTGCAAAACGGTTTCGGATTGATGATGCTCGCCATAGGGAATATCTTTTTCCCTGTTTATGAGCTTTCACTGAAAAACGTTTATCTTTTATACTACCACAGAATAAGAGCAATTCTTTTTAAGCAATAAAAAACAGGAGCTTTTTGCCCCTGTTTTTTTGCGCTATCTGATTTCCTGTTCAAGCTCATCAAACTCTCTGTC
>CAZNJJ010000034.1:0-18774 GCA_964573335.1 uncultured Oscillospiraceae bacterium | reverse complement strand
CCTTCCAAGGCAGTTAACGCAGGCGGCGTTTCTGTTTCCGGTCTCGAAATGAGCCAGAACTCCGAGAGACTCTGCTGGTCTGCTGAAGAGGTTGACAAGCAGCTCAAGACCATCATGAAGAACATCCATGACTCCACCGCTGCTGTTGCTGAGAAGTACGGCCTCGGCTACGACCTCGTTGCAGGCGCTAACATCGCCGGCTTCCAGAAGGTTGCCGATGCTATGATGGCTCAGGGCATTTTCTAAGCTAAGAGTTATTCATTCCTCTTCCACCTTAATCATAGCAGTCGGGACTGTCTTTTCGACAGTTCCGACTGCTCGTTTATAAAAAACTTTTCCGAAAAAAATTCCCCCTGCGTTTTGCAGAGGGAATTTAAAATCATATCGCTTTTTCGCGCAGATAATTCATCAGCGCCGTTTTCTCATTGGGGAGCTTTTCTTCTATTACGAGGGTGAGCAGCCGATTTAAAAGCCTGCCAACTTCGGGAGAAGGCTCTACCCCGAGCGATATTATGTCGCCGCCCTTTACGGCAAGCTGAGAAAGGGTCAGCGCGGGGCGGGCGGCTATCTCCTTTTCCATCATCAGCTTTACATCATCGAGAAAGCGGAGCCTTTCGGCGGCTATTGCGGGATTTTGCGCCATGGTGTCGGCGCGTTTCACCTGCAAAAGCTGCACCATAAAGCTGTCGCCGTATTTCGCAAGCTGTTTTTTCAGCTTCATTCTGTCGGTATAAATCGGCAGACTGTGGCGAAAAATAAGGGATACTATCCTCTCTCTCATCTGTCGGCGGCAGTTAAACCGCTTTAGTATCTCCTTCGCCTGCTCGGCGCCCACCGATTCGTGCCGATAAAAATGCCCCTGCCCGTCGGAACAGGCGGGCTTGCCGACATCGTGCAGCAGCATTGTCAGCCGCAGGAGCGGTTCGGCAGGAGCGGCGGCGAGGGCGTGCATCGTGTGGTCATAAACATCATAGCAGTGGTAGTCCGCGCGCTGAAAAACGCCTATCATCGGCTTTAGTTCGGGGATCATCTCGCAGATGAGCGGTTTGTATTGCGTCATAACCCGCAGGCAGTCGGGCGCGCAGATGAGCTTTATCAGCTCATCGCTTATCCTTTCGCTCGCCACCGACTTCAGCCACCCATGGTTTTTGAGCATACTTTCGGCGGTGTCTTTTTCTATCTCAAATCCGAATTGCGCCGCAAAGCGCAATCCCCTTATTATCCGCAGGGCATCTTCGCGAAAACGCTTGTCGGGGTCGCCGATTGCTCTGATAATCCCGTTTTCAAGGTCGCTTTTCCCGCCGAACATATCCACTATGCCGCCCTTTTCATCTATGCAGAGGGCATTTATCGTAAAATCTCGGCGGCTCAAATCATCAGAAAGCTCGCGGGAGAATCCGACAGTATCGGGGTGTCTCCCGTCGGAATACTCTCCGTCAAGCCGAAAGGTTGTCACCTCTATCGGCTGATGCTCCAAAATCACGGTGACTGTGCCGTGCTTTATTCCGCCCGAGCCGACTGTCGCTGTTCTCAGCTCGGAAAACACTTTCAGCATTTCGTCAGGTGTTGCGGAAGTGGTAATATCCCAATCGTGCGGTTCTTTTCGGCGCAGAGAGTCTCTGACGCAGCCGCCCACCGGCAATGCGCGATACCCCGCCGAACGCAAAAGCGACAGCACTTTGTCAACATTTTCGGGTATAATCATTGCAAGGCTCACCTCCGCATAATAGGCTATTATATCACTATTCAACCCACTTGACACCTTTCAGGCGCAGATTTATCATATATAATATATTCCACAATGAAAAGAGGCAATCAACCAATGAGCGAATGTAATCATGACTGTTCCGGCTGCTCCTCCAACTGCGGCGAACGCCAGCAGCCGCAGGACCTTATCGAAAAGCTCAACCCCAAGAGCAGCGTTAAAAAAGTCATCGCTATCGTCAGCGGAAAGGGCGGCGTAGGCAAGAGCCTTGTCACCTCCCTCACCGCCTGTGAAATGAGTCGGCGCGGCAAGCGCGTCGCTGTTTTAGACGCGGATATAACCGGTCCTTCTATCCCCCGCGCCTTTGGAATAACCAAAAAGGCGATAAGCGACGGCGAGATTATCTACCCCGCAACCTCCAAGGGCGGAATAGATATTATGAGCATCAACCTGCTGCTGGAAAACGACGGCGACCCCGTTGTCTGGCGCGGACCTGTTATCGCGAGCGCGGTAAAGCAGTTTTGGGGAGATGTTCTCTGGCAGGATATAGACTATATGTTCATTGATATGCCTCCCGGAACCGGCGATGTTCCCCTCACCGTTTTCCAGTCTATCCCCGTAGACGGCATCATTATCGTCACTTCCCCGCAGGAACTGGTTTCGATGATAGTCGAGAAGGCGGCTCGCATGGCGGAAATGATGAATGTTCCGATACTCGGACTGGTTGAAAACATGAGCTATATCGAATGTCCCGACTGCGGCAAAAAGCTCTCTGTTTTCGGTGAGAGCCATATCGACGAGATTGCCGCCGCCCACAAGACCCGTGTTCTCGGCAAGCTCCCGATAAAGCCCGAGATTGCCGCCGCGGTTGATGCCGGCGCGATAGAGGGCATAGCGGGCGGAGACTGGCTCTCTGCCGCCGTTGACACTATCCAAGCACTTTAATAACTATTCCCGAAAGGAGAATACCCAAATGAGAATAGCTGTTACCTTTTTAGCCGGACAGGTTTTCGGTCACTTTGGCAAAACCAAGGAATTTGCCATCTTCGATATAGAGGAGAGCAAGGTGGTCGATAACCATATCCTCACCGTTGTCGGTGAAGGACACGGAGCGCTTGCCAAGCTGCTCAAGGATAACAACGTTGACCTTGTTATCTGCGGCGGAATAGGCGAGGGCGCGAGAGACGCACTCACCGGTTTCGGAATAAAGTTCATCGCGGGCGTTCAGGGCAATGTCCGCCACGCTGTTGAAGAATACCTTATGGGAACTCTTGAGGATAATCCCGTTAAGTATTGCGGTCATCATCACGACGAAAACCACACCTGCGGCGAAAATCACGCAGGCTGCGGCGGTTGTCATCATTGATAACAAAATTTTCAAAAAAACAGTCATCATTTTTGCAGGTGATGACTGTTTTTTCTTTTATTTTTAAAAACCTATTGACATACTAGGTTAATAGTGTTATTATTCAACCAACCCAAAAGACAGGTGATTTAAATGACAATATTCTTCGAGGCTCTTTTGAGAGCCAATTTCCGTTTCGGGCGAATGTGATAACGGTTTCCCCAAAAATTTCCCCATACAAAATCACATATCACATTCACGAAAAGGAGATAAATACTATGTCTGAATACAAATTTGAAACCTTGCAGCTTCACGTCGGTCAGGAAAATGCCGACCCCGCCACCGATTCCCGCGCAGTTCCCATCTATGCCACCACCTCTTACGTTTTCCACAACTGCGAGCACGCCGCGGCACGCTTTGGTTTGACCGATGCGGGCAATATCTACGGCAGACTCACCAATTCCACGCAGGAGGTGCTGGAAAAGAGGGTTGCCGCTCTCGAGGGCGGCACGGCGGCTCTGGCGCTCGCCTCGGGTGCCGCCGCCATCACCTACACCATTGAGGCGCTGGCTCAAAACGGCGGTCATATCGTAGCGCAAAAGACTATCTACGGCGGAAGCTACAATCTTTTGGCGCACACACTGCCCGCTTTCGGGATAACCGCCGACTTTGTGAATATCCACGACCTCGCCGAGACAGAAGCCGCCATAAAGCCCAACACCCGCGCCATCTATATCGAAACGCTCGGCAATCCCAACAGCGATATTCCCGATATTGACGCTCTCTCCGAGCTGGCTCACCGTCACGGTATTCCGCTGGTGGTGGATAACACCTTCGGAACTCCGTTCTTTATCCGTCCTATCGAGCATGGAGCGGATATAGTGGTTCATTCCGCCACAAAATTTTTGGGCGGACACGGAACCACCCTCGGCGGCATCATAGTCGATTCCGGAAAATTCGACTGGGCGGCAAGCAAAAATTACCCCGCGATTTCCGCGCCAAACCCCAGCTATCACGGCGTTTCTTTCACCGAGGCGGCGGGCAAGGCGGCATTTGTCACCTATATCCGCGCTATTCTCCTCAGAGACACCGGAGCCGCCATATCTCCCTTTGCGGCATTTCTGCTTCTTCAGGGAATAGAAACCCTCTCGCTGAGACTTGAGCGCCACGCAGAGAACACCAAAAAGGTTGTGGAATTTCTCACCTCCCACCCGCAGGTGGAAAGGGTAAATCACCCCTCTATCCCCAACCACCCCGACCATGCCCTCTATGAAAAATACTTTCCCAACGGCGGCGCTTCAATATTCACCTTTGAGATAAAGGGCGGAGTAAAGGAGGCACACAAATTCATAGACACTCTCAAGATATTCTCACTGTTGGCAAATGTTGCAGATGTAAAGAGCCTTGTTATTCACCCCGCAACAACCACACACAGCCAGCTCACCGAACAGGAGCTGCTCGACCAGGGAATACGCCCCAACACGATACGCCTTTCTGTCGGAACAGAGCATATAGACGATATTATCGCCGATTTGCAGGCGGGCTTTAACGCTGTGGGCTGATTCAAGCTATACTCTCCCCATAAAAACAGGCGAACGGTTTTTCAAAAAGCCGTTCGCCTGATTTTTTGCCTTTTTCGGAGCATAATATTTTAGGCAATAAAAAAACGAACGGGAATACCGTTCGTCTTTTATTTAGCCAATCTTATTGAGCTTGCAGGTCAGAGAAGACTTCTTGCGGGAAGCAACATTCTTGTGAATAATTCCCTTAGCAGCAGCCTGGTCAATAGTCTTTATAGCATCGCGAACTACCTGAGTGCTATTCTCAGCACCCTCTGCGATAGAAAGCTCCGCCTTCTTCACAGCAGTTCTGAGTTCAGACTTCTTAGCCTTGTTAAGCTCGGTCTTGGTAGCTATTACCTTAACTCTCTTCTTAGCGGATTTGATGTTCGGCATCATTACACCTCCTTACTTTCGCAGTACAGTACAAGTTATCTTATCATTATTTTGGCGAAAATGCAACTGTTTTTCACGAATTTTTTTGATTGGAGCGCTCTTTTATGAAAAACTCAAATCTCTATCGAACCGACTTGGCGCTGGAAGCCGCCGACACAGGCGACGGCGATCTCCCCGACGGCGTATTTGTCAGGGAAAATGAAATCGACGGTGTCACCGTCACCACCGTCAGGATAGACACCACAGACGCCGCACAGCGGCTTTGTCGTTCCACAGGGGAATATATCACGATAGAGGGGGATATGTCCCTCTCGGGCGAAAAAATGACCGATATTCTCACAAAAAATCTGAGCCGTATTCTCCCCAACGGCAGCGCCCTCATAATAGGACTGGGAAACCGAGCCATCACCCCCGACACCATCGGCGTTCTCTCGGCGGAATCGGTAATGGCTACCCGCCATCTTCCCAAAGAGGAAATGCGCGCCATAGGCTTGAGCGGTCTGCGCGATGTTTGCGTTTTGACCCCCGGTGTAATGGGTCAGACGGGGCTTGAGGTTTTGGAGATAGCGGGCGCGCTGGTTAAAACCACCCCCTTTGATTTCGCGGTGGTGATAGATTCGCTTGCGGCACGGTCGATGACCCGTCTCGGCAGAACGATTCAGCTTTCCGACAGCGGCATCTCCCCCGGTTCCGGCGTTTTGAACAACCGCGCCGAAATATCCCGCCTCACACTCGGTCTGCCGGTTTTTTCGCTGGGAATACCCACCGTTGTTGACGCGGCAGTGATAGCGGGTGAGCTTTACGATGATAACATCATATCCCAAAGAATGGTCGTAACCCCCCGCACGATAGACAAAATAGCCGAGCAGGGTTCTGCCATAATCTCCCGCGCCCTCAACCGCGCTTTGCAGCCGAGCCTTTCCGCCGAGGATATAGACCTGCTGTTGAGCTGAACCGCTGTCATATCCACTCTGCCTTTGGAATATCCTTTATCGGAGCCTTTTGACAGCAAAACGGAGGAATCACAGTGAAAAACAAAGGCAGATACAGTCTCATCACAGCGGCGGCAATTCTCTTTGCCGTATTCGCTCTTAAAAACGGACAAATTCTCTCAACGGCATTGCAGGGCGCGGCGGCGCTGGGCGGGGCGCTCTGTATGCCCGAGTCAACGGCGGCGCATATCACCGCCGCGCTGACAGAAGCTCCCCCGCCCTCGCACAGCATTTCCCCGCCCGAATCGCAATCCCCCGCACCCGAGACTGCGCCTTCCCTGCCGAACACGCCTGTTTTCGAGCAAAAGCCCGCCGAATCGGTTTCCCCTGCCGCACAGAATGACAGCGGCAGCTCTGCCGCGGAGGACACCCCGCCCGATATACCGCAGTCGGAGCGGGGCAGGGTTTTGACAGAGGATATGTCGGGCAGCGAGGGGAATCACATTTTGCGGTTCGGCAGCTTTCTCCTGCGAAACGACACCACCCTTTCCAAATCGGACATCGCCGAGGTTTTGAGTCGACCGACACAGCTTTCTCTCCGAGCCACCACCGAGCCGCAGGTTCTCATCTATCACACCCATGCCACCGAGAGCTACTGCCCTTTTGACAACGGCATCTACGACAAAAGGTATAATTGGCGAAGCACCGATAATAATAACAACATGGTCGCCGTGGGAGCGGTGATAGCACAGCAGCTCACCGACAGGGGAATCGCCGTGATACACGACACCTCACAGCACGATTATCCCTCCTACGACGGTTCTTACGCCAACAGCTACCGCTCGATAAAGGATTATCTCGCCCATTATCCCACGATAAAGGTGGTGCTTGATGTTCACCGAGACGCGATAGAGCGGGAAAACGGCGTTATAGTAAAGCCCACCGCCGTGATAAACGGCGAAAAATACGCCCAGCTTATGATAATATCGAATTGCGATGACGGAAGCGGTCTTATCCCCAACTGGCGGGAGAATCTCCGCTTTGCGGCGGCTTTTGCCGACAAGCTGGAGCAAAACGCACAGGGAATAACCCGCCCTCTGCTTTTCTCCTATCGAAAATACAATCAGCAGCTTTCCGGCGGCGCTCTGCTGTTGGAATTCGGCTCTCACGCCAACACCCTCGAGGAATCAAAGCGCACGGCGCGGCTGGTGGGGCAGTCGCTCGCCGAGCTGCTCTCCCCCTCCGTTGAAAGGAACTGATATTTTGAACAACCGCCAATATCTGCGTATCTTTTGGACATGGTTTGTCATAACCTTTATCGCCACCGGATTTCTGCTCGGTATTTACTGGGTGGGGATACGCGCTCACCGCAGCGGCTTTGAGCCTGCCGCCCCCTTTTCGGCGGAATGTGAAGAACTGATTCTAACCCTTTCCCTGCCCGACAAAAGCGTTGTTATCGACCTTTCGCCGATAAATTCGGCGGCGGAAAAGCTGCAACAGCTCGAGGGGTGGATAATCCCCGAAAAGCTGCGTTTTTTGAGCCGTTTTTCCTGCTTTCTGGCAGACAGCGTAACCACCGGTCGCCGTCAGCAGCAGGAGCGCGAATTTTACAAAAACGCGGGTTTGGTATAGAAAACCGCCGAGGTTAAAGTCTTTTAGACTGCGCCTCGGCGGTAATATTATTTTTCGGGAATAAGCTCATCTATCTGCGCGAGAATATCGTTTTTCCGCTCATAGAAAAGCAGTTCCTTATTATGCTCAAAATATTTTTCGCAGCCGTATCTGCCGATGAATCGCGCGGCGGCGGGATTTGAGGTCAGCTCCGTTACCGCTATCAGCAGTTCTCTGCTCTGACGCTCAAACACCTCCTCGCAGAACAAAAAGAGATTATCGAGCGATTTAGCCCCCTCTGCCACCTGATTTTTGAGGGCGCTCACCCGCTCGGAATAGTCTTTTTTCACCGCGTCAAGGTCGTTTTGATAAAGCGCGGGGTAGTCTCCTATTGTATTCATCACCTGCCTGGCGGCAGCCAGCTCCCGCTCCGAAATACTGCCCGCCCGCTTTCCGACAGAGATTTTTTCATTCAGCAGCGCTATCTGCCCCGCAACGGCATCAAAGAGATTGGCGCCGCCGTTCATATCGGCTTCAATCGCCTTAATCGCCTCTCTGAGTCCTTTCAGCGTATCCTCGCTCCTTGCCACGGAACGCAGTTTTCGGCAAACATCGTCCAGCAGCAGTCCCAAAAGGGAAATCCGCTCATCAAAGCCGGCGTTTCTCGCCCGCTCTTTTATCTCGTCATCTGCCGAGCCGTCAAGAATCTTTTCTATCTGATAGTCGCTGCGGTATTTATTGAAAAGGTCATAATAAACGGCAAAGCTCTTGGCGATAACCTTATTTTGAATATACTGCCCTATCAGCTCCTCGTCCACCGCTATATTCTTCTTCTCGCAGACTGCCGCCATTCGGCTCAAATCCTCCCAGCCGCGCGCGGTGACAAAGCTCTTGCCCGAAACGGTAGTTTCTATTCGGTAAAAATCTTCTTTTTTAATATCGAGATAGGTCAATATCGCGGGAATAACCTCTTCCTGCACGGCATATTCCCGCCAAACCTCATAGTCCGGCTCGATGTCTATCCTTTTGAGCCTGTCCCATGTGGCTATATCAAATTCCCTCACCGATTTGTTGTATTCGGGGGGATTGCCCGCCGTAACCACTATCCACCCATCGGGAACACGGTGTCTGCCAAAGGTTTTATACTGCAAAAATTGCAGCATTGCGGGGGCAAGCGTTTCGGAAACGCAGTTTATCTCATCTATAAACAGAATACCCTCGGTTTTGCCTGTTTCCTCTATCAAATCATAAACCGATGCTATTATCTCGCTCATGGTGTATTCCGATATTTCGTATTCTCTGCCGCCGTAGCTTTTCTTTGCGATAAAGGGCAGACCCAGCGCGCTCTGGCGGGTGTGGTGGGTCATGGAATAGGACACCAGCCCCACATTCAGTTCCTGCGCTATCTGCCGCATAACGGCGGTTTTGCCTATTCCGGGAGGCCCCATGAGAAAAACAGGGCGCTGTTTCTCAATGGGAATAAGATATTCCCCCAGCTCATCTTTGGCGAAATAGGCTGTCACAGCGTTTTTTATCTGCTGCTTGGCTTGCTTTATATTCACAAAAAGCGCCTCCTCAAAGCTCAAATTCGTTATCTATCAGCTCAAAGCCGTTCCTTTTGCCTATTGCGCCGCTTCTCTCGCCGTATTCCAGAAGAGCGGCGGCGGCATCGGTCTGTTTTTCTTTGAGCATCAGCTCAACGGCAGCTTGGATATTCGCCGAGGTTATCAGTCGGCAGTCAACCAGCCTCCAAAGCTGTCGGCAAAGCTGTTCTCCCCGAGCGATGACAAGATTTCTTTTCAGCGAGTCGATATATTCCTCCCGACTGCCCATTATCCCGCAGAACCGCTCCCCCGTCGATGCGTAAAACTCCCGATAGCTGAATCCGCCGTCAAGCGCCAGTGCGTATATCACCTGCTGTTCGGGAGAAAGACGCACGCTCGTATCGTAAAAAGCCGCCGTTTCCTCGGGATAGCTCTCTCCGCTCGCCCCAAATCCCATGCAGAATCCCCATTGTAGCCGCATCAGCTGGGAATAGGCGTTGCACAAAATTGCGTTCTGGCGGGAATCGTCCTGCCGGTAAAAGCCGCCGCCGTCCAGCGGGCAGAGTGCGTAGAGTATCGCCTCCGACAGCTCTCTCCAGCCGCCAATCGCCTGAACAGGCTTTACCCTCGGCATCAAAAACGCGGTGAATTTAGGCGTTATCTGCCTGAAAGCAATCTGATTTGTCGCCACCCGCTTTAAAAACTCGGTGGAGATAAAGCTCTTTTCGGTGAGAAAGCTCACCAGCTCGCCAAAGCCGAGTATGTCGCTTTCCCCCTCGTAGCTTATCGCTTTCAGGTCAGGGAAAAAGCATATTCCCGCAAGCTCGGTCACATCCTTCGGAACAGAGAGATATTCTATCCCTTTCAGCGAATCGGCATCGGCTTTTTTAAAGCCCACCCTTTCCTCTCGGGCAACAAGTTCCGCTTTTATTCCGTTTCTTTCAAGCAAGCATCCTTCCACCAAATCCACCTCAAATCCCGCTGCCGTCCAAAACCAGTCTTATCGCCCATGCGGGAACCCTCGGCGGGTTCTCCTCCTCTTCAAGAAAAACAAAGGCAGTGCTGTATTCCGGCTGAATTTTCGGGTATTCTCCCCGCCCATCGGTAAAATAAATGAGTCCTCTCAAATCGGTGAAGCGCTTTTCGCTCACCAGCTTGTCAACATATTCAAAAACAGGTCTGAAATCGGTTCCGCCAAAGCCTTTCAGCTTCATTCGGTCGATATATTCTTCCATTTCCTCGCGGCAGGTTATCAGCCTGTCCTCCTGTATCTCGGCATCGCATTGTATTATATGCAGATTTATCTTGTTGAAAAAGCTCTCGGTGCTGCTTAGTATCTCATAGGTTTTTGAAACAAAATTCCTCACCGTTTCTCCGCTGACAGAGGCAGAAGTGTCTATCGCTATGACAAAGTCTTTTATCCTTTTTACCTCTTTGTATTCGAGCGACTCTATCAACGGCATATTCTTATAGAGACTAAGCCCATAGGTGTAAAAAATGTTATCAAATTCGTCGTCGTTTACCGCCATTATCTCACCGATTACCGAAAACCGCTTTAAGAACTCGGCATAGTCCTGCTTTTCCCGATTTACATACAGCAGGCTTTTGACAAGTCCCTTTGCGGTATCTCCCTGCTCTTTTGAGAGGGTTTCCAGCTCGGTTTGCATTCTGCGGCTTATCTTTTTCCATTTGGCGTTAAGCTCCCGCTCGCGGCGGCTGGGTTTTCCCCTTGTGTCGTTGGCGGCGTTTCTGCCGCCCGCGCTGTTAAGGCGCTTTTTCCGCGAGATAGAGTCGTGCTGCGCGCGCTTGTTATCGGAGTCGCTCTCGCCCTCGTCACCCTCCTTGGTCAAAAGCCGCCACGGGCGGTGGTCGTCTGCCGCAAAATGCTCCCGCAGGCGATAAACCTCGTCATCGCTCATATTGTCATCGACTATACAGCGATAGAGCTTTTCCGCGGTGAGGGTGCCGAGCCGCGACTGATATTTTGCTATGATTTCCCGTTGAATCTCCTCCCGCCGACAGCGCAAAGAGGCGTGAGAAAGCTCCCCTATCACCGCTTCCACGGCGATGTCGCAGGCGGCATCCCAGCGGCGGGGTTCCACCCCCGCTCCCGCAAAAAGGTGGCTGAACACGCAATGCAAAACGGTGTGCAGATAGTCCCGCACACAGCGGTTGGGTTCCTCGCGATAGCTGTGAAGAATATGATATGCATCGTAAAAATAAAGCTCTCCGTCTGTCGCGGTCACGCCGGGATAAGCTCTCAGCTCAAAGCTGCTCACCGCCATATCCAAAAAGCGCATATCCACCAACAGTCTGTCTCGAGAGAGGGTGATTATCTCTCGGGCAAGAGCGTCTGCCCTGCTGATTATTTCGCCGTCAGCCATATCAAAAAGCACCTCCCGCCGCTTTACGGAGAATATTTCCCGCTTTAAAAAGTATAGGCTGATGACATGGCTTTGTCAAACCGCGCAAGCCCGCTCGGCTGAATTTGCCGCCCGTCAGCGCCCGAATATACTATTTCTTTTTGACATAAAAACACCCCCATGCAGTTTGATTTTCCCGCATAGAGGGTGTTTTGCCTGTTTTTCTGCTTTTTTACGATTCCTCCACCCATTTGCCGCAGATATGCTCAACATTCAGCTTTAAAAGCAGCGTTCTGTTGAGAGAGGTATCCATTTCCTTTTGAATATAGCGGTCGTCATCGGTGAATTTATGCGCCAGTTCGGTGACTGCTCTTTTTATCGTTTCCTTATCATCTATCATTTCCATTCTGCCGAATACGATAACGCTTTTGAGCTTATACACCCAGTCGCTTTGATGCTCGGGGGCGGATATTACGCAAAAGGAAACTCTATCCTGCTTTGCCAGCGATTCATTTCTGTGGCTGCTCACCCCTGTTCCGCAATGGAAATAGATATTGCCGTCGGCTTCGTTATACCAGTGATTCATCGGAACGCCGTAAGGATAACCCTCATCTCCGATAACCGACAAAACACCGCGCTTTTCGTTTTTGAGCAGCTCGATAATTTCCTCCTGCGTCAGATGCTTCTGCTTTCTCACCATTTCTCTGAACAATGCTTTTCTCCTCCCTCAATCCTTCAGCTTGTCTATATCCTTTATGCCGAAGCTGCCTTTGTTTTTGCGGTTATAATAGGCGATAAGCTCCGAGATATTCTGCTCGGTCTGCTCCACCTCGGCTCTGAACGCCTGCGCCGAGATTTTCAGCGCGTTTCTGCCCGTTATTATCATCTGAATAAGCCTGTCCGATGTGGCTACCCTCACGCGGCTGCCCTTTTCCATTTGGTAGGTCGCACGCTCGATGTAGCTGTCGGCGGTCTGCGCCTCTTTGGTGTAAACCACGGATATTCCCTTTTTCTTCTCCACCGAGCCGGGATTTCCCTTGACCTTGTATGCGTCAAACACCAATATGACCTCGCATTTGTGAAACGCCTGAAAATTCGCGAGAATATCCTCCAGCAGTCCTCTCGCCGCTCCTATATCGCTCTGCGCCAAATCGTTGAGGTCTTCCCAAGCGAATATGATATTGTAGCCGTCCACCAGAAGGTAGTCTGTCATAAAATGCGCCGGCTCGGCGATTTTGAGTATAGTTTCCGCCTCAATCCGCTCGGCGGTTTTATTCCTCGGCAGATAGCGCTGCGGATCCTCCTTGCCGTAGGTGCGCTCATATATCGCAAGCACCTCTTTATCCAGAGCGGTGTTTCCGAGGCGCTGCGGCAGAGTGTATTCGGCTTTTTTCTCCTCCTCGGTTTTAAAGCCGCTTTCCACCTGCATATATTCCCGCACCTTGTCCCATTTCACCGAAAAACCGCCGCCATGCCGACAGAACACCGAATCGGAAGGGTTATCAATATCCTGCTCGGGGTCGTAGCCTATCGCGGCTGTCACCTCATCGGCATTGTGACACGGCTCATACCCCCTCAGCGAACAGGAAAGCTGTCCCAGTCCCCGTGTGTAGGCGGCTACCTCCTGCCAATAGTTCTGCAATCCGGCAACAGGGGCAAAGCCTGTCAGCAGGGTGTTTTCCCCCTCATTTTCGGGCGGATTTACACTTCCGCCCATCGACTGTATATCGGTCATGGCACGCCCCACCGATTCGGCGGGCAATTCCAATCGGAAATCGTAAAACGGCTCGAGCAAAACGCTTTTCGCCTGCATCAATCCCTGTCTTATTCCGCGATAAACCGCCTGACGGAAATCGCCGCCCTCGGTGTGCTTTAAATGGGCGCGACCCGCCGTCAGCGTGAATTTTATATCGGTGATTACCGAGCCTGTCAAAACGCCGATATGCTGTTTTTCGAGAATATGGGTGAATATCAGCCTCTGCCAGTTGAGGTCGAGCCTGTCGGTGGAACAGGAAGATGCGACTGTTATTCCGCTTCCGCGCTCGGCAGGCTCCATGAGAAGATGCACCTCGGCATAATGGCGCAGCGGCTCAAAATGCCCTACTCCCTCAACGGTGTCGGCTATCGTTTCGCGATAGACTATACTGCCGACATCAAATTCCACCGCTATGCCGAATCTGTCGAGTATCAGCCTTTGCAGAACCTCCATCTGCACTCTGCCCATCAGCCGGACGCCTATCTCCTTTACCCGCTCGTTCCACACCACGCAAAGAAGGGGGTCTTCTTCCTCCAGTTCGCGCAGTTTAGGCAAAAAGGTGTATGGTTCTATCCCCTCGGGCAGAATCATACGGTATTGCAAAACCGGCTCAAGGGTGGGAACGGCGTTTTCCGTCTCACAGCCCAAGCCCTGCCCCGGGCGGGTTTTGTAAAGTCCGGTAACGGCGACAATCTCTCCCGCCTCGGCAATATCCAGCGGCTGAAATTTCTCGCCGGAATAAAGCCGTATCTGATCCGCCTTTTCCTCGCCGTCGGCAGTTTTAAGCGATTCCTTTGCTTTGAGACTGCCGCCCGTGATTTTAAGCCATGTCAGGCGGGTATTTTTGCTGTCTCGCGAGATTTTAAACACCCTCGCGCCAAATTCATTTGAATAAGCGGGTCGCGGCGAATACCGCTCTATCACCTCTAAAAACCGCTCAACCCCCTGCAACTTGAGCGCCGAGCCGAAAATGCAGGGAAAAACCTTTCTCTCGGCAATCAATTCCGTGACAGTATCATCGTCCAGTCTGCCCGTATCGAAAAAGCGCTCCATAGCGCCCTCATCGCAGGCGGCAATATTTTCGTCACGTTCTGCCGTTTCCGCCGAGAAATCGACACAGCCGCCGTTTAGCCTGCGCTTTAAATCGAGCATCAGCCGCGCTTTGTCGGCGCCGTTTAAATCCATCTTGTTCACAAAGATGAAAACCGGCAGCTCATGGTCTTTGAGCAGCCGCCAAAGGGTGCGGGTGTGGCTCTGAACGCCGTCTGTTCCGCTTATCACAAGGATAGCGCAGTCCAAAACAGAGAGGGTGCGCTCCATTTCTGCGGAAAAGTCAACGTGACCGGGGGTGTCCAGCAGGGTAAAGCTGTCCTCTCCCAGCGTCAAAAGCGCCTGCTTTGAAAAGATTGTTATTCCGCGCTCCCGCTCCTGCGAGTCGGTGTCTAAAAAAGCGTCGCCATGGTCTACCCTGCCGAGCTTTCGCCTTGCGCCGCCGAGATAGAGCATCGCCTCGCTCAATGTAGTTTTTCCGGCGTCAACGTGCGCCAGTATTCCGATAACCTTTTTCATTATATCTCCGAGGGGGTTTAAGCCCGCCAAATCCGATTTATTTTTACCTTTTCAGCATACAACGCGCTGTCGCGATTTGTCAAGAAAAGCGGGAGTCTTTGCGCGCAAGGCACAAAGGCTCCCTTTTTTAAAGCAAAATATTCGAGCGTATTTCGTTATTGCGCCACTATCTTTTTCACCCAGCCGCCGTTTCTCACAAGCATCAGTCCTGCCACAGCCTTTATTATCGAAACGCACTGCACCGCCGCAAATATCCCCAAAAACGGAACAGCGGTAAAGCTGCCGAGCGTGTATGCCAGCAGAACATTTCCGCCCCATGTAAATCCGCAGTCGAATATAAAGGTTATCATCATTCTTCCGCCCGAGCGCAGAGTGAAATAAGAAGAATGTGTCAGCGCCTCAAACGGCATGATAACAGCCGTCATTCTCATCAGCTGTGTGGCAAGATGCCGTATCTGCGGCTCGGTGTTGTATGCCAGCGGAATAACCCCCGCCAAAACGCTGTAAAGCAGCGCCACCACCGAGGATATGGCAAAGGAAAAGGCTATCATCTTGTAGGCGGCAGGCTTGGCTTCGTCTAGCTTGTCAGCGCCGAGCATCTGCCCGAGGATTATCCCTACCGCAGTTCCCACAGCCATATATGCTATCGAAAAGACATTCCAAAAGGTCTGTGAGATGTTGCAGGCGGCAACAGCGTCAAGGCTTCGCACCGAATAGCACTGATTCACCACCGCGATGCCGGTTGCCCATAGAGTCTCGTTTATAATGAGCGGCAAGCCCTTGATAAAAATTTCCGCCGCCAGCTTTTTCGGCAGATAGAGGCTGTTGAGAACCCCCTGCATAAAGGAGTATTCCCCACTGTTTTTATGCAGGCAGAAAATCACCACCGCCAGTTCCGCAAAGCGGGAAAGCACCGTGGCTATCGCCGCGCCCTTTACCCCCAGAACGGGAGCGCCGAACTTGCCGAATATGAGGATATAGTTGAAGCTCATATTCACCGCCACAGCCACCATACCCGCCAGCATAGGCAGCATGGGGCGCTCGCCCTCACGCAGAGTGCTTGAATAGCACTGAACTATCGAATAGGGCAAAAGACCCAACAGCATTATCCGCATATAATCGAGCGAATAGCCGAGCGCCATCGCGGCATCAGCCGCGGAGGACGATTCTCCCCGCATATAGAGCGAAACGAGCGCTTCTCCGCCGAAATAAAACAGAGCTATGCTGAAAAGAGTGACCAATCCACAGAATATGAACTTGAATCGAAAGGTGTATCTCACACCCTCATAGTCCTTTTTGCCGAAATACTGCGCGCCGAATATTCCCGCGCCCGAAACCGCGCCGAATATGCAGAGATTAAACACAAAGAAAAGCTGGTTTGCCACCGCAACGCCGGTCATCTGCGCCGTTCCAACCGCGCCTATCATTATGTTATCGAGCATATTGACAAAGTTTGTTATTCCGTTTTGAACCATTATCGGCAGCATCAGCGCTATCAGCCGCTTGTAAAAGGCTCTGTCGCCTATCAGTTTTTTAATCACCGATTTCCCTCCCGAAAAACGTTTTTTGTTGTTTTGATATTCCGCCGACGGATTATCGCCGCTCTGCAAGGCATTTCCGTAGGGCTTTCGCAAAAAGCTGCGATAGAACCGAAATCCCGCCAGCGTTGTGACTGTTTCCGTCACCGGAAATGTCAGCCAGAACATATTGAGTCCCAGCCGCGAAAAAGCATATCCGAGCGGAACAAAAAGCACCACCGTTCTGATAACGGTGAGAAGTGAGCTTTTGAGGCTTTCTCCCACCGCCTGAAAAAACACGGGGAATATAAGCGAGGTGACAAGCGGAATAAAGCTGACTCCCACAAACCTGAAGCCGACCTTTCCTATCTCTATCACCGCTTCATCATTGCTGAACACCCTGAGCAGCTGCTCGGGGAAGATGAGAAAACAGAGCGTTCCCAACGCCATGAGCGCCATTCCGAACAGAACAGACACCCTCAAGGTGGTTTTGCACCGCTCCAAATTTTTCGCGGCGTAGTTAAAGCTGATAATCGGAACTATACATATCTGCATCGCCCCCAGCGGAATAAAGAAAAAGGTCTGCCACTTGTAATAAAGTCCGAGCGCCGTAACCGCCTTGTCGGAAAAGGTTGAGAGTATCAGATTCAGCCCCAGAATATAAAATGTGTAAGCCGACTGCATCAGCATATTCGGCACACCCATGCGGAATATATTCCCGATATATCGCGGGTAACGCCCGAGGGCGGGGGATTTGCGCCGTCCCTTTTTCATCACGACCAGTGCCGCCGCCATCTGACCCGCCACCGTAGCTATCGCGGCGCCGGCTATTCCCAGTCTCGGCAAGCCAAACAACCCGAATATCAAAAGCGGGTCGAGCAGGATATTCACTGCCGCGCCCAATATCTGTGCCGCCATCGGCGTTTTCATATCCCCTTCTGCCTGGAGTATCTTTGTCCAAATGCTCTCAAAAAACAATCCAAAGCTGAAAAGGCATACTATTCTGCCATATCGCACCACATCGGCCGCCACCTCGGGAGAATCGGTGGAGATTCTCGCGAAATGCGGCATCACCGCAAAGCTGACAGCGGCAAAAGCCGCCCAAAGCACCGCCGCAAGCGGCGTTCCCACACCGGCGTATCTCTCCGCGGAATCGGTTTTGCCTATTCCCAGTTTAGCCGCCATAACGGTGTTTATTCCAACGCCTGTTCCCACCGCGAGCGCTATCATCAAAAGCTGCATGGGATAAATTATCGACAGGGCGGTAAGTCCCGAATCGGAATACCGCCCCACAAAAAAGCTGTCTACTATATTATAAAGCGCCTGTATGAGCTGCGCTAACATAACAGGCGGCGCTATCTTCAAGAGAATACGGCTTATCCGCTCCTGTGCGAACATTTTTGCGGTTTCCATTTTATATTCGCCTCACAGATTTGATATTTGACCTCACGGCGCTGCCGCTTATTTCGCCAAATCGGTCATCAGCCTCTTTAGCCTCTCATTCTCGTTCAAGAGGTCATGCAGTCCGTCCTGCGACAAAACCCCTCGGCGGAGACCGACGGGCAGCTTGCCGGCACAGTCGTTATCAAAATCCTCCAGCCAAAGCGGACTTTGATAGTATTCTTTCAGTTCGGCTATCATCGGCAGAATTTCGCGATAGCGCTCCAACTCCGCAAAAAGAGCCGCTATCTCAGCGGCAGAGGTATTCATCGCCTGTTCCATATCGGAAACACGCTTTATGCAGGCGGAAACAGCCCGCTCATCGTTTTTGTTCAAATCAATATTCCCTCACAATGGTCTATTTCATGCTGTATTATCTGCGCCGTCCAACCGTTAAAGGTTTTTATCCGCGTTTGAAGCTGCAAATTCTGCCATTTCACCTTGATGCTCTCAAACCGCTTTACACTTCGTGTTCCCTCAAGGGAAAGACAGCCCTCCTCGGTTTGGTAGCTTCCCGAGCGCTTTATTATCTCGGGATTCAGCATGAGCATATATTCACCGTCGTTGTCGAACGCTATTATTCTCTTGTTGACGCCTATCATATTCGCCGCCATGCCGACACAGCCGTCCTCATGCGCGGCGAGTGTGTCGAGCAGGTCCTGCGCTGTGGGCAGGTCGTCTGCCGTGGCGATTTCGGCTTTTTGGGCAAGAAAGCTCTGATTTTTGCATATTTCGCGTACCATAAAAATTCTCCCGATCCACCGCTTTTCGGCGGCATATTCACGCGGATTTTTAACCGCTGTGGCTGTCACAGTCGGAATTATACAGCACAAAGCCGCAAAAGACAAGTAGAACCGACAGATTGGCGCAAATCAGGCGGGATTTCCGCCTGCCAAACCTTCCGACAGGTTGACAACCACCCACAAATTGTAATACAATACTAAAGTGTTTTCGGCGCTTGTTCCGCCGAACGAATGAATACCCGGGTGTAGCGCAGTTGGTAGCGCGCCTGCTTTGGGAGCAGGATGCCGCAGGTT
>CAZNJJ010000033.1:0-18963 GCA_964573335.1 uncultured Oscillospiraceae bacterium | reverse complement strand
GGTCGAAATCGGCGAGCCACTCATATTTGTAGTCATGGCTTTTCACCAGCGACCACTGTCTGCGGGCATAGTGGTAGCTCCAGTTGTTTCCCTCGCGCGGAAAATCTATCCACTCGGGGTGACCGAACTCATTCCCCATGAAATTCAGATAGCCGTTTGGCGAAAGCGCTATTGTGATAAACCGTATCAGCTTGTGCATATCAATGGCGCAATCCATTGAGGGGGTGTGATAATCCTTATTCATGCCGGTATACATTTCGGCATCGGCAAGGCGGAACATGATAGTCTTATCGCCCACAAGCGCCTGGTCGTGCGACTCGCAGTAGCCTATTCCCTTTTCGGCGGGGCGGCAGCCGGTCAATTCCCACCAAATTGTGTGAACATTCCAATCCTCAAACCGCTTTTCCTTGATGAGCTTTATCCACAAATCGGGCATACCCATGCAGAGTCGGTAGTCAAAGCCGAAGCCGGCATAGTCAAGCGGCAGGCACATTCCGGGCATACCGCTCATTTCTTCCGCTACGCAGACAGCGTTTTTATCCACCTCATGTACCAGCTCGTTGGCAAGCATGAGATAAACCCTCGCATCGACATTGGTATTCAGCGAATAGTACATTCCGTAGTTGGTAAAGGCGCTTCCCAACCCGTGATCCTCATAGAGCATCGAGGTGACGCCGTCAAAGCGAAATCCGTCAAAATGAAATTCCTCCTGCCAGTATTTTAAGTTGGAAAGGAGAAAATGTATCACATCGCGGCTGCCGTAGTTGAATATGCGGGTTTTCCAAGCGGGGTGCCAGCCGCGCTCTCCGGAGAGGAAATACTGCTCGTCGGTGCCGTCCTGCCGATTCAAGCCCTCTCCCTCGTTGGGGCAGGCGTGGCTGTGAACCACATCAAGCAGCACGGCGATGCCCATTTTGTGTGCCTTGTTTATCAGATATTTCAGTTCCTCTGGGGTGCCGTAGCGATAAGAGGGGGCGAAAAAGTTGGTAACCTGATAGCCGAAGGAGGCATAATAGGGGTGTTCCTGTATCGCCATAAGCTGAATGGTGTTATAGCCTGCCTTTTTCACCCAATCGAGGGTATTTTCGGCAAATTCCATATAGCTGCCGACACCGGGATTTTCCTGCGCCATTCCGATATGAGTCTCGTAGATAAGCGGCGGGGAATTTTTCTCTCTCGCTCGCCACTCATCGTCAGTCCATTCAAAGGGATTTTCCGGCTCCCAAATCTGACCGCAGAGCCGATAGTCTGCCTCGTCCATATCGGCTCGGCGAATATATGCGGGAATACGCTCAAACGAAAGTCCCTGCCGCCCGACTATCAGTTTTATATGCTGACCGTGGCGCAGCTTGTTTTTTCCGCGCAGCTTTATCTCCCAAATTCCGCCGCCGATATTTTTCAGCGGATGAGAATATTTTTCCCAGCCGTTAAAATCGCCGTAAATCCATGCGGCATCGGCATCGGGCAGCCACTCGCGGAACACCCAGCCGCTTTTGGTTCGGTGAAAGCCGAAATAGTGATGTCCGTTTGCAATGTCGGAAATTTTCTCATTTTCCCCGAGCATCTTTCTGACAGCGTTATATCGCTCGAGATGCAGCTTTATATCTCCGATATGCGGCTCAAGATAGGGGTCTGTATTCAACAGATTTTCTATCGCGGAATCAATCTTTATCATTCAAGGCACCTTCTTCCCTTTTGTGTTACGTTAAGCACTCTTACTTTTTGAAAAAAGTAAGACAAAAACTTTTATTTCGGAGACGTGGCAACTAAAATCTCAAGTTTTCCGCCGAATCGGTCGGCAGCACAAAGTTTTTGCCCCGCTTTTTTCAAAAAGCGGGCGTTTTCTTCCCTCTCCCCTTATTATAGCGTTATTCCCCCGCGGGTTCAATCAATTTGCAACTAAAAAGAGACTCCCGATATAAGGGAGTCTCTTTTAAATCTGTATCTGTTCAGCCTATCGCGGAAAGTCTATCCATTCCGCCGGACTGTGCGCTTCCCGCTCTGGCGAGACGGTCGGCATCTATAAATGTGCTTCGCAGTTCTTCCACAAGGGGAATAATCTCGTTTATCATATTCGCGTCCTTTTTCACATTTGCCGCTATTATCTGGCGATTGAAAAAGTCATAGAGCGAAAGCAGATTTGCCGAAACCGGATATTTTCTGTCCAGTGTGGAAACGAGGTATGTTATAATGCTCTGCGCCTTTTGCAGATGGGTGTTGGTTGCCACAACATCGTTTTGCTCTATCGCCACAACTCCGAGCCGCATATTCTTGATGAGCGCCTCATAGAGCTTTGCGAGCATTTCACCCTTAGTCATTGTCATAACAGACTGTGCTGCATATTTCGCATAAGGATTATAAGCCATTTATATAACCTTCTTTCCTTTTTCTGAAATGACAATCCATCAGCCGTTGGTGAAGGAAGTGAGATAAGCACTGGTGCTGTTCATCTGCGAGATATAGGATTCCATCGAGTTAAACTGCTTCCAGTATCTGTCATACTCAGATTCATACTGATCCTCGAGCTTGGAGAGCTTTTCTTTAAGCTCCTTGGTCTGCTTGTAGATAGAACTGCTGGTATCGGTAACGCCCTTGCTGCCCGCCATTCTCACAAGTGTTCCGGGGCTGGAAATGCTGCTCTTTGCGGCTCCGTCAACAGCATTGTTGAGCAGTGTCGCAAGACCCTTGCTGCTGTCGGTAAAGAGCTTCATCACCGCATCGGGATTTTCGGCTATCTTGGATTTCAGCTCGGATTTGTCCTCTATCGTGAGGTTATCCTTGGTGCCGAAATAAGAGGTGGTGATTCCCAGCTCATAGAGCGCCATTCCGCCCTCGGGCTTGGTGTAAAGGGTCTGACGCAGGCTGGAAAGAACGGTGGTGAGGGTGCTGTCGTTTCTCAAAAGACCCTCTTTCGCCTTTTCGTTCCACTTTTCTATCTGGCTCTCGGTCATCTCTTCCTCCTGCGCGGTGGTGAGAGGATCATAGTCGCGATAGGTTGCCTCTGCATCGAGCAGACCGTTTATCGTGTTGACCAGCTTGTTGTAATCGTCAACAAACTTCAATACGGTGTCGTAAATCTTGTCGGTATCCTGTGTGATTCCGATAGTGGAAGCCTCGTCTGTCTCGGCGGTGAGGTTAAAGGTCAATCCGTCAACGGTGAAGGTGTTGGTGGAACGTACCACCTCAACTCCGTTTATCGTTATCTTGGCATCCTTGCCCTCGGTGATGTCGAACGCACTGCCTGCGGCGGGAGCCTGACCTATCGAAGCCTTTTCGGTGGTGCCGAACAGCTTTCCGCTCACATCAATAAACTGCATCGGAATATCGACTCCGCAAAGTCTGATATAGGGGGGATTTCCCTTGAGAGAAGCTACCTTCTCGCTGTTTCCGGCGAGAGCGGCGGCGCTGTTGATGCTGTCAACCATTCCCTGAAGGGTGGTGTCGGCGGTTATCTTTATCTCCTCGCCGCCGATAGTGAATACAACGTCATCTTCTATTCCCAGCTCGGAGAGCTTGGTATCCGCAGTCGCGGCAGAATCAAATCCGAGCGCCTTGAGACTGTCGTCATCAACGGTGGCGGTGCAGTTGGTAGAGGTGAGAGTCACCTTTCCGTCAGCTATCTCAAATTTTACGGAAACATCTTCCTTGCCTTCTGCCTTGAAATACTCGCTCAACTCGCTGTTCAAGCGGGTAACGAGCGACTGGGCGGAATCCGCCTTATAATCGGAAAGGTCGATTTCAATGGTTTTATCATCGAGAGTGAGATTGACCTTGCCGCCCTTAAAGGAGAAGTCAGCGGGAAGTTGAGCCTCGGTCATTCCGGTCTTTTTCAGCTCCATTCCGCTGAAATTGTCAGCGGCGGGAACGCCGAACATAGCAGTGAGCAGATTGCCCTCGCTCTGCGATATTTCAAAAGCGTTGGTGCGGCTGCCGGTGGTTTTGGATTCGATAGTAAACTTGTCGGTGGTGGAAGAATAGCTCACCTTAACTCCGGCATCGCTGTTGTTTATCTCGGTCATTATAGAGGAAATGGTGGCATCGCTCGAAAAGCTGAAATCCACTCCGTTTATAGTGAACTTGTGCTGGTCACCGATAATCGCGGTTCCGAACTGGGCATTGCTCAGCGAGGTGGTGAGCGATATTTTGTTAGAAGCTCTGTTCTTTATTCCGAGCATAGCAAGCGACTCTTCATCGCCGGTAACAGTTACCTTTCTCGAGGAATTTTCAACGGCAATCTTAAAGTCCACCTTGCCGTCCTCGCCTACCTCGGCGTTTTCGTCAAAGTCGATGTGTATTCCGTCGCCGAAGGCGTTTTTGATTCCGTCGTTGAGCTGGGTGAGTATTCCCTTGCCGGAATAGGGGTCGAGCTTTATATCCTTGCTCACGCCGTCAACCTCGATAGTGACGGTGGGCAGAACGGCGGTGGAATCCAGTGTCATTTCGGCGGAACCTTTTCCGGTAACGGTTTTTCCGCTCTTGAGTCCGAGCATCGAAACAGCGGTATCACTTCCCGAAACGGTTATCTCTGCGCTGTCGTCCTTTGCGGTGAGCTTGAGCTTTCCGTTGAGGAAGTTGACCTCCGCATAAGACTCACCGTTCTCATCAACCAGCTTTTCGTTGATTATATCCTGAATCTCGATATTGCCCTTTCCGGCAATATCCTTCACATCTATATCAACCGACTTGTCGCCCACCTTGACAGTTAGCTTTTCCTCGGCTATGGCGTCCTTCCAACCCTTTACGAGCGAAAGGTCAAAGGTTCCCGAAAGCTGTGCGGAAGCGGTTTTCTTCGCAGTCTGCTTATAGTTGGTGGCAAGGCTGGACACCTTGTTTACAGTGACGCTGCCCACATTGGCAGAGCTGTTTGCGGTGACAGAATACGCCTTGGATGTGGAAGAAACGCTTTTCGCGGTGAAAAAGCTCTGCGAAAGCAGGTTCGACTCCTGATTGGTATAGCTGAAATATGTGTTCTGGAAAGTTCTCAAATCAGATATAACGCTCTGATAAAGCTCCTGCTTATATTCGAGCTGGGTTATCTTCTGATTGGTGCTGTCTATCTTGCTCTGAGTTCCCGAGAGGAGCTGCTCTACCATAGACTCGGTATCAAGTCCCGAGGCAAGTCCCGAAAAGCCGTTGCTTGAAGCACTTAAAGAATTTATTGCCATATAAATAACCCCTTTCAAAAAGCTGTATATGAAAAGTTATTATTTCCTATTAAAATATATCGGCAGAAAAGTTTATAAATCAACCTTTTAAAGCCGATTTTTTGAAAAATTTATGCTTTTCTTATCCTGGAAAAGCTGTTAAGCTCGTTGCCGGCACCCGATGCGGAAAGATACTTTATTATCTTGGGGGTGTTTTTGGTTTCGGCTATGCGGCGTTTGAGGTATTCCTGCAAAGTCTGCATACGGATAAGCGCCGAGTCGTTATGCTCCTGACAGCGCTTTACCGCGGCGATGGTCTGCTGAGATGCCGCGAAAAGCGGCTTCAACTCCTCGGCAACCTCTCCAAAGCTGCATTTGTTGCTGATGATGTCGTTTATCGGAGGGGTGGTGGATATAGTTTCGCATTTTGCCGTTATACGGCGGGTAACATCATCTATTTGATTTGCTATTGCGGCGCGCTTTGTGATATAATTTCCAATAGCATCAATATCACATTCGTTAAGTTGGGCTGTGTATTCCTCAAACTCCAAAAAGAGGCTGAGGCGATTTTCCAAAAGCATCAAAAGCTCGTCAATATTATTCAAAACAGCTTTGCTCCTTTCTGCGGCATCGGCTTTTATCGGGGAGGTCATATTATGAACTCAATAGAATTTTCGGCTTTGCTTGAGTCAAAGCCAAACGGAATATCCGAAGAGGGTCAGGCGTATATCGAACACGACAACTCCGTGACCTTCACCAGCGATTTTGTTCCGCTGATAAAGCTCGGCTCCCGTGCTACCATCATAAGAGTTTTGGGAGACAAGCAGTTTGAGCGCTTTTCGGGCAGAGTTTATCTCTCCTCACGCAATCTGCTCAAAATAGTTGATGTTGACCGTGAGCTGATAGCGCAGGCGCTCGAGCTTTTTGACAGCAACATCATCTGCCCCGCTGATTTTTATATCGCGCCCGGCAGCAGCACCCGCTTTAATATCCAAAAAGCACCCGCAATCAGCGGATTTTTGCGCTATATCTCACCGGAAATAGTGAGAATCTGCACAATGGAATATGTTGAGCCGGGTCAGCACCTGATGTTCACCATAAACGAATCGGGACTCGCGGTGGAAAAGCTGCTGGTGAAGATAACCGACAGAATGTTGCTCATGCGCTCGGCGGCGATACTGCAATGCAAGCCGGTTTCGCTCACGGCAAACAATCTCACCGCTATCCAAAACTGTCTACGGCTCAAAGAAATGCAGCAGCAGTATGATGAGATAGTTCCATAACCCAAAAACAGACAGCGGAATTTAATTTTCCGCTGTTTTTGTTTTGTCGGAATTTTCCAGCTTTTTCAAGCCGGCGGCAAGGCTGAGCAGAGCGGCACTGTTGGTTTTAACCGCCGCCGCCTTGTTGGTGTCTATTATCTGAATAAGCTCATCGCGCAAAACGCTCATCTGTCTGGGCGCATCAATGCCTATCTTTATCTTGTCGCCCGATATTTCGGTTATCGTTATGCGGATATTGTCTCCTATATGAAAAGACTGCCCGCATTTTCTGCTGATTACAAGCATCTCTCCTACCCCCTGTTCAAGCTAAAGCGGCGCGAACAGGATAATCCTCATCGAGAACCACCTGTCCCGCGGCTTTTTTCTCGGGGTTTATCACTATCGGACTTTTGAGATTTATAGTAGCGTCTTCTATGCCGTTTCTCACAACCATGAGACAGCGCAGAGCGGCATTTTCCGCCGAAAGCTCCAGCTTTTTGAGGATTTCTTCCGGCAGCTTGGGGGTGTAGGTGGGAATAAAGCGTGTGGGGTCTATTATCACAAAGCAAACCTCGCTGTTATCCACCGATTGCAGCCACGCCACCTCATCGCCAACATCGCCGTCATAAAGAATAACAAAATCACGATACTCCTCAAATCCGAGAATAGGCATGGCAAAGCTGAGTATACTGTTTTCATCTATCTGCATAGCGCCGAAATCTCTGGTCATTATCTCCATTTTTCTGTCTCCTTGGCAGCTGTTATATCAAACCTGCTTATCAAACGGCAGGTAAAAGGTATTCACAGGCGGATTTGCGCTGTGCGGCGTTTTGAGGGGAGCGCCGATATATTCAAAGTCAACATCGGCGGTTCTGTCAACCTGTCCGTCAAACCGCGCGGCGGTATATTTTCTTATGGCACGGTCGGTTTTCCAGTCGTGAACGGTGCGCTGCGGGGTAAATCGCATATTGATGCTCGCCTTGCTGAAATGAATATCAACAGGCGCCGTCTGCTTTACGGTGAGAGTACCGCCGTTCCACTCATTGAGCTTTTTCTGCATATATATCTTGGCGGGGGTAACACCGTCGCTGATTTTGCCGTATTGCCGTCTGTCGGAGGCATATTCCCCTGTTTTTTCAAGCGCCGCCTGTCTGCCGCGCTCCGCCGCCTGCCGCATAAAGTCGCTCATATTCAGCAAACCCATGCTCGCGAAAAACCTGCTGCTGTCCATCGTCAAAACCGAATCGGTTGTCTTTATCTCCAGCTTGGGGCCCTCGGTGTGAGCCTCGTTTTTAGCCTGATTTATCGGGGTGGTGATATTTCCGTGGCGCAGATTATAAGAAAGGTGAGAGTTATTTATGGTATAACGCATCAAATCCATCGTCACCATAAAGCTCTCACCTGCCTTTCGTTCTATTCTCTAAAAATCAGCGCAGAAAATCGAATATGCTCTGCGGCAGGAGACTGCCGCCGATTTGCAGGGTAACAGTCCATGCCATTTCAAATTCCGCGTTATACATTATTTCTTCCGCTATATCAATGCTCTCAATATCGTTTTGCATCTCCTTGAGAGCGGTTTCGTCCTCTGTGAGCCGGTCGCTGATGTCGCTGAGGAAATTGCTGTCACTTCCTATCTCGGCAAGAGAGATGAGCAGCTTGTCATTAGAAAGAGAAAGCGACTCCATATCAGTTACCATGGCGCTTGTGTTGCCGGAACGGACATTTGCGGATATTTCGCTGAAAAGTCCGTAAAAGTTCACCGGTCTGCCGTTTTTGTCAACGCCGTAGCCGAACATCTCCGCTCCCGAATAAGAAGCCTTGACAACGCTCTTTTCGTTTACGGTGATTCCGCCGCCGGTGCCTGTCGAGGTAAGACCCAAGCCTACATCTATATAGTTGGTTCCGTTATACATTATCTCGGTGACTGCGCCGCCGTTATTGACAGAGGGCTTGCCGTTTGCGCCCTCAACGAGCAGGTCGATGGGGGTGTCGTTTCCGTTAAAGCAGAGCTTGCCGTCGTCATTCACCTTAAAGGGAACGGAATTGTCGGCATTTCCCGCGGCGGAAAAGATATATTCGTTGCCGTATTTGGTATTGGCGATGCTCAAAGCCTCATCGCGCAGTTTTTCTATCTGATTGGCGATAACATCACGGTCGAGCTGGCTGAGAGTGTCGTTGGAAGCCTGCATAACCAGATTGGTGATGTCGTTGTAAATTCCGCTCATTGATCTCAGCGCGGAATCGGCGGTGTCGAGCTTTTTGGCAAGGCTCGCGGCACTGTCGGAATAGCGCTCATTATCGTTTAAGAGCTTTCTTATTCTCAAAGCTCTGGCGGCATCGCCGATATTCTCCGATGCCTTGTTAAAGCTGCGCTGTGTGCTGAGTTTTTCGTTTGAGCGGTTGAGACTGCCCAGATTTTTACGCATATTTCCGAGATAGGTTCTCGTCATAGAGCTGTTTGTTATTCTGCTGGCCATATCAGATGCCTCCTGTTATTCCGTTATCAGCGGCCTACAAGTCCGGTTTCGTTGATGAGCTTGTCGAGGCACTCGTCCATCGCGGTCATCACGCGGCTCATGGCGTTGTATGCCTTAGTCCACTGGCTCATGTCAATTCCCTCTTCGTCAAGCGAAACGCCCGATACCTCGCTGATGTCGTTGAGAACAGCCTCGGTGACTTCTTCGCCTGTTTCGAGACAGGTGTTGTAGTAGTCTATATCGGTTCCCAGCTGGGAATTGGTGTAGAAGGAAACATATTCGATAAAGGTTCCCTTAAACTCGCCGAAATCCTGCTTGGAGGAGAAAAGGGAGATAAGATTTGTCGCAAAGGTGGTATCGTTTACGCCCTCACCGGTTTTGTGAATATCGGTGATGAGGTAGGAGGCATTGTTGAGCCACTGGCTGTTTACAGTGATATTTGCCGCCGTTTCCTCGCCGTCTCCGCCAAAGCTGAACAGCTGCTTGTAGTCTCCGGTGGGATTGCCGTCTGCTCCGACTATCGGCACAACGTTGTTGAAAGCGTTTGCCAGCGTTTTCGCAAAGGAATCAATCTTATCCATATAATATAGTATGCCGTTATCGAGCGACTCACCCTTTGAGGGAGAAGCGCCTATTCCGCGGCCGTTGAGCATATTATATGCGCCCTGCAAGGCTCCGGTGGTAAAGCGGGTAGGCTCGCCGCTGGTTTTCCAGCTCATGGTAACGCTCTTTTCGGCTTTGCCCTTGCCCATGACAAGGCGGTCATGTTCGATTCCGTTTACCGCCACATGGTTGTCGTCTCCCATGGTTATCGTCACAGTGCCGTCAGAATTGGTTTTAACGCTGATGTCGGCATATTTTGAAAGCTCGTCGATAAGAACATTTCTCTGGTCAAACAGCTCATTGGGGCCGTAGGTGCTGTAACTTCCGCCGTAGGAAATAGTTATCTCGTCTCTTATCGTTCCGTTGAGCTGCGCTATCTGTTCGAGCAGAGAATTGACCTGCCCTATCGAATTTCCGAGCTGGTCCTGTTCCTGCGCCCACTGATTGTTCAGCTTGGTGCTTATCTGCGAGAAAACCTGAGTGAGGGTTCGCGCCGCGGTCATAACTGTGCTGGCGTTCACCTCGTTTGCCTCGCCCTGAAGCTCGGCAAAAGCGTTTTCCAGCTTGGAGATGGCACTGGTGATGGTGGTAGGCTCTATTTCGCTCAGGCTCTGCTCAACATCCTGCAATATCGAGCTGACAGAGTCATAATATCCCACATCGGAATATTCATCGCGAAAACGCTTATCGAGATAGCTGTCTCTTATCTGGCTGATTCCGTTTACGGTAGAACCCTGACCCATGAGAGAGGATATTCCAAAGCTGGAATAGCGGCTGTATCTTGTGTTGACCGAGAGGGAAACAAGGTCTACCCTCTGTCTTGTATATCCGGTAACGCCGACGTTTGCTACGTTGTTACCGACGATGTCCAACGCCTTCTGCGAGGACATAAGTCCTCGGGTGGCGGTTTCAAATCCCATAAATGTCGATCTCATAATCAATCCTCCGAATCTATATAAAAGCCGCTTGCCTGTTAAATCTTTGCCTTGAATATCGACTGCTGACCGTTTTGATGACTCATCGCAGCCTCATAGGGGTTATTCTGGCTCTGACCGCCCTCCCCGTGGCGCAAAACCGCCGCCTCGGGATTTAACCGCGCCATGTTGTCACGCGCTACCGACATTGAGCGCTCGTTGATGAACCTTATCTCATCAACATATTTTTCCATCTGCTTAAAAAGTGAAGAAACCGAAACCGCGTGCGACTCGGGCAAAAGCTCCGCTATCTGCGAAAAGCTCATTCCCGAACAGCCTAACGATGCTTGCAGCGAAGCTCTCTTAGCCTCAAAGCTCTCTATCTGCTTGGCGTTTGCCTGCGCTACGCTTATCGCGTGTTCTATCCTCGGCAGGGAATTTGATGTGAGGGAATTGAGCTTTTCTTTCTCGTCCTGCACTATGGAATACAGTATGCCGACGTATTTTTCAAAAAACACGAACAGCTCCTGCGCCTGTTCAAAGCTGAGCATAGCAAAAATCTCCTTTTATCGGCACCTTATATTCTGCCGAGAATGGCATCAACCAGCGAATCGGTGGGAATACGGTACTCTCCCGCCTCTATCTGCGCGGATATCTGCTGCAATCTCGAGGCAGAAGCCTCGTTTTCAACATCAAGGGCGATATTTTGACCGGCGCTCTCCAGCTCGTATTTTCTCACCGCCTCGGCGCTTATCGAAACCTGGTCGGTCTTTCCCGACAAAGCGGAAGAAACCGTTTCCTCCTTTTTAACGGAGGTAGCAGCCTTGGTTCTCTGATAAAACTGTATCGCTCTGTTGTTTTCTATTCTCATTATTCAAGACCTCCTTAAATGGAAAATCAGTCGCTGTAAAACCATAGAAATAATGTATATATTCTCTCACTAATTTAATTCGTTAGAAAGCTCTGAAAATTAACCTCTCTTTTTAAAAAAGTCGAAGAAAAAACCCTTAAAAACGATAATCTATTGTAAAGCCCGTCAAAAATCTGCTATAATAAACAAAGAGTTTTAAATCCTTTGGCGGCGCAGCCTTCCCGATGATGCCAAATACTCAAAAACCGCTTTAAGCCGCCCTTTATTCTGTATTTTGCATTGTGAATACGGGGTCTTAATTTTTGCGCGGCGTCAGTCAACACAAACAACTTGTCTTAGAGGGGATAGCCTGTATGTGCAAGATTTTTTCCATATCAAATCAAAAGGGCGGAGTGGGCAAAACCACTACCACCGGCGCGATAGCCGCCGCCTTCACCAAAAAGGGCTATCGTGTTCTCGCTATCGACCTTGACCCGCAGGGCAATCTCACCTTCAGCATAAACGGCGACAGCGAGATGTCTGCCTCGATATACGATGTGCTGACAGGCGAGGTAAAGCCTCAGCACGCCATTCAGCACGTTGGAGTGTGCGATTTGATGTCATCAAGCATACTGCTTTCGGGGATAGAGCTGGATTTCACCGAGTCGGGCAGAGAGTTTTTGCTGCGCGACGCAATCGAGCCGATAAAAACCTACTACGACTATATCTTTATCGACACTCCCCCCAACCTCGGCATCCTCACCGTAAACGCCTTTTCCGCATCGGACTACATTATAGTTCCGGTGGTGTCTGATATTTTCAGCCTGCAAGGGCTGGCACAGCTTCACGAATCGGTTCAGCACGTTAAGGACTATGTAAATCCCAAGCTGGAATTTGCCGGAATACTGCTCACCCGATTCAATTCCAGAACGGTTCTCGGGCGGGAAATTCTCGGCACTGCCGAAATGATAGCAAATTCGCTTGAGATACCGCTCTTTAAGACAAAAATTCGCTCCAGCATAGTAGTATGCGAGGCGCAGTCCGCGCAGATAAGCGTGCTGAAATATTCCCGCAGCAACTCCGCCGCCAAGGACTATATCCACTTTGTCGATGAGCTGATAGAAAGGGGGCTTTGATTTGGCTCGCTCTAAAAAGGAAATAGATAAGGAACTGATGTATCAAAAGATACTCCCCACCGCCAATCAGGGCACCCGAGAAAGAAAGCAGCCTGCCGCCACCATGGTAGACCCGATACTCTTTCCGCAAAGGCAGGCAGAACCGGCTGCTGAGCCGCCAAAGCCCGTTGAACAGCCCGCTCCGATTGCGCCGGAGCCGCAGCCGCCTGTTGTTGAAATTCCCGCGGCTGAACCGCCCGCGCCCGAGCCTAAGGAGCCGCAGCTTGTAAATCTCATGGAGGGATTTGTCAGCTCAAGGATAGACGAGGTTATGCAAAAGTTCAACTGTTGCAGCTGCGAAAGATGCCGCCGCGATATTCTCGCCATGGCGCTCAACAAGCTCCCGCCGCTCTACGTTTTGGAAGATGACCTCAACCTGCGCGACCAAAAGGAAAAGGAGCGTTCCGCCGATGTTGCCGCCGCGCTGGTGAAATCGGTTCTCGCGATAAAGGCTCACCCCAACCACTGAAAACAATTTCGAGACTGCTCTTTCTATTCAAAGGGGCAGTCTCTTTTATTTTGGCGCAAGGCATATAAAAAGACCCCAAAAGCCGTGGCTTTGAGGTCTTTCCCTTTTACGGAATGTATATTTCGATGCGATATTGACGTTTCGTTTGCCGAAAACGCCCGCCCGCTCGGAATTTTTATGCCTTTTCTCTGCGGTTAAACGCCGAAACGAGAGCGTGGATAGATGCCGTGATGATGTCGTTGTGGGTTCCCGCACCCCAAACCGCTTTGCCCGCGCCGTTGATTATGCCGACATACGCCATAGCATCGGAGGTGGAGCCTTTGGTCATAGCGTGTTCGTTATAGTGGATAAGTGTGTAGTGAACTCCGGTAGCTTCCTTTATCGCGTTGGAAACAGCATCCAAACGACCGGAGCCTGTCGAATTTATCTCCATCTTTTTGCCCTGCCAGAGCAGAACAACATGGGCGGTTCTCACGCCGTCGTCCTTTCTGCCGAAATCGGCGGAGATAACATCAAGCGGAGTGTCTATATTGACATATTCCTTAACAAATATATCGTAAACTTCCTTGGGCTGAAGCTCCTTGTGAGCATGGTCGGAAACGCTCTTTACGCGGTAGCCGAAATCCTCGCGCATCTTGGGCGGCATATCAATTCCGAACTGCTGTTCAAGCAGATAGCCTATTCCGCCCTTGCCGGACTGGCTGTTTATGCGGATAACATCTGCCTCGTAAACTCTGCCTACATCGGTGGGGTCTATCGGCAGATAAGGAACAGTCCAACGGTTGGGGTCGGTTTCCTCGCGGTAGTGCATACCCTTGGCAATAGCGTCCTGATGCGAGCCGGAAAATGCCGCGAACACCAACGAACCGGCATAGGGCTGGCGCTCATACACCTTCATTCTGGTGACACGCTCATAAACTCCCTGAAGCCTGGGCATATCGGAAAAGTCTATCATCGGGTCAACACCGTGGGAATACATATTCATGCCGAGGGTGATTATGTCCACGTTGCCGGTGCGCTCGCCGTTTCCGAAAAGAGTTCCCTCAATGCGGTCGGCTCCCGCGAGCAGACCCAGCTCCGCATCTGCAACGCCGGTTCCGCGGTCGTTGTGGGGGTGGAGCGATACAATGACATTCTCGCGGCAGTTGAGGTGGCGGCTCATATATTCTATCTGACTTGCGTATATGTGCGGCAGGCTCATCTCAACGGTGGCAGGCAGATTGATGATTACGGGGCGCTCAGAGGTGGGTTTCCAAACGTCGATAACCGCGTTGCAGACCTCGAGAGCGAAATCTATCTCTGTTCCGGTAAAGCTCTCGGGGGAATACTCAAAGCGGAAATTTCCGGGAGTTTTCGCAGCAAGCTCGTTGATTATCTCGGCGCCGTCTATCGCTATCTGCTTTATCTCCTCCATCGGCTTTTTGAAAACCTGTTCGCGCTGTGCGAGCGAGGTGGAATTGTAAAGATGCACTATCGCGTTTTTACAGCCGGAAAGCGCCTCAAAGGTCTTTTCGATGATATGGCGGCGGGACTGTGTCAGCACCTGAACGGTAACATCATCGGGAATTTTGTTGTTGTCTATGAGATAGCGGAGAAATTCGTATTCGGTTTCCGATGCGGCGGGAAATCCCACCTCTATCTCCTTAAAGCCTATATCCACCAGCAAATCGAAAAACTCTATCTTTTCCTCAAGGCTCATCGGTATGATAAGCGCCTGATTGCCGTCTCGCAGGTCAACACTGCACCATGTGGGGGCATGGTCGATATATTCTTTGCGGGTCCAGTCGAGAGAGGTCTCGGGCGGCATAAAATATCCACGGCTGTATTTGCTGCTGTTCTTCATCATTTCGAATTTCTCCTTTTCAATGCAATAAAAAAGTCCTACGTCTTTCTCTCGAAAGACGTAGGACGAAAACTCCTGCGCGGTACCACTTTCGTTCATATCAAAAAGATATGCACCTCAACGGATACGGGTCGGCTCTACGACCTTATATCCTGCCGCAATAACGGTCGGCTTCCGTTCACATCTACTTTGCGGAATAAGCATTTCGGGTGACTGCTTGGAGGCGAGTTCAAACGCTGCCATGTACCGTCTCACATCAGCCGACGGCTTTCTGAAATCATTGCAAGGCTCTACTATTCCTCTTCATCGCATTTGGGAATATGAGTTAATAATATCACCGCAAAAAAATTTGTCAAGGGCGAAAACGAAATTTTTCATTTTCATCAATAGCCGCCGCCCGCTCGCTTCTCGGCGAGATATTCCTCCATTTCGGCACGGCGCTCCTCCAGTTCCTCATGCAGCTCCTCCTGCTCCTCGCGCAGTTCTTCTCGGCGCTCGGCGCGATACTCATAAAGCTCCTGCTCCAGTTCAAGCTGTATTTCCTCAAGCTCGGCTTTACATTCGGGTTTGTCGCAGTCGATTTCGCCGCATATCGGGCAGGCTCTCTCACTCACCGCCACATCGTCCGCTATATCGAGGTTGCCGTAGTTGTAGCTTCCTCTTCCGCCGGAGATAAACTCAATTCCCGCGGGCAGCTCAAGGCGGATATAGTTGCAGGAATTGCCGTAAATCTCTGCCATCACCGCGCGGAATACAGCGGAAACTCTCCTGTTCACCCTGCTGCTCTGATTCATCTTTATCTCTATAACGAGAATCCCGTTTTCATCAACGTTTTGGGTCTGCGAGGTTATCTCTCTGATTCGATAGCCGTTTGTTATCAGATGAATATTTTTATCGGGAGAGGTTGTCACCTCCAAATCGCTTATTCTGTCGCCGTTGAGCTTTACCGACTTGATTCCCTCGGCGGAACAGCTCAAAAGCTCGTTTTCCGCCGCGAACTCCTCATTGCGGCTGTCTGCCATCATTATCATATCGGCAGTCGCCAGCGGAATAAGCGCCGCGAATACTATCGAGAATACTATCATCAGCACAAATGCCGTTATAGCTGTCTTTTTAAGCATCTTTTTCCACCTCCGAAAGAGCCTTGCTCCGATTGCCGATATGCAGCTCATCGCAAATCATATTTTTCAGCTTTATCAAAACTTTGCACAGCAGCTTTGTGAGCATTATCATTATCGCTATGCCGAATATGCCGCCCGCTATCATCGCCAGCGCCGCCGCTATCGCCAGCGCTATCACCGATGCCGGAACAGAAGAAGCGAATATCAGCGAGCCGCCGATTAAAACCACTCCGCCGATGACAAACACACCGCCGAGACAGAGCATCGCCAACAGCACACCGAATATCGTCAGCAGCGCTCCCAAAACCGTTCCGACAGCGCCAAACCAAACAGGTGCCGTCAATATGATAAGAACGGCAAAAACCAGCTTGCCGGACGGCGTTTTGAAAAAGCTGACCGCTTCATCTGCCGCGCGCTTTGCTTTTTCGGTTCCGCTGTTGAAATCTATCGGCGTGCCGGGTTTCGATTCCAGAATAATCTGTCTGGCAACCGCCTGCGGGTCTCCCAGCTCGGCGATTATCTGCGCCTCGCTTTTGCCTGTCTGTTCCCCCTCGGAAAAATACTCTCCGTAATCTCTCAGAATATCGTTTACCTCCTCACGAGTGAGGTATTTCAGCAGATAGCCCTCAAGACTTTTAAGATATTCATATCTGCTCATCGCTTTCTTCCCCCTTTAATAATTTTTCCACCATTTCAATCATTTCGCGCCACTCGCTCTCTGATTTTTTGAGATAGGCGCGTCCACCATCTGTTATGCTGTAATACTTTCTCGCGGGGCCTCCGCTGCTTTCTCTGAGATAGGTGGAAAAATAGTTGTCCATGGTCAACCTCCGCAGAATAGGATACACCGTTCCCTCATTGATTTCGGTATGCTGCGCTATCGCCTGCACTATCTCGTAGCCGTACATATCTTTGCGGGATATAAGCGAGAGGATGCACATTTCGATAACGCCTTTTCGCAGCTGTGTATTCAACCTAACACCTCCTTGACTTTCTGTGTATTGGATTCTATCACACTACTTTGCATTGCACAATACTGTTTTTGGCAAATTAAAATATTGTTTACAATTTCGCAAATTGAAATTCAAAATCGGCAATGTCAGGAATGTTACAATCGTTGCATAACGTGTGTAGGTGTAACCGAATAATCATTCTACATTTCGTTTTACAAAATTTTGAATTTGCTATACAAGTGAGGAAAATCTTATGAAAGACCGAAATATCATTAAAATCAGCCAACAGCCCGCCCTTATCGAATCGGCGGCGGAGTGGTTCCACGAAAAATGGCATATTCCCGCCTCCGCCTACCTGGAGAGTATGCGCCGGTCGCTCAACAGCAGTCTGCCCTATCCCGAGTGGTATGTCTTCACCGACAACGGCAAAATCGTCGGCGGACTGGGTGTTATCGAAAACGACTTTCACGACAGACACGACCTTTTTCCCAATGTATGCGCCGTTTATGTTGAAAAATCCCACAGGAACAACGGCATCGCGGGGAAACTGTTAGCCGCCGTCTGCGAGGACATGGCGGAAAACAAAATCGAAACCCTTTACCTCCTCACCGACCACGACAGTTTTTATGAGCGCTACGGCTGGGAATTTTTCTGCATGGCGCAGGGCGATGGTGAAGAAAATCCCTCCCGAATGTATATACACCGCGTATAATCTGTAAAAAGCCGCCGAGTCTCCGGTTGTATTTCCAATCGGAATCCGGCGGCATTTTTATTCAATCGACAAACAAGCGGCAGTTGCCATAGAATTTTCCTTAACAGAAAAACAAGGAGAGATATTATGGCTTCAATCAGAAAACGCAATGATTCCTACACGATAACCGTTTCCTGCGGATATGACATCCGCGGCAGGCAGATAAGGCGATATAAAACATGGCGCCCTCCCCCCGAAATGACCGCCCTGCAAATTAGGCGCGAGCTTTTGCGGCAGAGCGTTATCTTTGAGGAACAATGCCGCTGTCTTGCCCCGAAAAGCGACATCAAATTTGAGAGCCTTGCCGAAATGTGGTTTGAACAATACGCTCTCCCCAATCTGAAAACCCGCACAGTCAGCCGCTATCGCCAAATGCGCGAGCGCGCCTACAATTTTTTGGGGCATATCAGAGTATCTGCGATAACCCCCGTCACGATACACGGCTTTTTGCAGGAGCTTAACCGCGATGGCGAAAACCGCACAAGCGGGGGCTGTCTTTCTCCCAAAACGATTCGCAACTACCTTTCGTTTGTTTCGGGAATACTTTCGTGGGCGGCTTCACAGGGCATCATCGACGAAAATCCCTGCCGATTTATCCGCCCGCCCCGTCTCATAGGGCAGGAACGCCCCTGCTATTCCCCAGAGGAAGCACAACTGTTTTTGAACGAGCTTCAAAACGAACCGCTCTGCTGGCAGGTTTATTTCGCGCTGGCGATATTCGGCGGGTTCAGGCGCGGGGAGATTTTGGGGTTGGAATGGGGCGATATAGACCTTTTCGACGGAATTATCACGATAAACCGCACCAGTCTTTACACAAGCGAATTGGGGATATTCACCGAAACGCCGAAAACGAAAAATTCCCGCCGAAGCCTCAAAATGCCGGAATCGGTGATACTCCTGCTGAAAGATTACCGCGCCGAACAGGGCGATGTTTTCCCCACAAAGCGGCTTTTCACCGCGAAAAACGGTTCCCCCATGAACCCCTCTCGGGTGGAAAACTGGCTGACCGCCTTCCAAAAGCGAACAGGCTTGCGAAAGCTCAATCTGCACAGTCTGCGACATTTAAACGCCACCCTGCTGATAAACAGCGGCGCGGATATAAAAACCGTTTCGGCGGCGCTCGGGCATAGCCAAATCTCAACCACACTGGACATCTACGCCCACACAATAGCCCAATCGCAGGCGCGCGCCACCGCCGCCCTCGCCGATATACTTGATTTGAAGATAAGCGGCAAATGAGCGGCAAAGCGGCGCAAATCCGACTTTTTATCGCGAAAGGAAACGCAAAGTCTCCCCTTTTTTCAAGGGGCGGCTTTGGGATAACCTCCTCTGTTCCCCAAAAAGTTAACGGGTAAGGAACTCGTTGCTCCGCTTGAAAACGCAGGGCCCGCGCTGAGGGCG
>CAZNJJ010000032.1:0-19164 GCA_964573335.1 uncultured Oscillospiraceae bacterium | reverse complement strand
AATATCATCTGAGACAAAGCCTCAACAGGCAAATAAATCATCATATTAATTATACCACAAACAAAAGGGATAAAATGATGTTTTTACAAACAAAATAGCTGTTCAAAAACTGTGATAAAAGCTCAAAAGCCATTTTCCCGCTTTAAAATGGGAATTGGCGGTGATATACTTAGTGATACCGACATATCCGAAAAAGGACTGATATTATGAACGCCGAAATAATCTGCGTGGGAACCGAGCTTCTTTTGGGCGACGTTATCAACACCAACGCCGCCGATGCCGCAAGAGGTTTGGCATCACTTGGAATAAACGTATATCATCACACCGTTGTCGGGGATAATCCCGAGCGGCTGGAGCAGTGCCTTAAAGAAGCGTTTTCCCGCGGGAAGATGGTTATTCTCACCGGCGGACTCGGCCCTACCTACGACGACCTCACCAAAGAAACGGTCGCCCGCCATTTCGGCAGAAGGCTGATAATGGACGAGGAGAGCCTGAAAGCGATAGAAAGCTATTTTGCCCGCTCAAACCGCGTTATGACCGATAATAACCGCAAGCAGGCGATGATGCCCGAGGGCTGTGTTATCCTCGCCAATCCCAACGGCACCGCCCCCGGCTGCATTATCGAATCGGAAAACGGTGATATTGCGATAATGATGCCGGGTCCTCCCCGAGAGATGCGCCCGATGTTCACCGAGCAGGTGATGCCGTGGCTGGAAAAGCGATTTGGCGGGGAGGGCGCGCTCTTTTCCAAAACGATAAACTTTTTCGGAATAGGCGAATCCAATCTCGAACATTCTCTGCACGACATGATAGTCGATATGACCAACCCCACCGTTGCGCCCTACGCAAAACCGCAGGAATGTCAGCTGAGAGTGACCGCCCGCGCCGCCGACCGAGCCGCCGCCGATGCTCTTATTCAACCGGTGGTAAAGGCGATATGCGAGCGCTTTCCCGATAAGATTTACGGCTTTGACTATCATTCCATGAACGAGGCGGTGGTGGACGTCTTTTCCAAAAAGGGACTCACCCTATCTACCGCCGAAAGTCTCACCGGCGGCATGATAGCACAGAGAATAGTTGAAATTCCCGGAGCATCGGCTGTTTTAAAGGGCGGAATCGTCTCCTACACAAACGAGGTGAAGCATGATGTTCTCAAGGTCAAGCAGTCTACCCTCGACGAATTCGGCGCTGTCTCGGCAGAATGTGCCCTCGAAATGGCTCGCGGCGCCAAAATGCTGACCCGCTCCGATATAGCTGTTTCGGCAACCGGAGTAGCAGGACCGGGAGGCGGCACCGAAAAAACGCCCGTCGGCAGGGTGTATGTCGCCTGCGTCAGCGACAAGGGCGAACAGGTGCGTGAGCTTGATTTGGCGCGCGGACGCGCCGACGACCGCGAAACGATAAGAGGACTTTCTGTGGCAAACGCCTTTGATATGGCGCTCAAAATGGCTAAAGAGCTTTGATGCGGTGATAAAGCACATTGAGGGGAACTTTTTCAAAAGTTCCCCTCAAACTCCCTTTATAGCTTTTAAATTAAGCTGCCGACCGGTATAAACACAGTCGGCAGCTTAAACAATTTTTATTCTGCTTTTTCAAAAAGGCAAGAGTTTTCTGTCATTAAAGACCCAGTTCTGCCTTGAGAGCGGCAAGCTCGTCGTTTACAGAGGAAGAAGTTCCGCCCGCGTATTTCTCGGCGAGATTCTCGGCGCTGTCAGACGCGCCCTTATTCAGCTCGGCGGCAGCCTGTGCGGCATCCAACATTCTGTCTACCTTGGCTTCCATATTCTCAAAGGCGCGCATAGTGCCGGAAGAAGCCTCCATAGAGCCGGTTATCTTGTTCATCTTCTCCTGTGTCTTGGCTACCGCAACCTTCGCCTTTACGTTCTGGCGGCGAGCCTCGAGAGAATTGATGTCGTTTACCAGCTTGTCGTGCATCTCACGCATCTTTACGGCGTTTTCGTGAGCGGCGGCATAGGTCTTTTGCAGGTCTGCGGCGGCAGTCTCGAGAGACTGCTTCTTGTTGATGAACACCTTTGCGTCATCATCGTTGCCTGCTACAAGCGCCTTCTTTGCCAGCTCAACATACTTGGCAATCTCTGCCGCGTTTTCGTCAACAAGGCGCTTTGCGCGCTTTTCCTCCGCCATTATAGCGGCGGTTTCCTGCTTTACCTCAGCGAGATTCTCGGTGAGGTCACGAAGATACTGGTCTATCATCTTAGAGGGATCCTCGCACTTATCAAGCAGCGCGTTGATGTTTGCCGACATGATGTCCTTAAATCTGGTAAGTATTCCCATGTTAACTCCTCTTTTCGTTTATTTATATTTTTCTTCAAGCTCGGAAGTGTCATCCGAGCCAAAGGCTTCCAACGGGGTTTCGAGTATCTTTTTGGTATACTCTTCCTTTTCCTTTGCGCGGCGAGCCTTTGTCTTTATCACGCTGTTCACGCAGACAACGACAATAACAACCGCGCCTATCGCCACAAATATTACGGCGAAATCCCACACAGAGGTAGGCTTGCTCATTATAGAATCGGCTGTGGAGGTGAATGTGTCGGACACCATTTCTTCCAGAGTAAGCGAGGTATCATAATAGTTATCCTCAAAGTATCCCCAGAATATTTTCAGTGCCTCGTTATCCATGATAGTGTCTACCGAATAGCCCTGCATATAGCGGAACTCGCCGTTCATCTCATTTCGGTCGTCGTTTTCACAGGCGAAATAAGCGAAAATGAAATGCGCCTCGTCATTAAAGGTGCTTTCGTAGACCTTATCGAGATATGCGTCAGCCGCATCGGGAATCAGAACGCCGTCTTTCCACAAATCCTTGTCATAATCGACAAGCAGGAAATAAGGCTGAACCCCTGTCTCATTGCAGAAATGCTCCATTCCCTCAATGAGAACCGATTTGCTGCTGACCCAGCCGATATTGTCCTTATACCAGTCGGTCTTTTTCACCGCGCCGGAAAGCGCCGTTCTCTCGGTGGTGTTGCCTGCTCCGTCGTCCGAAACCACCATCATGCAGGAAAACAGCACTATCAAAAATACCATTATCAGCACAACGGTCATTACCGTTTTTGTGATGTTGTTTCCGCCGCCGGAATTGCGGTTGTTGTTGGGAGCGGGGGTATAATTTCCGCCGCCACCGCCTCCACCGATAGAATTGCCGATGATAACGTTTCTCACCGTTGTATTGCGCGGTCTGTATCCGCCGCCTACCGGTGGTCTGTAACCACCGCCTGTCGGCGGTCGATAGCCGCCGGAAGACGGTCTGTAACTGCTCCCGCCGGAATGTCCTCCCGAAAAGCTGCCGCCCGAGCGTCCGCCGCCCGAGAAACCGCCGCTTGAGCGCCCGCCGCCGAAGCCGCCGCTCGAACGGAATCCTCCTCCGCCCGAAAAGCCGCCACCACCGCCGCCGCTTCTGCCCATAGTCATCACTCTTTTCTAAAAAAGTTCACAATGCTAAAATACCACAATTTTATGAACAAATAAAGGAGTTTTCGTCAATATTCGATACATTTGCCGATTTATTTGACCTCTATCAGCTCAAATTCCATATTTCCCAGTCCGATTTTCGCTCCATGCTCCATTCCCGCGAGCCAGTTGGTCTCGGGGGCAATAGCTGTAAAATGGTCTTGGTGGCGATGCTCGCACTTTTCCAGAACACTTCCCGAAACGGCGGGCTGACGGTTCACCGCGTCGGCACAAGCCATATCCAGCGCAACGGGGTCAAAGGAGGCGAAAAATCCCACATCGGGAACGATTGCAATATCGTTTTCGGCATGGCAGTCGCAGTTGGGAGAAACATCCACCACCATATTTATATGAAACGCGGGTCTGTTCTGAACCACTGCCTTTGCGTATTCCGCTATCTTGAAATTCATGATGTCGTTTGCCTCGTCGTTGGCGGCACAAACCGCATCGGTGGGACATACGCCGATACATCTTCCGCAGCCTACGCACTTATCGTGGTCGATAGCCGCTTTTTTATCGGTGATAACAGGCGCGGAATGGGCGCAGATATTTTTACAGCTTCCGCAGCCGACACAGCGCTTTGTGATGACAAACGGCTTGCCCGCCGAATGCATCTCCATCTTTCCCGCGCGGGAGCCGCTGCCCATTCCGAGGTTTTTGAGCGCGCCGCCAAAGCCCGCCATCTCATGTCCCTTAAAATGGCTGAGCGAAATCACTATATCGGCGTTCATTATGGCGCTGCCGATTTTAGCCTGCTTTACATATTCACCGTTTTCAACCGGAACAAGCGTCTCATCGGTTCCCTTTAAGCCGTCGGCTATTATGGTGTGAACACCTGTCGCGAATGGGTTATAGCCGTTTGTGTAGGCGCTGTCGAGGTGGTCGAGCGCGTTTTTCCTGCCGCCGACATAAAGGGTGTTGCAATCGGTGACAAATGGCTTGCCGCCGAGCCGCTTAACATAGTCGCAAACAACCTTGGCGTAATTGGGGCGAAGGTAGGCGAGGTTTCCCGGCTCGCCGAAATGCAGCTTCACCGCCACAAATTTTCCATTGAAGTCTATATCCTCAAAGCCGGATTTTTTCATCAGCCGTTCCAGCTTTTGCAGGAGATTATCGCCGTTTTTGGCGTGCATATCGGTAAAAAACACCTTAGAAGCCGTCATTCGCATATCACCTCTTTGTTTTCGAGCATCTTTTCTACGATTTCAGCCGCGTCTTCAACACAGCCGTCGCAGCTGCGATAGCCGTTTTCTTTTATTTCACGGCAGAGGTCGCTTTTATTCTTTGCGATAAATTCGGCGTGCAGTTTTTCAAAAAGCGCGGCGTTCTTATCGTTTTTATAAGCGGGGTCATCGGCGTTTTTCAAGCCGGTCATGTAGTTTATCGCGGCTCTCGCGCCCAACACCGCTCCGCAAACGAGCTTTTTGCCGCCGCCGTATTGCGCGGTGATACGCATTGCCTCATCGTGGTCTATCCCCATAAGCTCACAGTAGGCGCAGGCTACCGACTGAGCGCAGTTGTGATGCGGCTCTATCTGACGAAAGCCGTAAGCGGCTTCTGAATACTTTCCCATAAAAACACTCCTCAAATTAAAATATGTTGCTTTAATTATATTAAACTCCCCCGCCGTTGTAAAGAAAAAAGCGCCTCTCCCGCTCGGGGAAAGGCGCAATGTGTTATCTGTTTAAAATGCTGTCTACCAATGCCTGATCATACCACGGCTCATTGGCGTAGCGCTTGTAGTATTCGCTTCCGCCGAGCTTATCCTTAAAGGACTGCACGTCCGGCTCACGGTCGAAAACCACTCCCGCTTCTTCCAGAACCTTTTCGGCGGCTTTGTTGTCCGCTTCTATCATCTCAAAGGAATATTTTGCCGCGGCGACAGCCTGCTGCTTTACCAGCTCCTGCTGTGAGGGGGTGAGCTTATTCCAGCTGACCGCGTTTGCCGCCATGGTGCAGCCCATCCACATATAGTTTATATCCGAAAAGTATTTTATATTGCGGTAGGTATCATTCGCCACCATGTGATAGGCGGCGTTATCCTGTCCCTCGGCAGTTTTGTCAACAAGCGCGGCGGAAAGCTCATCAAGCGGCAGAGCAACCGGCTCGGCACCGAGCGCATTCCAGCAATCGAGATACATCTGACTGTCCGGCACTCTCAGTCTCAGCCCCACAACATCGTCCGCCGTATGAACAGGTCGATCGGTAGTGGCAAGCTGACGCATACCGTTATCCCCTTCCGCAAGGTAGACAAGACCGTATTTCGGGAAATCCGCGAAAACCGCCTCGCCGATTTCGCCGTTTACCGTTTGATACGCCTGCTCGGCACTGTCGAACAAAAAGGGCAGGTCAAGCACACGCGCCTTGTCATAAAAGCTGCCAAAGCCGGAGGTTCCGGCGAATATGATGTCTATTTTCCCCGAGCGAACATTTTCGATAGCCTGCGAATCGTTTCCCAGCTCGTTGGAATGACGGACATTCACCCTTATCTCTCCGTCGGAGGCTTCTTCCACAAGCTGTGCAAACCTGATAACGGTTTTGGTGGGAACGGAATCCTTGCTGCCCGGCGAATAAGCTGTAAAAACTACTGCCGTTTTTTCTTGCGGTTGCTTTGATTCTGCCAAAGACGGCTCGGGCAGAGGCTCATTTTTGCAGCCAACGGTAAAAATCATCATCGCCGCAAGAATAACCGCTGAAATTCTTTTCATCAATCCACTTCCGATATTCTGCAAGATTTGGAAAAATCCATAAATAATTAAATCATGTTTTTCAGCCGCAGTCAATAACAAGCGTTTTCTATTTGAAAAAGAATGAAAATAAATTTGACATTGCTGCAAATCAGCGGTATCTTTAATAGTGAAATGCTTGTATACAGGCATAACGACAAAATCATATCGGGAGGAAAAATCACAATGAAGATAGCACTCATCAACGAAAACAGCCAGGCCGCCAAAAACGCGCAGATAGAAGCATCTCTCAAAAAGGTAGTTGAGCCTATGGGTCACACCGTTTACAACTACGGTATGTATTCCGCGGCAGACTCGGTTTCCCTCACCTATGTTCAGTGCGGAATACTCGCCGCCATTCTGCTCAACAGCGGCGCCGCCGACTATGTTATCACCGGCTGCGGCACCGGCGAGGGCGCAATGCTTGCCTGCAACAGCTTTCCCGGCGTTATCTGCGGTCATGTTGAGGACCCCGTTGACGCTTACACCTTCGCTCAGGTAAACGACGGCAACTGCGTTTCCATGCCTTTCGCAAAGGGCTGCGGCTGGGGCATGGAGCTTAACTGGGAATATGTTTTTGAAAAGCTGTTCGGCTTTGGAAGCGGAAACGGCTACCCCGCCGACAGAGTTGTTCCCGAGCAGAATAACAAGAAGATTCTCGACCATGTGAGAGCGCTCACCATGAACGACCTTGTCGATTCCCTCAAGAAAATCGAGGCAATGGAAGAGGTTACCGGCATCACCGCTATGAACAACCTCGTTTCCCGCGCCGTTTCGGGCGAAAAGTTCAAGGAGCTGTTCCTCGCCAACTGCAAGGATAACGCCGTTTCCGACTACGTTAAAACCCTCCTCGCCTGATAATCGTTTCAAAGCGCCGTTCCCATCGTTGGGGACGGCGTTTTTCTATTGACAATTCTTTTTTTCGAGTATAGCATTTAGAATACAGCTTTTTATCGAAAGGAATGTTGCCGATATGAAAAGAAGCGAAATCAACCGCGCTCTCAGGGAAATGGAACAGATGCTTATAAAACACTGCTTTCACCTCCCCGAATTTTGCTCCTTTGCCCCCGATGAATGGAAAACACTCGGACATGAATATGACGAGATAAGAGATAATATGCTCGGCTGGGATATAACCGATTACGGTCTGGGCAGATTTGATGAGGTTGGATTTTCGCTGATAACCCTGCGAAACGGCAATTTGGCAAAATCCGATATATACCCCAAAAGCTATGCCGAAAAACTGCTCTATCTCAAAGAGGGGCAGTATTCTCCCAACCATTTTCACTGGAACAAAATGGAGGACATAATCAACCGCGGCGGCGGAGTGCTGCTCATAAGGGTTTACAATTCCACGGCAGACGAGCAGATAGACCGCGAAAGCGATGTCACTCTGCATATCGACGGTGTCACCCGCCATGTCAAGGCGGGAACGCAGATAGAGCTGCGCCCGGGAATGAGCATTTCGATTCAGCCGAGACTTTACCACGATTTTGAGGTGAAACCCGACAGCGGCGCTGTTTTGATAGGGGAAGTCAGCCAGGTCAACGACGACAACTGTGACAACCGCTTTGAGCCGCCTGTCGGCAGATTCCCCGCGATAGAGGAGGACGAGCCGCCCTATCGCCTGCTCTGCAACGAATATCCCGTCGCCGACTGAAAGGAGCTGTTTTCAATGGACGTCACTGCAATCGGCGAACTGCTGATAGATTTTGCGCCTGTATCGAAAAACGAGGTCGGCTATCCGATAGTTTCCGCCAATCCCGGCGGAGCGCCGGCAAATTTTCTCACCGCTCTTTCAAAATACGGTGCCGAAACCGCCTTTATCGGAAAGGTGGGCAATGACAGCTTCGGCTATATGCTTAAAAACACCCTCGACCAAGCGGGCATATCCACCGAGGGACTTGTCATCGGCGATGATGCCTTTACCACCCTCGCCTTTGTCACCCTCGACGATAAGGGCGACCGCTCCTTTGCCTTTGCGAGAAAACCGGGTGCCGACACCCGCTTAAAGCCGGAGGAGATAAACTATTCTCTTATCGACAGTGCAAAGGTTCTCCATTTCGGAACGCTTTCTCTCACAGATGAGCCTGCCGCTTCCGCCACCAAAGCCGCCGTGCAATACGCAAAGCGGGCGGGCAAACTAATCAGCTTTGACCCCAATCTGCGCGCTCCTCTGTGGAAAGACTTAAAAGAAGCGCGAGCCGCCATTCTCCGGGGAATGAGTCAGGCTGATGTGGTAAAACTGAGCATCGACGAGGCTCAATTCCTTTGGGATTGCACCGCCGAAACCGCCGCGAAAAAGCTGCTGGAGGAATTCGGCGTAAAGCTCGTTTTTGTCACGCTGGGTGCCGAGGGGTGCTATTATCTCAACCGAAACGGCAGCGGAAAAACCGCCTATAACCGCCCGCTCAAGGTTATTGACACAACCGGTGCGGGGGATATTTTCGGCGGCAGCGCCATGAGCCGTATTCTTAAATACAAAAAGCCGCCCGAGCAGCTTTCTCCCAAGGAACTGCTTGAGATAACGAGTTTTGCCTGCGCCGCCGCCGGTCTTTCCACCCAAAAGCAGGGTGGAATCAGCTCTGTACCGTCGGAGCAGGAGGTCATCAAAGCGATGGAATAAGCAATTCCCGCCCTGTTTTTCGCAGAGCGGGAATTTTTCTGTCATTTTTCGTTTTCGAGCGCCGCTTTGAGCTTTTCCAGCGCTCTTTTTTCTATTCGGGAGACGTAGCTGCGTGATATGTTGAGCTTTTGCGCCGCCTCACGCTGAGTCAGCGGAGGCTGTGAGTTCAAGCCGTATCTCATGCAGATTATCTCCCGCTCACGCTGCTCCAACGCGGTGAGGATATTCTCACGCAGCTTTTGCGCCGTCATTTTCAGCTCTATCGTTTCAAAAATGCAGCCTTCGTCAGCCATTATGTCCTGCAAAGTCAGGGCATTGCCGTCCTTGTCGGTGTCTATCGGGTCGAATATGTAAACGTCCTGCGCGGTTTTCTTCTTCCCGCGAAAGTGCATGAGGATTTCATTTTCAATACACCTCGAAGCATAGGTCGCAAATCTTGTTCCCTTTCGGTAGTCAAAGGTGGAAACCGCCTTTATCAGCCCTATCGTGCCTATCGAAATCAAATCCTCCTGGTCCTTTGCGGCGGAATAGTATTTCTTGATGATATGCACCACCAGCCTGAGATTGTGTTCTATCAGCTCGCTGCGGGCGTTTTCGTCTCCCTGCGCGGCGAGAACAAGACATTCCCGCTCCCGCTTTGCCGAGAGCGGCTTGGGAAAAGAGTATCCGCTGCTGACATGGAGCGCGAAAAATAGCCGCAGCATCTGCGGCAGGGCGAAAAGCAAGGTTTGTAGCATCTGCATCAGCCTTTCGGAAAAATTTATCTCTAAATCTTATGAGAAAAACCTCCCGCAAAAAACTTGTTTCGGGAGGTTTTATCGCCAATCAGTTCAGCCGCCAAACCATAAAGTTGAGATATATCGCAAAGAGAGTCCAGATAAGATAGGGCAACTGCATCGCTCCCGCCGCTTTATCGAGTAATGAGAACGCCGCCGTCATCAAAGCCACCGCCGCAGCCATCACGACAAGCCATATCAGCGCGAATCCATATCCGCGCAGGTTGAAAAAGATTATGCTCCAGCAAAAATTCATGGCGAGTTGAAAGAAAAACAGGCTCTTTGTGCGCGATTTTTCTACCGTTGCGGAAAATCTGTCTATCCTTGCCATTCCCGCTCCCATGAGCGCATACAGTACAGTCCACACTGTTGCGAAAACGACAGGCGCGGGAGAGAGCGGCGGCTTTATCGCAACGGAATTGTAGCTTTCCATTCCCGCGCGGGTGAGCCATGCCGAAATTCCGCCCACCGCCTCGCTCAACGCTATCCAAAACAGGTATCCTCTCATATTCTTCACCTCGGAATATGATATTCGCCTTTTATCGCGAATTATTCCCGCAAAAATGCCGCCGTGAAAAAATCACGGCGGCAAGCTATGAGCAAATCTGTTTTAAGAAAGTATCGCGCGGTCGGAAAGCATCTGACCGTCCGATGCCTTGGAAAATCTCTCGAGAAGCGCTTCAACGGTGAGGCTCTTTTTCTCCTCGCCCGAAATATCCAGCACAACACGACCGGCGTTCATCATAATCAGTCGATTGCCGTGAGCGATAGCGTCCTTCATATTGTGGGTGACCATGAGGGTTGTGAGGTGGTTTTCCGATACGATTCTGTCGGAAATCTCCAGCACCTTCGCCGCTGTCTTGGGGTCAAGCGCGGCGGTATGCTCGTCGAGCAGCAAAAGCTGGGGGCGCTTGAGAGAAGCCATGATAAGGGTCAGCGCCTGACGCTGTCCACCCGAAAGCAAACCCACCTTGGAGGTCATTCTGTCCTCAAGTCCCAGTCCGAGAGCGCGGAGCAGTTCGCGGTATTTTTCACGTTCCGCCTTGGTAACGCCCCATTTCAATCCGCGCGGCGCACCTCTGCGGGCAGCGAGAGCGAGGTTTTCGTCTATCTGCATGGTGGCGGCGGTTCCCATCATCGGGTCTTGAAAAACTCTGCCGATAAACGCCGCGCGCTTATGCTCGGGCAGATGAGTTACATCTTTTCCGCCTATGATTATGTTTCCCTCGTCAACGGTGAAAGCGCCCGCCACGGCGTTGAGCATGGTGGATTTTCCCGCTCCGTTGCCGCCGATAACGGTGACAAAGTCTCCCTCGTTGAGGGTGAGATTCAAGCCGTTGAGCGCTGTTTTGGCGTTTACCGTATTGGGATTAAAGGTCTTGTAGATGTTTTTCAGTTCAAGCATTGGCGTTACCTCCGTTTTCAGCTGCGCGGCTGACCTTAACTCTGGTATACTTGCCCTTCCAATAAGGAACAGTGAGGAACACCGCAACTATCAGCGCGGTTATCAGCTTGAGGTCGTTGGTGTTAAGACCCACCTTCAAAACTATCTGAATAACGATATAGTATATCACCGCGCCCAAAGACACTCCCAGCAGACGCAGACCGAAGTTGCGGAATACCTTTCCGAAAACCACCTGACCGATGATAACGGCGGCAAGTCCGATAACGATAGCGCCGCGTCCCATATTGATGTCGGAAGCGCCCTGATACTGTGCGAGCAAAGCGCCGGAAAGCGCTACAAGTCCGTTGGAGAGCATGAGTCCCAAAACGATATTGGCGTTGGTGTTGATGCCCTGCGCGCGGGACATATTGGCGTTTGCTCCGGTGGCTCTCAGCGAACAGCCAAGCTCGGTTCCGAAAAACCAGTAAAGTATCGCTATCGTCACAACGGTGAATATCGCCAAAAGCGGAAGCGGATTATCGAGCGACAGTTCTCTGACGTATCTCTGCGAAACCAGCAGGTCGTATTTATCTACACCGACAGGCTGATTCGCCTTGCTGAGCATTATTCTGAGATTTATCGAGTAGAGCGCAAGCTGGGTGAGTATTCCTGCGAGAATAGCAGGTATTCCGCATACGGTGTGGAACAATCCGGTGACAGCGCCGCAGAGTATTCCCGCCAAAAACGCGCAGAAAACCGCTATCCATGTGTTGACGCCCGCTCTTATCAGCATGACGCAGACTGCGCCGCCGGTGGCAATCGAACCGTCAACAGTCAAATCGGCGACATCAAGCACTCGGTAGGTGAGAAATACGCCTATCGCCATAAGTCCCCAAATCAACCCCTGCGACACGGCTCCGGGCATCGCGTTTAATAAAGAAGTGACAAAATCCATAGCACAAACCCCTAAAGATATTTTTAAGCGAAATCAAAAAATGCTTTCTGTTACGCGAAAGAGGGGGCGAAAGCGCCCCCTTTTCACGTTTTCTTCGTCGCCGCCCGTGACACACAAAACAAGCGGCAACCGTAAATTCCGCAAACGCGAACAGGACAATGCTGTTTATCAGCCCTCAATGGCGGTATAGCCCTCGGGAACGGTGATTCCGAGTGCTTCGGCATTTGCCGCGTTATACATCTTGGTTACGTTGGGAGCAAATTCTACTGCCATAGCGGAAACATCAGCCTCGCCCTTGAGTATCTTGGCAGCCATTTCGCCGGTGATGACGCCGAGGTCGTAGTAGTCGATAGAGAGGGTTGCAACGCCGCAGCCGGAGCAGATTCCCTGCTCACCTGCGATAACGGGGGTCTTTGCGGGAAGAACCACGTTGGCGATAGCCTCGGTGTTGGAAGCGGCGGTGTTATCGGTGGGAATATAGATAACATCGGAGCTGTCGCAAGCCGCCTGAGCGACAGAGGCAACATCGTTGGAATCGGTGAAAGCGAAAGGAGCGCACTCATATCCCATAGCGGTGAGCTTTTCGCTGATAACATCTACCTGATACTGGCTGTTTGCCTCGGCGGAGCAGTAGAGCAGACCTACCTTCTTGGCATCGGGGAACAGCTCCTTGAGCATCTCCGCCTGCTGGTCGAGAGGAGCAAGGTCGGAGGTACCCGAAATGTTGCCGCCTACGGTGCCGTTCCAGTTGTCTATCTCGAGAGCGCTTGCGTAGTCGGTGATAGAGGTTCCGAGAACGGGTATCGAGTCGGTAGCGGCGGCAGCAGCCTGCAAGGGCGCGGTCGCATTGGCAAGAATCAGGTCAACATCGGAAGAAACAAAGTCGTTGATGATGGTGGTGCAGTTGGGCACCTCGCCGGAGGCGTTCTTTTCATCGAACTTGACAGCGCCGCCCAGCTTTTCGGTGAGCGCGTCCTTAAATCCCTGAGTTGCGGCATCAAGCGCGGGGTGCTGAACCAGCTGGCAGATGCCTACGTTATAGCTCTTTTCCGCGGAAGAAGCCGCGGCAGATGGAGCGGCAGCAGCGGAAGATGCTGCGGGAGCGGAGGAACCGCCGCAGGCGGTGATGCTAAGCATCATGGCAGCGGCAAGAGCCAATGCGAAAAACTTTTTCATAATAAAAACTTCCTTTCGATAACAGCAAATTATCAATTTTGAAAATAAAAAAGCGGCTGACGGACTTTTCTGCCCGAAAACCGCTCACGCTCAAATAAATATCCTCTCAACCGACAGGCGGTTTAACTGCCGTGAAAAGGGTAGCGCAATAATAGCCCGCATAATAATAGCGAGCCGCCATAAAAAATCGCTCATCTGCCCGATTGAAAACAAATCCGCTCATGAGGACTTCTCCTTTCCCTTTCACGATTTTGGATTACATCGTCAGTATAAAGCTTTAAACGGATAAAGTCAATAGAATATTGCGCTCACACCGCATCTTCTATTAAAATGTGACATTTTATCAACATTTTGCGTCATTTTTATCGAATAAGCACATTTTCTGCCGAGCGATATGTTTTTTCGACGTTGCCGACCTTTTTCTAGCCCGTTTGATTGCGGTTCAAAGCGAAAATGTGATATACTTATTCTCGTTTCCGCGCAGAATATTAAAACGGACAAGGTGATTTTATGATAGACAAGGAAATAGCTGAAATCAGACGGCGTTTCAGCATAAAATACAACAATCAGACCCTTTTTCGCGGCTGTTATGTAAATGAAAAACGCGAGATAGTCACCGCCTTTGAGCGAAATCCCGCCATGCTCCCGCAGGAGGAATCGGAAAAATATCTCGCTCTGCTCAAGAAATCCCTCACCGGCAGTTTGGGCAAAAATCTCATCGACATCAGCTTTACCACCGCGCAGGTAGCAGACAGTGACGAGCATCGCCTGCTCACCGAGCTGCGTGATTCCGGCTTGAAAAACGATGAGGCGGTGAGAGAGTTTTTCGCCCGAGTTATAGAGTCCTTGCAGATTGAGGGCAACTACCTCATTCTGCTGTCTCACGATAAATACGATGTTCCCTATCGCTCGGGCGGCGGCGAGCGGATAGACGACGCTTCCGACGAGGTTTTCTCCTACATAGTCTGCTCGATATGCCCCGTCAAGGAATCAAAGCCCGCCTTGAGCTACTCCGATTTTGACGGAGAATTTCACTCACGAATGGGTCAGTGGGTGGTATCATCGCCCGAGATAGGCTTCATGTTCCCCTGCTTTGACGACCGCGCAACAAATATCTATAACGCTCTCTACTACTCCAGGGATTCCGCCGAGAGCCATGATGAATTTGCCAAAGCGGTATTCAACACCGAGCTGCCCGCCCCCGCCGATGAGCAGAAAGAGAGCTTTGATGAAATACTTTCCGATTCGCTCGGGGAAGAATGCAGTATGATTGCCGTTCAAAATGTGAACGACGGCGTTCGGCAGATGATAGCCGCCCACAAGGAGAACAAGGTTGAGGAACCGCTTCTAATTTCCAAGCGGGAAATCGCCGATATTCTCGATGACAGCGGCATCTCCCCCGAAAAGGTTGAGGCATTTGAGGAGCGGTTTGAGGAAGTTTTCGGCGAAGATGCCGAGATAAGCCCCAAAAACATCGTAGACACCAAAAAACTCACCGTCACCACGCCGGACGTGGTGATAAAGGTGAATCCCGAGCGCTCCGACCTCATCGAAACTCGGATTATCGACGGCAGACGCTATATCATGATACGCGCAAACGAGGGCGTTGAAGTAAACGGCGTCGCAATAAGAATTACCGATGAGGACGAGATAACAGTTTAAAAAGATATTCCCGACAAAATTTCGGCGGCGATAAGTAAATGCCTCTTTTTCGGCAAATACTATTGTCGCCGAAGTGTTTTTGCAAAGTCCTGATAAAAGCGGCTTGATTTCCATTCCGATCGGAGAAAATGCAGGCTTTGGTTTAGGCTCCGCTTTGCAAAGCGCCGTAAATTTTTTCGGGAGGAAAAAGCGATGAATGAATTTCACCAACTGAAAGTCACCACCCGCGACCGTCTTTTGCGCGGCTGGGAAAACTCCACCGAGCTTGTAAGGGATTTTCAAAGCTATTCCCGCGAGATAAAGGATAACTCGCAGGCAAGCACCCTTTTTGCGAGAATGGCGGAGGACGAAGCTGTTCATGCCGCAAGGCTCTTGGATATGCTCCATCAATACGATGGCTAAAACGTCAAAATCCTCCCTTTTCCGTTGAGAAGAGGGAGGATTTTTTATGATATTCTATGCGATAATTTTTACCATAAGTGATATTATCTGAGTAAATACAGTAAGTACACCCACAAGCCTGCCTATCTGCAAGACCACCAAATCGGTGCTGTCCACGCCCATATCGGCGGCGATGAGCGCCATTTCGGTAGCGCCCGCAGGAGAAACCGAGAGCATACCCTCTCTGCGTGAAAAACCGAATTTTCGGCTGAGTATTATTCCCACCACGATGCAGTTTATCACATATCCCGCCAAAAGCAGTATCGCTGGCAGAAAAAGATACCTCAATTCCAGTATGTCGTCGTATTTCATTCGACAGCCGATAACACAGCCCGAAAGCACCTGCGCCACCCTGCGGCACCATAGCGGGAGATACGCCCTGTTGAATATGAGCTTGTAGCACAGCACCGCCAAAAGCGATGCCACCAGCGCTCCCGCCGGAATACCCGCCGCTCTGCCCGCTATTCCGCCCACAGCCGAAACCGCCAGCGTCACAGCAAGCCGCGCAGGACTGCCCTCGGCGGCTTTTCGCTTTTTGACCGCCGCTTTTTCGGCGGTTTTTCTCTTTTCGGGGTCTTTTTCCATCAGAGTGTCAAACCACACTATCAGCGAGGGCAAAACACCTATTCCGAAAACCAGTCTCACAAACTGCATAATCGCAACCTTTGCCGCATCAGCGCCCATATCCATCGCGATAAGAGGAGTATCGCTTATTCCTCCGGGAAGCGCACAAAGCAGGCAGGTGAGCAAATCCATAGGAGAAATCGCCCATATAATAAATCCCATCACCATATTCAGTATAAAAAACGATGACATAACAACGAGATATGGCTTTATCACCCGCGGCAGATGCCGCAAATCATCGCGGCTTATCATACAGCCGATATAAGCGCCGGTGATTATCTGGGCGCATAGCTTTGCATCGGCGGGCATGGACGCAAATGGGGTGAATACGCTCAAACAGGATACCGTGACTATCGCGCCGACCAACATTCCCGCGGGAACTTTCAGCTTATTGAATACAAGTCCTCCGGCAACGCCTGTCGCCAGCGTCAAAATCAAAGCAGTCATAAAAATGTCCTCCCCGATACATTTTTATATCTTTATTCGTTTCTCTTAAACACCGCTCCCACTATCGAAAACAGTATAAACACCGCCAAATCCGCCATGACAACGCTGGCTCCCGCCGGTGTGTTGAAGGCGAAAGATATTATCATTCCCGCGCAGAAGCTGAATACCGCCGTCACCGCCGAGCATATCATCACCGAGCGGAAGCTGTTGAACACCCGCATTGCCGACAATGCCGGAAAAATTATCAAACTGGAAATGAGCAAAGCGCCCATCATTCTCATTCCGACAACGACAGTCACCGCCGTGAGCATTGCGAGCAGGGTATTATAGGCGCTGACATTCACACCGGTTGCCCTGCCGAACACCTCATCAAAGGTGACGGCAAAAATTCTGTGATAGCATACGCCGTAGAGCGCCAAAACCACTATCGAAAGCGCCACCGACAGCCAAACATCCTCCCTGCTCATAGCCAAAACACTGCCGAACAGGTAGCCATGCACGTCGGAATTTATTCCCGATGAAAGCGATGCCACTATAACGCCTATCGCCAACGCCGAGGAGGAAATGAGCGCTATTCCCGCATCGCCGCCGAGCGGATTTTCGGCGCTGAGTCTCAGCAGGAGAAACGCCGCTATCATCACTATCGGAACCGAAACGGCGAGCGGCGCCACTCCCAGCGCCATAGAAATCGCCACCGCACCGAATCCCACATGAGAAAGCCCGTCGCCTATCATCGAATACCTCTTTAACACCAAACTCACGCCCAAAAGTGCGAGACAGAGGGAAACCAATATTCCCACCAAAACGGCACGGCGCATAAAATCATAGGAAAGCATTATCTGTATCATTTCAATCATGGTGGTGATGCTCCCCTCCCAAAAGATGATGCGCCACATCGCTCTTGTAATACTGCTCGGTCGTGCCGAAAAATGCACAGCCGTTTGCCATGTGAAGTATTTTATCGGCGCTTCTGGCGGCGTCAAGGTCATGCGAAACCATTATTATCGTCATTTTGTGATTTGTGTGCAGCTCATGGATAACGCTGTAAAGCTCGGCGGAAGCGGAGGGGTCAAGCGCGGCGGCAGGTTCATCGAGCAGCAGCAGCCTGTCTGCGGCGCAGAGCGCTCTCGCCAACAGCACCCTTTGGCGCTGTCCGCCCGAAAGCTCCTTAAAAGAACGGTCTTTCAAATCGGCGATTTTCAGCTTTTCCAGTGCGGAAATCATCTTTTCCTTATCCTCGGCGGAATAAAACGGACTCCATTTTCCAAGCCCCAAACAGCCGGAAAGCACTATCTCTCTCACCGAGGCGGGGAAGCTCCTCTGCGCCAGCGTCTGCTGCGGCAGATAGCCTATTCCGCGTGAGGTGATTCCGTTTAACGTTATCGAACCGGAACGCGGCGGCTGAAGTCCCAATATTCCCTTTATCAGCGTGGATTTTCCCGAGCCGTTTTCCCCCACTATGCAGAGGTAGTCGCCCTCCTCCACCGAAAAGGAGAGGTCACGCAGCGCGATATGACTGCCGTAACCCATTGTCAGATTTTTACATTCTATTATCGGCACTTTTTCTCCGCCTTTCTCTCACAGCCGTTTCTCGAGCATTTGGCGCATTTTCCCACCAGAACTATCTGCGAGCTGTCAAGCGTAAAGCCGTGATGCTCGAAAACGTGTTCGGGCAGCTCGTCCAAGAACTCGCAGTCGAGGTGGGTCAACTCCCCGCACTCGCAGCAGCGCAGATGATAGAGCGGCTTGCCGGCGCAGTATTCATAGCAGGCGCTTTTTCCCTCGCCGAATAGGTATTTTTTCACCGTTCCCTGCTCGGTCAGCCTTTCCAGTGCGCGATAAACTGTCGCCTTGCCAACCGGCTCGCCCTTTGCGGCAAGCAGCGAGACTATCTCTTCCGCCGTGAGATGCTCGCCGGTATGCTCGGTCAGCAGTTGTTCCACTACCGCTCTCTGGCGCGTTTTATATTGCTGTGACAATTCGCCACCCCGCTCTCGCTCATTTTTAAATTTGATTCTCAGTCTCATATTCTATTACAATATAACCAACTTGTCAACAAAACATTTGTCAAAATCAGAAAAAGCGGCAGAGATGTTTTTCAACTTACTTTCCGAAGAAAGTAAGCAAAGATTTTCAGGTCGGAGATATGTTTACCTACGCCCGACTTTTTTCCCGATGGGCAACGAAACTCTTTGGAACAATTCTGTCGGAGATATTCCGATTCAAATCCGACTTTCCTCTATGTGAAAACAAAATAAACCCATTTAAAACCAAAAGTTTTTGCGGGGTGTGGGGCGCTTTTTTCAAAAAGCACCCCATCGCACTTTCCCGTATAAAACAAAAACTGCCCACGGGGGCTGAAAAACAGCCTCCTGTGGGCAGAAAAGAGACGCGAAAGCAAATAAAATTACTTCTTGATTACTTCGCCGTAAACAACGCCGGAGCAACCTGCGGCATTGGACTCGTCAACGTCGATGTGCATGGCGAGAGCATACTTGGGACTTACTCTACATACAACGTCGTCGAATATGAGAGAACGATCGGCGGAGGTTATCTTCACCTGAACAACTTCCTTGTCGGCAACACCGAAAGCCTCAGCGGAAGCGGGGTCAAAGTGGATATGGCGCTTTGCTACGATAACACCCTCGCTAAGCTCGATAGAACCGGCAGGTCCGATAACCTTGCAGGGAGCGGAACCCTTGATGTCGGCAGACTCACGAACAGGAGCCGAAACGCCGATAGCGCGGGCATCGGTAGCGGAAATCTCAACCTGAGTCTCGGGGCGCTCGGGTCCGAGGATAGAAACGCCCTTGAGGGAGTTCTTGGGTCCTACTATCTCAACCTTTTCGTTGGTGGCAAACTGACCGGGCTGGGAG
>CAZNJJ010000031.1:0-19213 GCA_964573335.1 uncultured Oscillospiraceae bacterium | reverse complement strand
CGCGCGTCTGGTTCCCGATCCGCCGACCGGCGCTATCCAAACCATTAGCCGTGTTGTGAAGAAACCGATGGGTTCAGTGAAGATTGTCTATGACTGCGCGTGTGTCCTCATTTCACTGATGCTCGGTCTGTTCGGGGCGCACCGGATTATCGGCTTCGGCATCGCCACCATCGCATCGGCTGTATTCGTCGGGCGAATTCTTGCGCTGCTGCAAAGTACGGTTGGAAATCGACTGAGACAATACTTCCCCGAAACGAACGCCTGACAATCCATTCTCTATTGTCGGGGTGAGACATTTTAAATTACATATAGCTAAGCTGCAAAAAAGCGATACTCTAAAACGAGTATCGCTTTTGTTTTCTATAAAATCAGGTACTCACTCGCAGATACGAACTGTATTTATCATTTCATCAACATATCCGGCAAGCTCGGCGCGAGTAGCGTCGTCAACCGCTTCCTCATTAAAGAGCAGATAGCACACGATAACCGGAGCATCGTCGCATAGAGTGCAGTAGCCGTAGACGGGACATTCCGAAACAGTTCCGTAGTCGTCTCTGTGCTGAATACCGGTGAACTTAACAGCCGCCTTGCCACATTCCAGCGTTATTTCTTCCGTTTCGGGGGTCATTTCGCTGTATGTAGAACGGTTTACCCCGCGCAAAACAGAATGAAAACCGCCGTCACCGTTGAGCAGCGTCAAAAAAGCGTCCTCGAGCGAGGTATCGGGCATCGAATTTTCGGCGTTTACCGCAATAATGGTGTAGTCGAGGGAATTTTCGCTGCCCATGCCGTTTCCGTATGTATCAAAGCGAATATCGGGGTAATCTATCTCAATCGCCATCTCACCGCCGTCATCAAGCCTAACCCAAAATTTCTCGGTTCGCGGAAGGTCGTCATAGGTGATATAGTCGGTTGAAGAACTGTTCTTCTCCTCCTTTTTCTCGGCGGAAGAAGAAGCCTTTTCCACAGGCGCGCTCTTTCCGGAATCGGCAGACGAAGCGCCGGTGGAATCACTTTTTCCGCAAGCAGACGCAGACAGCACAATAGCTGTAGCCAACAGTAAAGATAACAGTTTTTTCATTTTTCTTCTCTCCATTTTAGATAATAATTTCGACTAAGACTCGCTCCTTTTTATAGATTATACACCACAGTTTCATATATTGCAAGAGGAATCCACGTTATATCGCCGAATATAGGCGCAAACTGTATAAATGAATACGTTAATATTCTTCCCCTTTTCCCGCCCGCTTGATGTCTGCTTTTTACCGCATTTCGTGGATTTTTCGTGGATACAAAAAAGAAACCGCATTGTTATGCGGTTTCTTTTCGTTTTGGTGGACCCGAAGGGGATCGAACCCTCGACCTTACGGATGCGAACCGTACGCGCTCCCAGCTGCGCTACGGGCCCATACTGTTTTACAGCACTATGTATTATATCACTAAAATTTCTGCTTTGCAATAGTGAATTGCAAAAATAAAGTCCGACCGCTCGATACAAAACGGTCGGACTCCACTATCGTTATCTCTGCTTGGAATTGTCGGACACTATCTCCTTCAAGGAGGTTGCCAATCCCGCCAGAGACTGTATCTCGGAGGGAATGATTATCTTGGTAGCCTTGCCGTCTGCCGCCTTGCCGAAAGCCTCGAGGCTCTTGAGCGCCAGAACCTTGTCGGTGGGAGATGCTTCGTTGAGCAGCTTGAGCGAATCGGCAAGCGCCTTCTGCACCAGTGTAACAGCCTCTGCCTCGCCCTGTGCCTCGCGTATCTTCTGCTCGCGAACAGCGTCTGCACGGAGGATAGCCGCTTCCTTTTCCGCCTGCGCGCGGAGAATCTGAGATTCCTTGTCGCCTTCGGCAACCAGTATCTTGCTCGCCTTTTCACCCTCGGAACGCAGTATGCTCTCACGCTTTTCGCGCTCTGCCTTCATCTGCTTTTCCATCGCGTCCTGAATTTCGGCAGGAGGAATGATGTTCTTCAATTCAACGCGGTTGACCTTGATGCCCCACTTATCGGTGGCGGTATCGAGGATAGCGGTTATCTTGGTGTTGATAACATCGCGGGAAGTGAGGGTGTGGTCAAGCTCCATCTCGCCGATGATGTTTCTCAAAGTGGTTGCGGTGAGGTTTTCGATAGCGGAAAGCGGGCGCTCAACGCCGTAGGTGTAGAGTTTTGCGTCTGTTATCTGGAAAAACACCACCGTGTCTATCTGCATGGTGACGTTATCCTTGGTGATAACCGGCTGCGGCTTGAAATCGACTACCTGTTCCTTTATCGAAACACGCTTTGCGATTCTGTCAAAAAACGGCACCTTCACATGAAGACCGGTATCCCATGTTGCGTGATAAGCGCCCAAACGCTCCACAACATAAACCGTTGCCTGCGGAACTATCTTGATATTGCTTGCCGCCAAAACCAAAACCACAAGGATTATGATGAGCAGCATTATGATGCCTACAAAAGCTTCCATTTCATTTACCTCCGTCTGTTAAAAAATCTGCTGTCATAGTCTAAGTGCGTGTCTTTTGCCGAAATACTGCATCTTAAAAAGGAAAAATTATCTCAGCCCACACGCTCTACTATCACTTTAACGCCCTCTATCGCCTTGATGAGAACATTTTCGTCCTTTTCTATCGGAACTCCGTCATCGGAGCGAGCCGACCACTCAAGTCCGTTCACAAGAACTCTGCCCTCGCCTGTCACGTTGTTTATCGGCGATACCACTATTCCCACCATGCCGATAACGGCATCGGCGTTTGTGCTGACCTTATTCACTTTAAGCACGCTTTTTGCCACAGGTCTTGTAAAAGCGAGAGTGACACAGCTCACCGCCAGAAAGAATACCAGCTGAACCCCAAACGGCACGCCTATCATAGCGGGAATTATCGTGATAAAAGCGCCCAGCGAAAACCATATAGCGACAAGGTCAACCGTTAATGCCTCTATCACTCCGAGAATGACCGATACCAACAGCCATGTCAGCGGAAGATTTTCGACGAGCGTTATAAGTACCCCCATTTTTTCGCCCCTTTCTCCAAATATCAGGTAGTTTTTTCGCTCTGCCCACCCAAAACGGAAAAGGCATACTGCGTCAATGAGCTGAGCCTGTTTGCCTCTGCCCTAAGCACTGTCATTCCGTCCTCGGTTATCAAATAGACCTTGCGCCTGTCTATCTCGCTTTTCACTTCAACCAGTCCGTCCTGTTCCATTTTGTAGAGCAGTGTATAAACGGTAGATGCCCCGAGCGTGACCCTGCCCTCGGTCTGCAATGAGATAAACTGCATTATTCCGTATCCGTGGCGCGGCTCGATAAGACTGAGCAACAGCAAAAAACTCTGTTCGCTCATAGGCAGATAGCTTTTTATGAGCCGTTCAACCTTCTCGTTGATAATATCACCTCCGTCAAACTATATCAGTTTTCGATATAACATAATTTGAATATATCACTTTGCGATATAGCTGTCAACAGAGGCTGCCGCTTTTCGGCTCTCAACCCTCAAACCCGAATTTCTTCGCCACCATCGCGAAGGCGGGGGTGGCAACGTTATATCGCTTTCCGAGGCGGACAGGCTCAAACACCAGTCCGTCTATCTCGCTCTTTCCGCCCTTTTTGAGGTCTTTCTGCATAGAAGCGGTGGTATTCGGCGCGGCGGTTTCTATCATGTGCAGATTTTTGCCCACAATGTCCTCCTCAAAGGGAATCCCCATAGCGGCGGCAAGCGCTTCTATCTCGCGTGAAAGCTCGATAAAGGTCGCTTTTTTCTCGTCGTCGGCGCAAACCTCCCCCATATTCGCGTCATAATAGGCTCCCACCGCCGCCATAGCGCTGATGAGGGCGTATTTTTTAAAGCAAAGCCTGCGAATATCATCTGTCAGCTCGGCTTTTATGCCGCAGGCGGAAAGCTCCTCGGCAATTTTTTCGAGAATCTCGCTCTTTGAGCCGTCTCTCTCGCCGAATACTATTTTAAACAGCTTTCCCCCCTGCGAAATTTCTCCCGGTGCGGAAATGTAGGAGGTGATGTAGATACAGCCGTCGAGAATATGCAGCTTAGGCAGTCTGCGCTGCAACTCGCCGCCCGTGCCGAATATATTCAGCAGCGGAATGACAACGGTGTTCTCATCGGCGCATTTTGCAATGAGCTTTTCGGCATCATCGAGCGAATAGCCCTTAACGCAGACGAAAATCACATCGGGAGTGTCATTGTATTGCTCCGCGGTGCAGGCTTTGGCGGTTTTTATATTGAATTCGCCCTTGATGCCCGATTTCACCGTCAAACCGTTGGTTTTTATCGCCTCGAGATGCGCTCCGCGCGCTATCATCGTGACATCGTATCCCTCCAGCGCCAAAAATCCGGCGAGCGCGCCGCCTATTCCGCCTGTTCCGATAACAAGATATTTCATTTTTTGTCCTCCTTTATGGCAGAGATTTTCTCACCGAAATCCTCTCTTATCCGTTTCACCACCATATCCGCCAAATGCTCATAGGGGTTTTTCTCTCCGATAATAAGCGGCACCACCCCGCCGCTCGCCATGCAAAACAGGGTATCCACCAGCGTTTCAAAGGGAATATCACAGCCCCTTTTCAGCCACATGACAACGGCGCCCGCGTGGGCGTTTACGATATATTCGGCGATATACTCCAAAACAGCGGGGTCTTTGCCGCCTGCCACCTCGGTCATATCCTCCACCAGCTTTGAGCGCATCATGCCCCATATTCGGTGCGAGAGCTTGGGGTCGCCGTTTTCACCGAACAATATTGTCAGGCATTTTCGGTTTCTGTGCAAAAAATCCCCGAAATACGCCATATCCTTGCGATATTCCTGCTCATTCAGCATATTGAACTTGACGTGCCTGCCGTTTTCGAGCATTGTGAGTATCTCATTCTCGGTCTGCTCGAGTATTTCGTATATATCCTTATAATAGGTATAGAACGTGCTGCGGTTAAATCCTGCCCGCTTTGCCACCTCGCTGACGGTGATTGCAGTCAACGGCTTTTCGGAATAAATATCCCAAAAGGCGTTTTTGAGCTTTTCGCGCGTGGCGGCGGTCTGCTCGGGATTCTTTTTCACTGAAATATCACCCTCCTCGCAATAATACGACACAATGTTGTCAAGTGTTTGTTGACTATTTTGATTTTTTGAGTAATAATTGGTTACGGCTAAAATTTATCCAAATTTAATCGCCGACACTAGTGGTATCTGACTACAAAATTGACCGCAAATTCCATCTGTATTGAAAATTATAGCACAACACCGTGTCAAATCAACTGTTTCGCAACAATGTAAAGAAAAATTTATAAAAGACACCCATTTTTTGCACCGTGTTAAAAAATTATACAAAAAGCTATAATATAATTTTCAAGGTATTATTGTACGGAGGTATGTAAAGTGAAAAAGAACATTCTGACGAGAACCTCTGCCCTTGCTATGGCTGCTCTGATGATAGCCGCCGCAACAGGCTGCAACAAGCAGGAAGAGGCAGTTGAAGTGCAGGCGCAGGCGATAAAGGTTGCCGCGCATCAGCCGCAGCGCGCATCGCTTGAGCAAAAGGCATCTTTCACCGGAAAGATTATGCCCGATGACTCGGTATCGGTTTACGGCAAGGCAAACGGCACCGTTCTCAAAACCTATGTGGAGCTTGGCGAAACGGTAAAAGCCGGTCAGCTCCTCTTTGAGCTGGATCCCGACCCCTATCTGATAGGCTATGAGCAGGCGAAGAACTCCTATACACTGGGCATGGCTCAGAACGATAAGCTCGACAACGGCTCTGCCAAGATTCAAACGGAATTGACTCTCAAAAGAGCGATTGAAAGCGCACAGCTGAATTATGAACAGGAGCGCGATTATTTTGAAACCGCTGTCGATGACGATTTCGACATGACCGCCTTTAAAAAAGCCAGAAAAGAATTGAGAGACGCGCAGAAAAGGTATGACACCGACCCCGACGGCAGTGTCACCGTAGCCGGCGCTACCAAAACAAATTGGCAAGCCTATGTAGACGCGGAAAAGAAATACGAAGACACTTGGAAAGACTATATGCAGTCGAAGGGCGACAGAGTCCGCTTTGAAACTGCATACGACAGCTATATAAACGCCGTTGAGGACTATGAGCTGTATAAGTCCATGCGGGAAGGCGAGGACGACCAGGAGATTGAGATAAAGCGCAAGGAACTGGAGCTTCAGCTCAAATCCTATGAAAAAACCCTTGCCGACCTCAAGGTGTATGCTCCGATAGACGGCGTTATCGAGGCAAAATATGTAAACGCCAACGACCAGTACGCGCTCTCCGGCGCGGGCTATGTCGTTTCCAACAAGAATATCATGGTAGTTAATTTCTCTGTTTCGGGCGATGTTCTCAGCGAAATGGCTATCGGCGATGAGGTTATCGTTGAAAACGGAAATAAAACCTACAACGCCGAGATAACCGAAATCGGCACCATGGTAGACGCAAAGAGCGGTCTTTTCCCTGTAAAGGCACGTTTCACCGAGCAGGTTGATATGCTCTCCGGCATTTCGGTAAAGCTCACCGCAATCACCGCCAAGGGCGAAGATGCGGTAACTATCCCCGTTGACTCTGTTTATTACGACGACGGCGCTACATACGTTTATATCTTCAACAACGGTGTCGCGGAGCGCCGCGATATTACCGTAGGCATTATTTCCGAGGGAATTGCCGAAATCACCGACGGTCTCACCGAGTCCGACACCGTTATCACCTCCTGGAACGCCAACCTCAAGGCGGGCGCCGCTGTTGAAATCAGCGAGGAGGTATAAAGTTGATAGCTTTAACAAAATTCGCGCTCAAACGCCCCGTTTCGATATGTATGGCAGTTTTGACGCTGCTCGTTTTCGGAACAGGCACCATATTCACAACTCCTATGGAGCTTATGCCCGACATCGAAATGCCGATGATGATAGTCATGACGGCATATCCCGGCGCAGCCCCGCAGGACGTTGAAGACCAGGTCACCTCAGTCATAGAAGATGCCGCTTCCACGATAAACGGCGTTAAAACGGTAGAATCAATGTCAATGGACAACGCTTCTATCGTCTTTCTCGAAATGGAATACGGCACCAATATGGACGAGGCACATTCCGATTTGAGCAACAACATCGAAATGTATCACAGCCAGCTCCCCGATGACGCGCAGGATCCCACCATCGTTGAGATGAGCATGGACATGATGCCTATTCTCGCCCTCTCTATCACCGCCGAGGGCGACGTTGACCTTAAATACTATGTCGAGGAAGAGATTCAGCCCGAGATAGAAAAAATCGGCGGCGTAGCTTCCGTCAGCGTTTCGGGCGGTGCTTCCAACTATATCAAGGTGGCTCTGCGCGAGGACAAAATGGCACAGTATCATCTTAACATGAGTACTCTTGCCGGTCTTATCGGCTCTGCCGACTTTTCTCTCCCTGCCGGCAGCATCGAGCAGGGCAGCCTTGACATGACTCTGCGCGGCGGCGTAAAATACGATTCGCTCGAGAAACTAAAGGCAATGCCCATAACCCTTTCCTCCGGCGATACGATAACCCTCTCCGAGGTGGCTGAGGTTTATTACGCCAAGGAAGAACAGGACTCTCTGAGCTTTTACAACGGTCTTGAAAACGTAACCATGACCGTTTCCAAGAGACAGAGCGCCTCCACCATTTCCACTGTAAAATCGGTGCTTAAAACCGTTGACGAAATAAACGCCGCCAACATGGGCATCAAAATTGACGTAATAAACGACACCAGCGAAAGCATTGTAGATTCGGTTGTATCGGTTCTCGAAACGCTGCTGCTCGGCGTTGTTTTGGCAATGGCAGTGCTGTTTGTATTCCTCGGCGACTGGAAAGCCTCGCTGATAGTCGGCGCTTCGATACCGTTATCACTGCTGATTACGATGCTGGCGATGAGCTTTATGGGCTTCTCCTACAACATTTTGTCGCTCGGCGGTCTGGTTATCGGCGTCGGCATGATGGTTGATAACTCCATCGTTGTTATCGAGAGCTGCTTCAGAATCAAGACAAAAACCGAGTCCTACTACGATGCCGCGTTTGAAGGCACCAAAACCGTTGCCGCTTCCATATTCGGCGGAACACTGACTACCGTAGTCGTATTCCTGCCGATGGCGCTTGTAAAGGGACTTTCGGGACAGCTTTTCGGTCAGCTCTGCTTTACCATAGTGTTCTCGCTCACTGCTTCCTTCTTCGCGGCTATCACGGTAGTTCCGCTGGTATTCTACAAGCTCAAGCCGGTAGAAAAAGAGGGCGGCGCTGTGATGCGCTTTATGGATAGGCTTTCCGCGATATACACCAACTTTATGCCCAAGACCTTCCGTCACAAGGGTATAGTTGTTCTCGTTTCGCTTTTGGCGTTCGGCGGCTCGATAGCGCTGATTCCCTTTATCGGAATGGAGCTTATGCCGGAATCGGACGACGGTATCATCGAGATTTCCGTTGATATGCGCCCCGGCACCAAAATCGAAAAGATTGACACTGTTCTCACTCCTCTGGTGGAAATGGTATCCACCCACCCCGATGTTGACCGCTATTCGATGACCTCGGGCGGCGACGGACTTTCTATCCTCATGGGCGACAGCTCCTCCGCGAGCATCACCGCCTACCTCAAGGACGACCGCAGTGTAAAGACCAAGGAGCTTGTCGATATATGGCTTGACGAGGTCGGCGACACCGTTGACTACAACATTTCGATAACCTCCACCAGCACCACCACCTCTTCTATGGGCAGCAGCTCGGACATCGTTGTTATGCTCAAAGGCTCCGACTTTGACGACCTCAAGGTCGCGGCAAAGCAGGTAAAGGAAATGATGCTGCAAAATCCGTATTTCTCCCATGTTACCACCAACGTTGAATCGGGCAATCCTCAGGCAGAGGTAGTTATCGACCCTGTCAAGGCAAGCGCAAGAGGACTTGTTCCCAAGAGCGTTATGGGCAACATTTACAGCATTATGGAAGGCATTGATGCCTGCGACATAACCCAGGGCGGCAGAGATTATGAGGTAAGGGTGGAATATCCCAACGGACGCTTTGAAACAGTCAGCGACCTTGCCTCCCTCAATATCACCAATTCCGCGGGAATAGAGGTTCCCCTGCTTGATATTGCCACCATAGAATACTCCAACAGCCCGCTTACCATTCTCCGTTCCGACGGCAGTTATTATGTTCAGATAACCGGTCAGGCAAAGTCCAATGCGCCGCAGACCCTCTCCAAGGATATTCAGGAGCAGGCAAAAACTCTCGATTTCCCCAGAGGTGTTGAGGTAGCTCAAAACTCGCAGGACGAGCAGATGATAGAGGAATTTACCGTTCTGCTCACCGCTATCGCCTCCGCTGTATTCCTCGTATTTGTTGTAATGGCGATGCAGTTTGAGTCTCCCGTTTTCTCGGGCGTTGTAATGGTATCTATTCCGTTTGCACTCATAGGCTCTTTTCTCTGCCTGTTTGTTTTCCGCTGCACCATCAGTATGCCCTCCCTTATGGGCTTCCTTATGCTGGTCGGCTCGGTTGTAAACAACGGTATATTGCTTATCGACTCGGCAAACGCAATGCGCGAGGAGCGCGGTCTCTCGGCGGAAAACGCAGTTCTCACCGCAGGTGTTCTGCGTATGCGCCCGATATTCATGACCACCCTCACCACCATTCTCGCAATGGTTCCTATGGCAATCGGCATCGGCAGCAACGCCGCAATGATGCGCGGAATGGCTTTGGTTATCATCGGCGGTCTTACCGCTTCCACCGTATTGACTCTGATACTTATTCCCTCTTTCTATCTGATTACCGACAAGCGTGAGCGTCAGCGCAGAAAGGCTGAGAGAAAAGCTAAGAGAGAAGCTAAAAAGGCTTAAAGCCCAGCTCTTAAAATCACATATCCCCTCCCGAATCACTGTGATTCGGGAGGGGATTTCTTATTCGGGGCAAAAAATTTCCCCGAAAACGAGGGTTTAACGTTTTCGGGGAAGAACTTTATTTTACCATGTTATCGTTTCGAGATTTGCGGAAATCAAGTCGCTCTCAGCCGGTATCTGCGGGGCATCGAGCTTTCTGTCGGAAATGACATATCCGACGAGGTGGCGTGTTCTGATAAGAAAACCGCCCGCCTGCTCATCGTATGGGATTTGGCTGTCGTATATCACGCGGTTCACGCAGTTGTAGATATAGCTGCCCTTTTCCGCGGGGAGAAAAAGCGTTCCGTAGTGGTGAAAACAGTCTCCGTTGCCGTTGAAAAACAGGAGGGCTGCGTCCTTATAAGGCTCTGCCGCCTGCTCATCATAATCGCAGTTGGCACCGAGGAGCAAATCGCACTGGTTTATCGTATTCACGGTGAAAGTCGCGTCCTTAAACACCTGAAACTCAAATTCCCATTCACTGTCCTCGGCGGTTTCGCCGTCTATCTCCTTGTCGAAGCAGTATCTGTGCTGTTCGCAATATATCATGTCCCGAGAGAACTCATCTGCGGCGGCAAATACACAGAAAGCCGCCGCGGTTGTGGCGGCAACAACTGCCGCAACAGCCTTTTTCATAAAAATCACTCCTTGCCGAGCAGTACCCCAACGGCACCGCCTATTCTTTTAAAGACCAGCTTTATTCTGTCAACCACAGTGGAATTTTCGTTTTCAACGTCGGAAGAAAGGCTCTCATCATCGTCCTCGACAGATATTTCCTGTGTGCGAATGACTATCTGCTGGCTTTTAGGCTCAACATTTTTGTCGGAGGTAAACGAAACCAGTTTTGAACCGGTGTCTATATCCAAAACGCCCATATCGTCATCAAAGCGATGCCATTCGTCTCTTATTATATCGGAAATTATCTGTCTGTTGCTCTGTATATCGTCTGTTTTCTCCAAAGCCGCTATCAAATCGGAAAGCAGCATATTCATGCCGTCGATGCTCAGCTTTGTTCCCTCATTGAGCGCGTCTCCGCTCTCGGAAAGGGTTTTGTCGATAGCGTCGAGCATATTGCGGGTATCCTTGAGCAGATCGGCAAGGTCATCTACCACCCATGAGGTTTCCTCCAACAAATCTTCCATCTCGTCGGAGATGATGTCCATACTGCTCAAGCCGTTCAGCATACTTTCGGCACTGCTCTGGCTTCCGCTGACTATGGTTGTCAGCGATGTGGTTATGCTGTTAAACTCCTGCGCCAAGCTGTTCATCGCCGCATTGTAAACGCCCGTATCGCTGTTTTCCAAATCGTCCTTTTTTTCGTCCATTTTGGAAACGGAGCTTTCTATTTTATCAACATACCGCTGATAGTTGGAAATGTCAACAGTTGACAGAACATCTTCCGCGTTATCCAGCGCTTCAACCAGCGCCTGCATATTTTCATCGCTATAACCGCTGCTTCTTATTGCCTGATAAGCAGCTCCCAAATCGTGAACGGCTTGTGCCAACGCGGTTACATCGCTTTCCACACTTTCCATTGTTCCCGCTATCTCATCGCCAATGTCGGATATGGAATTTGCCATATCGGCATCACCTAAAAATTCGCCGTAGTCATTCAGGCGCTTTTCCATTTCCCTGAGCGATTTTCTCAAACTGCCTACGTTTTTGGAGATATTGTCGCGGTTTTGGTTTATCGCCTCTCTCGCGTCGTCAAGGCGGGTGAGTCCCTGCGAGGTCATTGTCATTCCGTTTCGCATCGAGCCCATAATGTCGATGATGTCAGCCATCGCGCTGTCAACGGCGTTGCCCGCGTCCTCGAGGTTGGATTTATGCTCCTTTATCTCGGAAATATCGTCGAGCTGATAGAGCTTTGCAGGCACCATCAATGTGATAACGCCGATAGTCTCAAAGCTGTCTGTTCCGATTTGGAATACAAATTCCTCCTCCTGCTTGGGGAGTGCCGCGAAAATCGCCGCCTGCATTGAGCCTATCGTTTGGAGCTGAGAGCCGGGCGCCGAAAAGCTCTTGTTGTCGTTTACATCATTCATCATGGCGCAGAGGAGCAGGTAGTTATCTCTGTATTCGGCTTTGGCGCCGCTGTTGGGAACAGCCTTTACCGTTATCTCCACCAATCCCGAAGCACCCGCCAGCTTTTCCGCCTTTATCGGCGTGCCGTTGAGCTTGTAGCTCACGTCGATATGCCACGGCAGGTCGCTGCCGCTTTTGTCGTTCGGCGTCACCTGATAGTAGAATCTGTCACTGTCGGGGTTTTCTATCTCCCACGAAACGCCGCCCTCAAAAAGGCTCGGCTGATCCAATGTTGACATATTCACCACAGCGGAATAGTCGCCGTAGTCGGCGAAGGTGGTATTTCCGTTTAAATCACAGCCCTTTACTATGCTGTAATCCGAAACAGTACCGTAATAGTCGGTCAGTACATAGGCGGTTTCGTCCACCGCCACCTGCGGCATAGCGGCAAAGCTGCCAACCGAAAGCGAAACCGTCATGCAGGCGGCAAGCACAGCCGCCGTTATCCTCTTTATGTAGCTCATATTATTTTGCCTCCTGAAGAACTGCTTTTTTAGATTTATTCTCTCTTGCCTCGCGGCGCTTTGCGGCGCGTTCTCTTTCCTTGAATATAAATCCGTCGAAGGTGGTGAGGAGAAGCGGAAGCAGCGTCAAAACGAATATCACGCTGAACAGCGCTCCGCGTCCTATCAGATGTCCGAGGTCAACAACCGTCGGCACAGAGGACATGAAATTCAAACCGTAGCCTACGATAGTCAAAACCGAGCCGGAGGTCATTATCGAAAGGGCACTCTTGGATATAGTTTCTATCGCGGCGGCTATCTTATCCGGCTGATGTTCTCTCACCGAGAGATAGTTATTTGTCAGCAGAATGGAATAATCAACCGTAGCGCCAAGCTGCATACTGCTCACCATGAGATAGCCCAGATATGCCAGCTTTTGACCGTAGATATAAGGCAATGCCATATTGAAGAATATCGCCACCTCTATCGGAACCAGCACCGTGAGCGTTATTATCGGTGAACCGAAAGCAAAAAATACAACCAGCGCCACACCTGCCAGCGATATAAAGTTTACCTCTTTGTTATCCTGCAAAACTACCTCTTTGATGTCCTTTGCCACGGGAGTTTTTCCAACGAAATAGCAGCCCTCGGGATAATATTTAGCCACAGTTTCCTTTAGTCTGTCGTCAAGCGAAAAGGCGTATTCGGTTTCGGTGTCACTGCGAAGATTTACCAAAATTCTGCAATAGCTATCGGTGTGAAGCTGCGATGTCAGGCTCTCCGGCAAAAAGCTCTCCGGTATTCCCTCGGGCATCATTCCCGAAAGGGAAACAACACTGCGGATATAGTCCTGACTGTCCAAATCGTCATACAGCTGTTTTTCCACTATCGGACCCTTTTGCGGAACCAGAACCACCACCATGTTGCTCTGTCCGAAAACATCATCTATCCGCTTTTTTTCAAGCCAAGTGGGTGTTCCCTCGGAACAGCCAACCACCGATGTGCCGTACATAAAGTGGGTCATTCCCTGTGCGACGTAACAGGGGATTATCAAAATCACCACAACCGCCGCCACAAGATAGCGTATCTTGAATATCCGCCTTGCAAAGTTATCAAGCGGAGGAATGATAGGCTTGTGCGCCGTGCGCTCGATGATTCCCTGCCATTTGAGAATCAGCGCCGGCATGAGCAGAAGCACCGTCAGCATACTGCAAACTATTCCCTTTGCGAGAACCAGTCCGATGTCCTTGCCTATCGTAAACTGCATCAAAACCAGTGCCAAAAATCCGATAACGGTGGTTATTCCGCTTGAGACAATGGAGTTCATCGCGATTCGCAGCGCGTTTTCCATAGCCTCTTCGGTGTCGATGCCCTTATTCTTTTCGGCGGTGAAGGTATGTAAAAGGAATATCGAATAGTCCATCGCCACCGCTATCTGCAAAAGCGCCGCTGTGTTCGACGAAATAAAGGATATTGTTCCGAAGATGATGTTGCTGCCGGAATTTATTATAACCGCCGCGCCCATCGTCACCATAAAAAGAACCGGTTCAAACCATGCGTTGGTCGTTATCGTGAGAATCACTATGATAAAGGCGATACCCACCGTCAAGAGCTTAGGCATTTCCTTTTCCATATTCTCGCTGACCGTTTTGTTTTCAACGGTAGGACCGGAAATACTGCATTTTTCTCCCAAAACGGCTCTTATCTCATCGAGCGCCCGATAAGACAGCTTTGAGGAATCTCCCTCAACAAAGATGACATCATATACCGCGCAGCCGTCTTTGTAGTAGTCGTCTATGTCGGCGGAATCGAAAAACGCCTTTGAGGTGTAAACGCCTCCGGCGGTGTCCGCCCAGGAAACGCTGTCAACGCCCTCTATCGCGGCTATCCTGTCTTTGCAGCGCTTTGCCTCGTATATCGAAACGTCTTCCACCATAACTCGGGCGGTTCCCGGGTAGCCGAACTCCCGCTCCATTATGTCTATTCCGATTGTGGTTTGGGTTGTTTCGGGCAGATATTCGGCAAGGTCGTAGTTCACTCCAACCAGCGGGGTCAGAAACACCGAGATTATCACAGCCGCCATAAATATCTTTTCGATAACAGCTCTGCGCCTGACTATAAGACCTACAAAACTGTCCATCAAAGACTTTTTTTCTGACATAGATATTCGCTCCTGTTAAATTTACTGTTGATTTTTTCTCATTTGTATATTATTATACATTTAAGGAGTTAAAACACAACGGTCAAATGAACGCCAAATGTGTAATAATATACTGTTTCTTTTGAAAATGTATAATTGAGGGGAGCTAATTTTATGAACAACGACGCAAAGAATATTGACAGACGACTAAGGCGAACAAAATCCGCAATCAAAACAGCGCTGTTGACGCTGATGAAGGACAAGCCGCTCTCTAAAATCTCGGTGAGTGAGCTGACAGAGCTTGCCGATGTAAACCGAAAAACCTTCTACAATCACTATTCCGATTTGAAAGATGTTCTCGCCGAGATAGAAAACGAGTTTCTTGAAACCATATTCGATATAATTGACCGTGACAATATCTGGAACGACATAGAAAACCCCAACCTTTTCCTCCACAAGCTGTTCTGCGTGATAGAGCAGAATATATCGCTGCTGCGGCTGCTCATGGAATCGGGAGAGCATATCCACCTCATATTCAGCTTCAGAAAGGAGTTGCGCCGCCTTTGGAGCGAGCAGATATTCACCAAGGGAACCAACCCCGCGGAGCTGACCTTTTTGATGGACTTTGTCGCGTCGGGAGTGGTGGCAGTGTTGGAAAGCTGGGCAAAAGACCCCTCCGCAATGAGCCTGAGCGAGCTTTCTGATTTCACCGGAAAGATAGTCGCCGGCGCTACCAACCCGATAATATATCCTATTCGGCACAAAAACCACCGAGACTGAAAAAGATAAAAACCGCAGGAAATCATATCGGTATGATTTCCTGCGGTTTGTTTTTATATCACCGTTTCCGATTCGTCACCGGCACGGAGCGACTGTATCGCGTGGCTCATGTGTATCGCCATGGCGTGCCGCGCCATAGAGGAATCGCGGCTTTTCAGCGCTTCCATGATGAGAGCGTGGTCTTGCAGAGTGTTGTGGGCGAAAAGCTCGTCTGTTCCCATCTTCACCAGCGTATCACTCACGGCGCGGTATATCATCGGAACAAGATGCACCATAAATTCGTTGTGGGACGCGACCGCTATCAACTGGTGGAACTGAGCGTCTGCGGGAGTTCTGTCGGCGCGCTCGGTGATGCAGGCGGCTACCTGCTTTCCCGCGCGGAGAATCGCCTCTATCTCCTCATCGGTGGCGCGCTCGCAAGCCATTGCCACAGCTTCTTTTTCCACCACGCGGCGCAGTTCAAAAACATCTATCAGCTTCATTCTCAGCTTGCCGAGGTCTCCGAACTGAACATCACGGTAGTTTTTTACCTCCTTTGAAACGAAGGTGCCTCTGCCGTGAACCACCTCCAAAACCCCCTGCGTAACAAGCGAGCGGATTGCCTCACGAAGCGTTGCGCGGCTGACCCCAAATTCCTGCGCCAGCTCGTTTTCATTGGGGAGCTTATCCCCCGGGGAATATTTTTTCAATGTGACTATCTGCTCATAAACGGCATCGGCTATTCTTTCGGAAAGGCTGGTTTTAACGCGCATAACAACGCCTCTTTTCTCTATAAAAGCCCTCTTTATGCGATTGGGGCATAAGGTTATTCGAGTTGTATAAATTTTATACCTCTTTTGGCGTGTTGTCAACTTTTTGCGAATGTCAAATCGCTCAAATTTTGAGCAATCTATTTGTTAAAACGGCAATTTTGTTTAAAACTATTGACTTTTACTCTAAAAGGCGGTACTCTGACATCAGACAACATATTATTCAGGCAGGAGGTGTCACCAAATGCCGCGTTTAAGTCGCAGAATAACGGTTATTGCGGGGCATTACGGCAGCGGGAAAACCGAGTTCGCCGTAAATCTCGCCCTGGCCGCCGCCGAAAGTCAAAAGGTGATTTTGGCGGATTTGGATATAGTCAACCCCTACTTTTGCTCACGCGAGCAGGAAAATCGGCTCAAAGCCGCGGGAGTGGAGATGATAACCCCCTCCCCCATCTGCCGAACAGCCGATGTTCCCGCGCTGCCAGCCGAGGTTGCGAGAGTTTTTGCCGATGAGAGCGCTCATTCGATTCTCGATGTAGGCGGAGACGGAATAGGCGCAAAGGTGCTTGCACGCTACAATCCGCAGTTTTCCCATTGCGAATACGATATGTGGATAGTGCTTAACGCCAACCGCCCCCTCACCTCCACCCCCGAAAAGGCAGTGGAATACATACGCGCCATTGAGCGTGAGAGCAGGATTTTCGCCACCGGAATAGTCAACAACACCCATCTCTGCACCGCCACCACACCGGCAGAAGCGCAAAAAGGCATCGAGCTGGCAGAAAAGGTATGCCGCCTGACAAATTTGCCGCTGATATGCAGTGTTGTTCCCAAAGATAATTTTGACGAATACCGCAAGAGCCTGTCGGGAGAGCTTTTTCCGATAGAGATAATGATGAAAAAGCCTTGGGAATAGGCTTTTAAAAAGGTCAGTTCAACACATTTAAACTGTGGTTATTTTATAGGAGGGATAAATTATGGCTGCAAAAATCACCTTCGCGCAGGAGCGCTGCAAGGGCTGTGAGCTATGCACAATGGTATGTCCACGCAAAATAGTGGTAATCGACACTGCTGTTACAAATCGCAAGGGTTATCACCCCGCGACCGTTACCGATGAGTCTCAGTGCATCGCTTGCGCGAGCTGCGCCAAGATATGCCCCGATTCCATCATCACCGTAGAAAAGATCTGATTGGAGGAGAAAATAATGGCAATGGAGCTTTGGAAAGGCAACGAGGCCATAGCGGAGGCTGCCGTTAGAGCCGGATGCAGGTTCTTCTTCGGTTATCCGATAACGCCTCAAAATGAGATACCCGAGTATATGTCGATGCGTCTGCCGCAGGTGGGCGGATGCTTTTTGCAGAGCGAGAGCGAGCTTGCCGCTATAAACATGGTTTACGGCGCGGCAGGCGCAGGCGCTCGCGTTATGACATCTTCCTCTTCCCCCGGCATCAGCTTGAAGCAGGAGGGAATCACCTACATGGTCGGCGCGGAACTGCCTGCCGTTATCATAAACGTTATGCGCGGCGGTCCCGGACTCGGCTCTATTCAGCCGGCACAGGGCGACTATTATCAGGCTACCCGCGGCGGCGGCAACGGCGACTATCGCACAATAGTCCTCGCGCCGAACACCATTCAGGAAGCGGTGGATATGACCCAGATGGCGTTTGACCTCGCCGATAAATACCGCAATCCGGTCATGGTTCTTGCCGACGGCATGATAGGACAGATGATGGAGCCTATCGAGTGGAAAGAGTTCAAGCCCGCAGATCTTCCGCCAAAGGACTGGGCTACCACCGGCACAAAGGGAAAGCGTAAGCACAATATCATCAATTCGCTCTTTATAGACGCGGCAGGCTGTGAGGAACACAACATCGCATTGGCGAAAAAATACGCCGAGATGGAAGCTCACGAAATCCGCTTTGAAGAAAACAACGCCGAAGATGCCGAGGTTCTCTTTGTTGCATACGGCACCCCCTCGAGAATCGTTATGAGCGCGGTTGATATGCTCGCCGCCGAGGGAATAAAGGCAGGTCTTTTCCGCCCGAAAACGCTTTGGCCCTTCCCGATGGAGCAGCTCAGAAACGCAATCATGCGTCCGTCGGTAAAGGCGGTTGTATGCGTCGAAATGTCTATGGGTCAGATGATAGATGACGTAAAACTCGCCGCACTCGGACAGAAGCCGGTCTCCTTCTGCGGAAGATCGGGCGGCGTTATCCCCACACAGCATGAGATAGCCGCTGCTGCAAAGGCAGCGCTTGGGAGGTGAGCAGTAATGTCGATAGTTTACGTAAAATCCAAAGCATTGACCGATAAAGAACTGCATTATTGCCCCGGCTGCACCCACGGTATCGTTCACAAGCTGGTAGCCGAGGTTCTCGAGGAGCTTAACCTCACCGATAACACAATCGGTGTATGTCCCGTAGGCTGCTCGGTATTCGCTTATGACTATTTCAACTGCGATATGCAGGAGGCTTCTCACGGTCGTGCCCCCGCAGTCGCCACCGGAATAAAGCGTTCTCTGCCCGAAAACACCGTATTTACATATCAGGGCGACGGCGACCTCGCCTCTATCGGAATGGCGGAGATAATCCATGCCGCGACAAGAGGCGAAAAGTTCACCACAATATTCATCAACAACGCTATCTACGGAATGACAGGCGGTCAGATGGCGCCCACCACCCTCATCGGTCAAAAGGCGACCACCGCTCCTTTGGGACGCGACAAAAACCACTGCGGCTCCCCTGTTCATATGTGCGAAATGCTCAGCACCATTGACGGTGCGGCATTTGTCGAGAGAGTAACCGTAAACAACATTCCCAATCTCAACAAGGCGAAAAAGGCTATCAAAACCGCCTTTGAGATGCAGATGGAAAAGGCGGGATTCACATTTGTCGAGGTTCTCGCCACCTGCCCGACCAACTGGGGCAAATCCCCCATCGAGGCGATGAAGTGGCTCGAGGAGAATATGATACCCGTTTATCCGCTCGGCAACTTTAAGGACATTCGGGAGGTGAGCGCAAAATGACAAGAGAAATCATTGTTTCCGGCTTCGGCGGTCAGGGTGTTATGGCTATCGGTAAAACAATGGCTGAAGCGGGTCTTGCCGAGGGACTTCATGTTTCGTGGCTT
>CAZNJJ010000030.1:0-19887 GCA_964573335.1 uncultured Oscillospiraceae bacterium | reverse complement strand
ATGCATTGGAACTCAATGAGCGAGTAGTTGCCATCAACCGCGTATCCAAGACCGTCAAGGGCGGCCGTGTTATGAAGTTCTCGGCACTTGTTGTTGTCGGTGACGGAAACGGCACTATCGGCTACGGTCTCGGCAAGGCTGCCGAGGTTCCCGAGGCTATTCGCAAGGGCATTGAGGATGCCAAGAAGAATCTGTTTAAAGTTGCTCTCAAGGGAACCACCATTCCCCATGAGGTTATCGGTAAGTTCGGTGCCGGCGCTGTTTTGATGATGCCCGCTCCCCAGGGTACCGGCGTTATCGCAGGTGGCCCCGTTCGTGCCGTTTTGGAAGTAGCAGGCATAAAGGACATCAGAACCAAGTGCCAGCGTTCCAACAACCCCTGCAACGTAGTTACCGCGACCATCAACGGTCTGCGTTCTCTGCGTAACGTTGACGAGATCGCCGCACTTCGCGGAAAGACCGTTGACGAGATCTTGGGCTAAGGAGGTTAGTTAAAAATGGCTAACATCAAGATAAAGCTGGTCAAGAGCCTTAACGGTTGTCTTAAGGACCAGATTGCAACCGCCGAAGCACTCGGTCTTCGTAAGATCGGCAACGAAACTATTCAGCCTGACAACGCGGCTACCAGAGGAAAGATCAAGAAGATCTCTCATCTCGTCGCTTGGACCGAAGGCTAATCGAGGAGGTGCAAGCTATCATGAAACTGCATGAGTTATCTCCTGCACCCGGCTCTACCAAGGAAGTATTCCGCAAGGGCAGAGGCGCAGGCTCCGGCAACGGCAAGACTGCCGGCAAGGGTCACAAGGGTCAGAAGGCTCGTTCCGGCGGCGGTGTTCGCCCCGGATTTGAAGGCGGTCAGATGCCCCTTCAGAGACGTATCCCCAAGCGCGGCTTCAACAACATCTTCGCCAAGGAATACGTTGCTATAAACGTGGATGTTCTCAATCGCTTTGAAGACGGCGCTGTGGTTGATGCTGAGGCTATTTCCAATGCCGGAATCGTAAAGAATACCCGCGACGGTATCAAGATCCTGGGCAGAGGCGAGCTTACCCGCAAGCTCACAGTGGTTGCTGCTGGATTCTCTGCATCTGCTAAGGAGAAGATCGAGGCCGCTGGAGGAAAGGCCGAGGTGAAGTAAAATGCTGGAAACCATGAGAAACGCGTGGAAGATAGACGATCTTCGCAAGAAGCTCCTCTACACGCTTTTTATCCTCGCACTCACCAGAATCGGTTCCCAGATTCCCGTACCTTTTCTTGATCCCGCAGCTCTCGCTGCAATGGTGAGCAATACCGGCGGCATCTTCGGATACCTCGATGTTCTCACCGGCGGCGCGTTCTCCCAGAGCACGCTGTTTGCTCTCTCTATCTCCCCTGCCATCACCTCGTCGATAGTTATTCAGTTGCTCACAGTAGCTATCCCCTATCTCGAGAATCTGGCAAAAGAGGGCGAGGAGGGCAAGCGCAGACTCCAGAAGATCACCCGCTACACCACTCTCGGTCTTGCACTGCTCCAGGCTTATGCCTATATGACTCTGCTCAACGCTCAGGGCGCTATCCGCGATTTTGACGGTTGGCAGTATTACTTTGCAAGACTGATAATCGTTCTTTCCTTTACTGCCGGCGCAATGCTCATCATGTTCCTCGGTGAGAGAATTGATGCAAAGGGCATCGGCAACGGAATTTCGATGATACTGTTCATTGGTATAGTTTCCCGCGGCGGCGCCGTTGTGAACACCATGATTCAGTATATCAAGCTTGCTATGGGCGGCTACACCTATTATTTCTTTGCAGTTCCGCTGGTTTGCGTGCTGTTCCTCCTCATGGTTGCGTTCATCATCATGATGACCAACGCGGAGCGCCGCATCTCGGTTCAGTATGCAAAGAGAATAGTAGGAAGAAAGCAGTATGGCGGTCAGTCCACCTTTATTCCGATAAAGGTTACCATGTCCGGCGTTCTGCCTATCATCTTTGCCTCTACCATACTCGCTATTCCCTCTACCATAAACGGTTTTATCAATGCGTCTGCTGATTCTTTCTTCGGAAAGTTCCTCTCGCTTTTCCACTATAACACCGTTTGGTATGCAATAATCTACTTTGTGCTGATTATGGCGTTCAACTACTTCTATGTAGCCATTCAGTACAATCCGATTGAAATTTCCAACAACCTTCGCAAGAACAGCGGCGGTGTTCCCGGTATCAGACCCGGCAAGCCCACCTCCGACTATATTGCGAAGATAGTCAGCAAAACCACCTTTATCGGTGGTATCTTCCTGAGCATCATCGCTACTCTGCCTATTATCGTCGGCGCCATCACCAGAATGAATATTTCTCTGGGCGGCACCTCTATCATAATAGTAATAGGCGTTGCACTCGATACTGTTCGTCAGCTCGAGAGCCAGATGATGATGCGTCATTACAAGGGCTTCCTTGAATGATAATCGGAGGGATTTCTCAATGAAGATGATACTGCTGGGAGCGCCCGGTGCCGGAAAGGGCACACAGGCCGAAATAATCTCCAAAAAGCTTTCTGTGCCGATAATCGGCACCGGAAATATCATCAGAGAGGCGATCGCATCCGGCTCTCAGCTCGGTCAGGAGTTCAAATCCTACACCGACAACGGCAAGCTTGTTCCCGATAAGCTGGTTGTTGAAATGGTGGCTGACAGATTGAGCCAGCCTGACTGTGCTGACGGCTACATTCTTGACGGATTTCCCCGCACTGTTGTTCAGGCGGAGGAATTTGAAAAGATGGGCGGCAGGATAGATTCGGTTATCTGCCTTGATATTGCCGATGAGGTGATTATCGACCGCATGACCGGAAGAAGGATTTGCAAGAGCTGCGGAACACCCTTCCACATCAAGCACAACCCGTCCAAAGTTGAGGGCGTTTGTGACAAGTGCGGCGGTGTGCTGGAAGTCCGCAAGGATGACGCACCCGAAACCGTAATTAAGCGCCTTGAGGTTTATCATGAGCAGACCGAGCCGCTGGTAGCTTTCTACCGTGAGCGCGGTTCGCTTAACCAGATTGATGCCACTCTTGACATGGAAAAGGTAACTGAAAAGATACTTTCTGTTTTAGGGGTGGAATAATGGTAATCCTAAAGACAAAAAATGAGCTGCAGTTAATGCAGAAGGCCGGCGCCTTGACGGCTGCGGCGCTCCACGCGGGCGGCGCCGCCGTTAGACCGGGCGTGACCACCAGGCAAATCGACAAGGTGATTCATGACTATATCGTGAGCCACGGCGGAAAACCCTCATTTTTGGGGTATGGCGGTTTCCCCGCTTCTGCCTGCATATCGGTGAACGATGAGGTCATTCACGGTATTCCCGATAACAGAGTTATCAATGAGGGAGATATTGTGAGCATTGATGTCGGCGCCAAGGTGGGCGGTTACCACGGCGATTCTGCCTATACTTTTGCCTGCGGCAAGATCAGCGAAAACACAAAAAAGCTGCTCGATGTCACCAAACTTTCACTGGAAAAAGCGATAGCTCAGGCTGTTGTGGGAAACAGAATAGGTGATATTGCCAACGCGGTGCAAACCACCGTTGAGGCTGAGGGCTTTTCGGTAGTCAGAGAATATGTAGGTCACGGCGTTGGTCGTGATCTCCACGAAGAACCCGAGGTGCCGAACTACGGCAGGGCGGGACACGGTATTCGCCTGACAGCCGGAATGGTGATAGCGATAGAGCCTATGATAAACGCCGGCGGCTGTGCCGTCAGGGTTTTGGATAACGATTGGACCGTTGTTACCGTAGACCACTCGATGTCTGCTCATTTTGAGCATACTGTGGCGATAACTCCGAGCGGTCCGGTTGTTCTCACCGGAATTTGAGGTGCCTATGCGCCCGATGACCGTGGTGAAGAACCTTGCGGGAAGAGACCGCGGAGAATGGTTTGCGGTTTTGTCACTGCAAGACGGCTTTGCTCTTATCGCAAACGGAAGCAGCCGACCGCTCGCCCGACCTAAGCGCAAAAAGCTGAGGCATCTGCTGGCGAGCAGCACACTGCTCTCGAAAGAAGATCTTGCTACCGACCGAAAGCTGAGACGCGCTATCAGAGAATTTGAGGCGCGCCATGACAAAGGAGGGGAATGACCTTGGCAAAGGATGATGTAATCGAGGTTGAGGGCATCGTAAAAGAAGCTCTCCCCAATGCTCAGTTCGTCGTTGAGATACAGGGCGGTCACAAACTGCTCGCACACATTTCCGGCAAACTGCGTATGAACTTTATCCGAATCCTCCCCGGCGACAAGGTCACTTTGGAGATTTCTCCTTACGACCTTACTAAGGGTAGGATCACCTGGAGATCCAAGTAATAAACGATATTCGGCGTGTTATCGGCGGCATTATGCCGAATATTTACAATTTAAGTTTCAGCCGCCTGCAAGAATGGAGGTATTCAACATGAAAGTAAGACCTTCCGTTAAACCCATGTGTGAAAAGTGCAAGGTTATCAAGCGCAAGGGCCGTATCATGGTCATCTGCGAGAATCCCAAGCATAAGCAGCGTCAGGGTTAAACGCCAACCGAAAAACATGGAGGTGTAACAAAGAATGGCTCGTATAGCTGGTATTGACATGCCTCGCGAGAAGCGCGTTGAAATCGGTCTGACCTACATCTACGGCATCGGCCGCAAGACCGCAAACGACATCCTCGCAGCTACCGGTATCAATCCCGACACCCGCGTAAAGGACCTCACCGAGGCCGATGAAGCGGCACTTAGAGAATATATCGACAAGAACCTCGTTGTTGAGGGCGACCTTCGCAGCCGTGTTCAGCTCGATATTAAGCGCCTTGTAGAAATAGGCTGCTATCGTGGTATCCGCCACAGAAAGGGTCTGCCGGTTCGCGGTCAGCGTTCCAAGACCAATGCTCGTACTCGTAAGGGTCCCAAGAAGACCATCGCTAACAAGAAGAAGTAAAGGAGGGACATAACAGATGGCTAAGCAGAAGAACGCCGCGACCAGAACCCGTCGTCGCGAGCGCAAGAACATCGAACGTGGTGCTGCACACATTCAGTCCACCTTTAACAACACCATCGTTACCATTACCGATACTCAGGGCAACGCTTTGTCGTGGGCTTCCGCAGGTGGCCTGGGCTTCAGAGGCTCCAGAAAATCCACCCCCTTTGCCGCACAGACTGCCGCTGAGACCGCTGCTAAGGCAGCTATGGAGCACGGACTCAAGACCGTTGAGGTTTATGTAAAGGGCCCCGGTTCGGGTCGTGAGGCTGCTATCCGCGCGCTTCAGGGCGCAGGTCTCGAGGTAACCATGATCAAGGACGTTACCCCCATTCCTCACAATGGCTGCCGTCCTCCCAAGAGAAGACGTGTATAATCATCAATAAAGGAGGAAATGATTGATGGCTACTAACAAGCAGCCCATTCTCAAGAGATGCAAGACCCTCAAGATCTCTCCTGTTGTAATGGGTATCAATAAAGAGTCTAACCGCAATCAGAAGCAGAATCGCAGAAAGCAGAGCGAGTATGCGCTTCAGCTCAATGAGAAGCAGAAGCTCAAGTTTATCTACGGCGTACTTGAGAAGCAGTTCTACAAGTATTACACCATGGCTACCAAGACCAGCGGAATCACCGGTGAGGTTCTGCTCCAGTTGCTCGAGCGTCGTCTTGACAACGTTGTATTCCGCCTTGGCTATGCCAGCACCCGCCGCGAGGCAAGACAGCTCATCGGTCACGGTCACTTTACCGTAAACGGAGCTAAGGTAGATATTCCCTCTTACCTTGTAAAGCCCGGCGAGGTTATCGCTATCCGCGAAAAGAGCCGTTCTTCCGTAAAGTTCAAGACTCTTATGGAAGCTAACGAGAAGTGGCTCGTTCCCAAGTGGCTCTCTAAGGATGCTGCCAATTTCTCCGGCACCGTAGTCGCTATGCCCGAGCGTTCGGATATCGACTTTGAGGTTGCTGAGCACCTTATCGTCGAGTTGTACTCCAAGTAATACTGATCTGTCAGTCAGCAGGGGAACGACGCGAAGCGGCATTTTTGCCGCTCAAAAGGGAGGGTTATTATGGTTAAAATTATTGAGCCCAAGGTTGAGACCGCACAGCTCTCAGATGATGGACGCTATGGAAAGTTTGTCGCAGAGCCGCTTGATCGCGGTTTCGGTATCACGCTGGGCAACAGCTTGAGGCGCGTGCTTCTCTCCTCGCTTCCCGGTGTAGCTGTTATCTCGGTTAAAATCGACGGTATTCAGCATGAGTTTTCTACGATAGAGGGCGTTAAGGAAGATGTTACTGAGATAATCCTTAACATCAAGGGACTTTGCGCTAAGCTCTACTGCGAGGGACCCAAGACGGTTCGCATAGACGCAGAGGGCGAGTGCGAGGTTACTGCCGGCAGCATTATATGCGATTCGGATGTTGAGATTCTCGACCCCGATATGCACATCGCCACAATCGGCGAGGGCGGCAGACTCAGCATGGAGATTACTCTCCAAAAGGGTCAGGGCTATGTTCCCGCAGACCGCAACAAGGCTACCGAGCTGGAAAAGGCTCCTATCGGAACTATCGCTGTGGACAGCATTTATACGCCTGTGCTCAAGGTGAACTACACTGTTGAAAACACCCGTGTAGAGCAGATAACCGACTATGACAAACTCAATATCGAGGTTTGGACAGACGGAACCATTTCCGCTAAGGAAGCGGTAAGTCTGGCGGCTAAGATCCTCAATAGACAGCTCAACCACTTTGTGGATCTCTCAGACGAGACCTTCTCCACCGAAATCCTTGAGAAGAAGGAAGATTCGGGCAAGGAAAAGGCGCTTGAGATGACGATTGAAGAGCTTGACCTGTCGGTTAGAGCGTTCAACTGCCTAAAGCGCGCCGGTGTAAACACCGTTGGCGATTTGGTCAACAAGTCTCCCGAGGAAATGATGAAGGTCAGAAACCTCGGAAAGAAGTCGCTTGAAGAAGTCATTGCCAAGCTCCAGTCGCTCGGCTTTGATTTGAGCAGAGAAGAGGAATAAGCCTCTTTTTACACGATTTAAACATCAACCTCACAGTAAGGAGTGAATAAACTATGGCAGGATCTAGAAAGCTCGGCAGAGCCAGCGACCACCGTATGGCTATGCTGCGCGCGATGGTGACCTACCTGATGGAGAACGGTCGCATCGAGACTACCGTTACCCGTGCCAAGGAGGTTAGAGCTGCTGCGGAGAAGATTATCACCACCGCAAAGCGCCCCGATCTCCATTCCAAGCGTCAGGTATATTCCTTCATCACCAAGGAAACTGTTGCTAAGAAGGTAATGGACGACATCGCTCCCAAGTATCAGGATAAGAACGGCGGTTACTGCCGCATTATCCGCACCGGCCCCCGTCGCGGTGACGCGGCTGAAATGGCCATCATCGAGCTTATCTGAGCTTAAAACAAATTTTGCCCTGCACAAATTTTTGTGCAGGGCTTTTGTTTTGGGATAAAACTGCGATAAAGTTTTAACAAAATCACATTTCGGTTACAAAACTGATACAAAATATACAGAATCGGCTGATTCTGTGTTTCGATTTGGAAAAATCAGTCAGCGCTATTTGTGCGTTTATCCGATTTTGAACCGCAAACATTGATTTAACTTTGCCGATAGTATAAAATAACATGGGATTGTAGGAAAAATCCGACACACACAAATCACCTTGACATCTTCAAGGTTAAAGAAAGGAAACCCGCTATGAAAAAGCTATTCAGCGCGATTTTGGCGGCGGCAATGGCTGTTAGCCTTGCTTCCGCGTCGTTTGCGACAGTCACCGAGACCTATGGCGACGAGAGCGATATTGTTCTCTCCTATTTCGCAAAGTATGATTCCGACACCGATGAGGCACTCGATGTCAGCACCCCCGGCAACCATGCCGAATACGGCAACAAGTATTATGCCATTATCTTTGAGGGAAGAGCGTTCGTCAGACTCAACGATAGCCCTACTGATGATGGATTAAATCGGCAGACGGGGGCGGGTTATCTGTATACTCCCATCAGCGATTTTGACCAGATAGAAAAGCTCAAAATCAAGACCAAGTTTGAGCAGGGCGAGGAGCTTGTTAAGAGCATCAAGATTGTAAAGAAGAAGATAACCGCTGCCACCGGCAGTGCCGACCTCACCACTCTGCCCGACCGTTTGGGCGTCAGCGATGTAAGCGCGTTTCATGTTTCCGAACCTGCCAGCCCTGCTCCCTCGGGTTGGACTGATACGGGAGACACAATCCAAATACCGGGCGCAGGCACAATCTACCATCTTTGCACCCGTTCTATTGAAGATGTGCCCGCAGGCTGGTACTACTTTGTGGAGATAGAGACCTATCCCCGCCGCGATATAGGTGACAGCGACATTATCGGAACTTTCACCTTCAACCGCAAGAGCAACAGCAAGAAGAATATCAGCAAGATTGACGACGTAGAGCAGGATTTCTTCCTCAATCTCTGGTATGAGTTTAACTACAACGATTACAGAACCGAGCTTTATGACATTGATGATTCGGTAGAGCTGAAGTGGGACGATTTGTATGTGCTGAAGTTTAATTGCGATGACGAGGTTGAGGTTGAGTTCGGCACCGAGCCTAACGAGGGAACCTTTACCGTTGACGTTTCGGGTCAGGGCAAGCTGGTAATTGATTTCAGCACCGAGCCCGATGAGGCTATCGCCGCCGCAAACGAGGGCGTTAAGATGGACTTTGTCAACTTCAACGGAGCGAAGTTCAACCGCGTTGGCGTGTTTAAATATGAGATGGAGGGTCTCGCTGCCGCTTATCAGATAATCGACGGCAAGCTCGTAGAGATTAAGGGACTTGAAATCGACGGAGACACCGCCACCTTTAATACCGCAAGACTCGGCAACTACGTCTTTGCTACCGCAGAGCTGGTAAATCCCGCCTAAATCCGCCTAATCCAAAGAGAATAGAAAACCGCTGTCCGTTTAGGACAGCGGTTTTTGTTTTTTGAAAAGCTCTTATATAACTATTCCGCCGTTTACGCCAAGCACCTGACCTGTGACAAAATCCGAAAGCTCGGAAGCCAACATATAGATGCAATTCGCCGTCTGCTCGGGAGTTCCGATTCGGCAGAGGGGGGCTTCGTCGGCGAGAGCCGCCATATCCTCCGCAGAGAGGTGGGAGTTCATCTCGGTGGCGATAACCCCGGGGGAAACGCAGTTCACCCTGATGCCGGAGGGACCGACTTCCTTTGCGAGCGCGCGGGTGAATCCGATTACCCCCGCTTTCGCCGCCGAATAGGCAACCTCGCAGGAGCCGCCCGTCTGTCCCCACATGGAAGAAACGGTCACGATAGCGCCGCTGTGAGCCGACACCATCAAGGGGAGCAGCGCCTTGCAGCAGATGAAATGAGAACGCAGGTCAACGGCAAAGAGGTTGTCCCATTCGTCAACAGTAACATCGGTAATCAGCTTTTGCGGCAGAGCGATGCCCGCATTGAGAACAAGGGCATCAATATGCCCGAGCAGTTTTTTTGCCTCCTCGCAAAAGCGGAGAATATCCGATTCCATGGCGAAATCGGCTTGCAGCGGCTGCGCCCCCGTTTCGGCAGAGAGAAGTTCTGCCTCGGCGCGGCTTTTGTTATAGCCGAACACCACCTGATACCCCTCGGCGCAGAATTTTCTCACAACAGCCGCGCCTATTCCGCGGGAACCGCCTGTTATAATTGCGGTTTTCATCACGGCTCACCCCTTTTGAGAAAGTTCAGCGCGCTCATGGCGGCGGCTGCACCTTTCGCAACGGCAGTAGCTACCTGCATGAATCCGCCGGTGCAGTCTCCCGCTGCGAAAACGCCTTCAACAGCGGTTTTCATTTCGGAATCGACAGCGATAACCCCGTTAGAAACCTCTATCCCGAGCTTTCGGGCAAAATCTGCCGCCGCCGCGGTTCCCTGTGCCGAAAATACCCCCGAAAGCGGCAGAACGGTGCCGTTTTTCAGCCTAACCGCCGTCACCGTATTCTCTCCGAGAATTTCGGCTATCGGCTCGGTGACTGCCTCTGCCTTTTCGGGGAGGGAAGCGGGAACAGGCTCGCCGTTTGTCAGCAGATAAGCCTTTTCGCAGAGGTTGAGCAGGTGAGAAAGCTCATGCAGGGCATATTCACCGCCGCCGATAACCCCCACTGTTTTTCCGCGATAGAAAAACCCGTCGCAAACAGCGCAATAGCTCACTCCCTTGCCTTCAAATCGCTTTAAGCCCGCTATATCGGGGGCGTGCCTTGCCGCGCCGGTAGCCAGTATCACCGCTTTGGAGCGGTATTCGCCGCCGGTGGTAAGGAGTGTAAAGCCGCCGTCGTATTCTATATCAACAACCTCGGTGGTGACTGTCTGCGCGCCGAGCGCCTGCGCCTGGCTGATTCCCGTTTCGGCAAGCTCTTTTCCGCTCATCGGGCGGGAAAGCCCGAAATAGTTTTCGATTTTCTCGGCTTTTTGCAGCGCGCCGGCATCGCGTCCGAGCAGGATAACGCTCTTTTGCGCCCGCCTGAGATAAAGCGCCGCCGAAACAGCCGCGGGGCCGTGTCCGACTATGATAACGTCTGTCATAATAAACCTCCGTTTACGATAAAAACCGAATTCGGTTATATGCTATTATTATAGACGAAATATTATCATATTGCCAAGAAGAATTGATTTTCGCGCTCAAAAGCGGTATTATATTAAATGATAGGAAGTGTGAAAATGGCTGTTGAAACAAAAATTTCCGGCGAAAAGATTTATGACGGCGTTATCCTCCATATCAGAAAGGATAAGATACTGCTCCCCAACGGCAAAGAGGGCGTGAGGGAATACACCGAGCACATGGGCGCGGCGGCGGTTATCGCTTTCGATGATGAGGGCAGGCTGCTGATGGTAAAGCAGTTTCGCTATCCTCTCGGGGAGGAGCTGTTGGAGATTCCCGCAGGCAAAATAGACGCGGGCGAAACTCCCGAGCAGTGCGCCGCGAGAGAATTGACAGAAGAAACCGGCTTTAAGGCGGGAAAACTCACCTATTTGGGCGCTATGTATCCTGCCGCCGCCTATACCACCGAGGCGGTGCATATATATTACGGCGAGCAGCTCACAAAAGCGGGTCAGCATCTTGATGATGACGAGTTTTTGACGGTGGAGCATATTGAGTTTGACAAAGCCCTGCAAATGGTGATGTCGGGCGAGATAAAGGATTCCAAAACGCAGATAGCGATACTGAAGCTGAGTCGGCTGCGATAACAGCCGTGTCGCGATTCTGCTTGGATAATATACTTATTGTTTTAGAAAAGTCTAAAATAACACAAAAGTAAGGAGTTGGTCAAAATGGCATTGGTAAATACTACCGAGATGTTCAAAAAGGCTTATGAGGGCGGGTATGCAATCGGCGCTTTCAACGTCAACAACATGGAGATCATTCAGGGAATAACCGAGGCGGCTATGGAGAAAAAGTCTCCGCTCATTTTGCAGGTTTCGGCGGGTGCGCGCAAATACGCAAAGCACGCTTATCTTGTAAAGCTGGTTGAAGCGGCTATGGAGGATACCGGACTGGATATTGCTCTCCATCTCGACCACGGCGACAGCTTTGAGATATGCAAATCCTGCATTGACGGAGGTTTCTCCTCTGTTATGATAGACGGCTCCAAATATGATTTTGAAGAGAATATCGCTCTCACCAAAAAGGTAGTTGAATACGCCCATGCGCGCGGAGTAACCGTTGAGGGCGAATTGGGCAAGCTCGCGGGAATAGAAGACGACGTAAACGTTTCCGATGAGGATTCTTCCTACACCGACCCCGCTCAGGTAGAAGAATTTGTTACCAGAACCGGCGTGGATTCGCTGGCTATCGCCATCGGCACCAGCCACGGCGCATACAAGTTCAAGCCCGGTCAGAAGCCCCAGCTCCGCTTTGACATTCTCAAGGAAGTTGAAAAGAGACTGCCGCAGTTCCCGATAGTTCTGCACGGCGCTTCTTCCGTTATGCAGGAGTATGTTGAGATAGTCAATCAGTACGGCGGCAAAATGCCCGGAGCTATCGGCATTCCCGAGGAAATGCTCCGTGAGGCGGCAAGAATGGCTGTTTGCAAAATCAATATCGACTCGGATATTCGCCTTGCAATGACCGCCGCTATCAGAAAGCACATGGCAGAGCACCCCGACCACTTTGACCCCAGACAGTATCTCACCGACGCGCGCGCCGCGGTTCGCGAGGTAGTTGCTCACAAGATAGAGAATGTTCTCGGCTGTGCGGGCAAGGCATAAAGCTCAGATTTCAAACAAACAGCGTTCTCTTTACTGAGAACGCTGTTTCGATTTTAAACCGCTTTGTAGATAATGCCGATAATTTGCCCCGCTTATTGAAAGCAGGGCGGAATTTGGCTATAATTACAGTTGGTTTCAGGCTTTGGCAAAAGGAATTTTTGCGAAAACAAGCCGAAAAAGATAAAAGGGGCAAGAAAAATGTATTCGATAAAAACGCTCAACAAAATCTCCGATATAATCTATTCCGAATTGGAAAAAGACAGCTATTCCGTTTCCGACAGCTGCGAAAGCTGCGACGGAATACTGGTTCGTTCTGCCGATATGCACGACATGACCCTCCCCGAAAATCTGCTCGCGATAGCGAGAGCCGGCGCGGGAGTGAACAATATTCCGATAGATGCCTGCACCGAAAAGGGAATTGTTGTTTTCAACACCCCCGGTGCCAACGCAAATGCCGTAAAGGAACTGGTTATCTGCGGTATGCTGCTTTCCGGCAGACAGGTTATAGAGGGAAGTGAGTGGCTTTTTGAACTGCACAAAAATTCCGCCGATGATGTTGCTGCAAAGGTGGAAAAGGGCAAGAGCCGCTTTGTTGGCCCCGAGCTGGCAGGCAAAAAGCTGGGCGTTATCGGTTTGGGCGCTATCGGCGTTATGGTGGCAAACGCCGCCGATAAGGGACTGGGCATGGAGGTAATGGGCTATGACCCCTATCTCTCGGTTGATGCCGCGTGGAATCTCACCCGTTCGATAATTCATGTAAAAACCGTTGAGGAGATATTCTCCAAGTGCGACTATATAACACTTCATCTGCCGCTCAACGAAAAGACCCGCGGCATGATAGACGAAAAAGCCATTTCTCAGATGAAGCAGGGCGCGGTAATACTCAATTTCGCCCGCGGCGGTCTGGTAGATGACGATGCCGTTATCGCCGCTTTGGAATCGGGACATATCCGTCATTACGTTACCGATTTTCCCGATGACAAAATACTCGGCGTAAAGGGAGTTATCGCAACTCCGCATCTCGGCGCTTCTACCCCCGAGTCGGAGGAAAATTGCGCTCAGATGGCGGCTCGCCAGCTCAAAAACTACATCGAAAACGGAAATATCATCAACTCGGTGAATCTGCCCCGCTGTGAGATGCCGAGAACCGAGCCTTTCCGCCTTGCGATAATCAACCGCAATGTAAAGAACATGGTAGGTCAGATGACTGCCGTGCTTGCCGACGGCGGCTTTAACATCGAACACATGATGAACTCCAGCCGCGGCGACTGGGCGTATACCCTCTTTGACTTTTCTGCCGAGCCTGACGAGGCTATCATCAAAAAGCTGGAAAGTATCGACGGAATCATCAAGGTTCGCCTGATAAAGTGATATGAAATTTCGCAAGCCCTTTACCGCTCATGCGGCAAAGGGTCTGCTTTTATAAAGGAGAAAAACCATGCAAAAGCTCGAAAATGATTTGGCGCGGGTAGCGCTCAAAATTCCCGAGATACTTCTGCCCGCCGACGGAACAGCGCTCGAAAAGTTTTCGGTGGTCGCCTGTGACCAGTTCACCTCCCAGCCGGAATACTGGCAGGAGGTGGAGGAGATTGTCGGGGATTCTCCCTCGGCATTGAGAATAACACTCCCCGAGGCTTATCTTTCCGACAACAACGATGAGCGCATCGAAAAGATAAATTCCACCATGAACGACTATGTAAAAAGCGGAAAGCTCAAAAATATCGGTTCTACGATGGTTTATCTTCGCAGAAAGACGACAGCCGGTGTTCGCAGAGGACTTATCGCCGCGCTCGATTTGGAGCAGTATGACTACTCCAAAGGCTCCAAGAGCATGATAAGAGCCACCGAGGAGACTATCATTGAGCGCCTGCCCCCAAGAATAAAAATAAGAGAAAACGCTCCGCTCGAAACTCCTCACATAATGGTGCTGATAGATGACAAATCCGACAAGCTGATGAGCCTGCTCGATTCCGCCTGCGAAAAGTTGGAAAAGCTCTATGATTTTGAGCTGATGAAAAACGGCGGTCACAGCACGGGTTATCGTGTCGATTCCCCCGAGATGCTGCAAAAAATCGCCGATATTCTCGCCGAATTGAAGCAGAACAGCGCCGATGGTCTGCTCTATGCCATGGGCGACGGAAACCATTCTCTCGCCACCGCAAAGGCGTGCTGGGAGAAGATAAAACCCACTCTCACCGAGTCTCAGCGGGAGAATCACCCCGCGCGCTGGGCGTTGGCGGAGATAGTAAATCTCTATGACCCCGCGCTCAAATTCGAGCCGATACACCGCCTGCTCTTTAACGTTGACCCCGAGGCGGTTGAGCGCGATTTGGGATTCGATGCGAAAAATCCCCCCGACGCGCAGATTATTCAGCCTAAATTGGACGCATGGCTCAAAAATCACCCCGAGGCGCAGCTTGATTATATTCACGGAGAAAACGAGTGCCGCAAGCTGGGTGACAGTCCCGACAGACTCGCGATAGTCTTTTCGGAATTTGACCGCGATTCGCTCTTTGATGTGGTTTGCAAAAACGGCTCCTTTGTCAGAAAGAGCTTTTCTATGGGAACTGCCGTAGACAAGCGCTACTACCTCGAGTGCCGTGCCATAAAGTGAGGCGGCGTGATGAGCGGATATTGGGACAGACGGGCAAAAAGCTACAATTTTGCCACGGTAAAGCTGTTCGGCAACGCAAACCGCGCGATAGCGGTTAAGAGCAAGGGCTTTTGTTCGCCCGACAGCAGAATACTGGACATCGGCTGCGGAACAGGCTTGATAATTTCCGAGCTGGCGCAGATAGTCAACAGCGTCACCGCGATAGACAGTTCCCCCGCGATGATTGCCGAAGCAAAGCGGCTCAACGATAATAAGAATATCGAATGGCGGGTGGGAGATTTTTATTCTCGGAGTATAAATTGCGGAGAATATGACATTATTACCGCCTTTAATCTTCTCAATTATCTCGATAACAGCAAAAAACTGGTGGAAGATGTTTATTCCGTTCTGCCGAGCGGGGGATATTTTATCAGCGTCTGCGATTGCATCGGGAATATGCCGCTTTTAACTCGGGCGGCGTATCGCCTGGGCGGCGGGCTTGGGCTTTTGCCAAAGACGGCGATATTCAAGCCGCAGCAGCTTTCGGAGATGATGAGGTCAGTCGGATTTGAGATAGCGGAGGAACGGATAGTTTTCAACCGCACGCAGAAATTTTTTATCGCGGCGCGAAAGCCGCTCAAATAGGCTTTGACGCCGCCCTTTTGGGCGGCGTTTTTGCTTTGTATGCGGTTTTTTCGCGAAAGAGAATTAAAGCCTCCCCTTTTTAAAGGGGAGGCTCTAAAACAAACCTCTCCGTTTCACTTGAAAAGAAAAGGCTTTGTCTTATTCACCCCAATTCCCATATAAAAAACCGCCGAGGAGAGAAATTTTCCCTTCTCGGCGGTTTCACCTATTGTTTAATTATCTCCGCTCCAGTTCCGAGAGCGAAATCGTTCCGTTATCGAGCGCGATGGAGCGCAGAGCCAGATAAAGCTGTGCGCGGGTGGAATTGTAATATGGGGCAACAAACAGTACGCCTATGCCAAAACAGAGCGCTCCCAGCAGATACCAGCCGAAAAACGAGAGGTCCAGCAAAAACATATTGAATTTATGCCCTCTTGTAATTTTGCGGGAAATGGTTATCGCCTCGTTGCAGGAAAGAGTGGGGTTTTCCGCAAGGATATACGGCACCATCGAGTAGGAATAGCCTTTGATCACCCCGGGAATGATAAAAAGAAGTGTCCAGAAAAACAGATACAGTTCCTTTACGAACATCGTGGTGACTATATTCAGATAATGCCCGTTTCCAAAGGAATAACCCAGCTCGCTCAGGTTAAAACGATATTGTGTCGATTCGAGGAAATAGCGTTGCGCTCCAACCGCAAGCGGCGCGCCGACAAATATTGAAAAAATTGTTTTAATCAGAGCAACAACGGCGATAGCTGCCAAAATCGTGATGACAATGGCTATCAGCTCGCCGTGGGTGAAGCTGTTGATAATTCCGCCGTCGATTTCGTCCATTCCCGATTTAACCGAGGAGCCGGTGCTGCCGCCGGTGACAATACCGAGAACGAAGCTGACAAGCAACGCTTTCCAGTAGGATTGCTTTAACACAGCTTTTGCGTTTGTTTTAAGCTGAGAACCTGTCCACATAAAAAACACCTCACAGAATTTATTTATGTAATTTTAACACAGGTGGCTGTATATTACAATAAATGACATAAAAAGGAGAGAAAAATCTTTCTCCCCTTTTTACAAAAGCAGATACCCCAACGCCATGAGCAGCAGCTTGTTATCCTTGTGCTCGTTGAAAACCGCCCACATCACCATCAAAATTATCAGCTTTTCGCCGTCTATGCCAAAGCTGTCCAACAGCTCGGAGGCGGGCTTTGAGGCGGAACTGACTGCGTTTTGCACCATTTCGCCCAGAGAACCCAAATCTGCCGATTTGCCGCCGAAAAGCCGCGAAAAAATGTCCTGCGGAGAACCGCTGCTTTGATTTTGCGGCGGCTGATAGGGCGGCACATTCTGTCTGTTGGGAATCCGATTCTGTTCGGGGCGGCTTTGCTGCTGAAACGTGCCGGACTCATTGCTGTTTTCGGGCGGCGGGGAAAAGCCTTCCGAACGCTCTAAAGACATCTGCGCCTGCCGCTGCATCTCCCGCACCCGCCGCAGAGCCTCTTTCTGCATGGACATGGTGGCGGCATCGATAAATCCGCGCGGCATCAGCGCTCACCGCCTTTGTTCCTGCCCAAGATGCCCATTTCCTTTGCGAGTGGGAGCAGACGAATGAGCTGCATGATATGTATTGCGTCATCCACCTTTTTGGCGCGCTCGGGTGAGAAATGCGGCTTGAGCGCGCGCAGCAGCTCGGTGTTTTTGTCCTCCTGCCCGAAAAGTGACATCGCTCTCTGCATCATCATCAGCGTGTTCATATCAAGCTGCGGCATATTGAGTGGAATTTGGCTGTTCTGCGGCGAAAACCCGTTCTGCCCCGTGCTTTGCGGCTGAAAGCCGCTCGGCTGCTGAGGGGCGGTCGGGTCGGGAATACCCAACGCCGCGCTCACCGCTTTGAGCTGGTTCATGCCGTCCTCGCTGTTTAAAAACTGTGTTATCATCGAGGCGAGATCGTCCATCGCTATCTGCCTTTCATGAGATTTTCTATCATCTGTTTGATTTGCGGCTGTTCAAAAAATTCGGAGAGTGCCTGCGGGTCTTTGAGGAGCTGACCTATCTGCTGTTGTCGGCGGGGGTCCATTCCGAGACCGTTGAGATTTCCGCTTTGGAGCTGCTGTTTTAAGGCGCGGGGGTCTTTTCCCAGTCGCTGCCCCGCCGTTTTGAGCAGCATATCCAGCTTTTCGGGGGGAATGTTGTTAAAGTTATTCATCAGCGTCACCACCTTGATAAAAATATATGAGTTGAGAATATCCGCTATTCCCGCCCAAAACCGCAGCACTTACAGATTGGGAGAGAGTTTTCGCGGGGAATGTGGCAATTTCGATTTGCTTATTCTCACTCACCAATATATGCGGCGAGCGTTTTTGCCGACACGGTTTTAAGTTTGGCTTTCGGGTAGTAATGCTCCAGTATCTCCTCACAGCTCCTGCCCTGACGCGCCATAAAATCCGCACCGTATTGGCTCATTCCCACCCCGTGACCGTAGCCCTTTGCCGTTATCGAAAAGGTTCCGTTTGAATAGGCGATTTCGATGCAGGAGGAGCGCAGGCTGAGCGCGTTTCTCAACTGCTGACCGTGAACAATGATTTCGCCCACCTTTACCGAGGTGACATACCCCGCGCTCGACCGCTCGAGAATTTCTATCCAGTTTTCGGGCGAGTCGTTGGGAAATTCTCCCTCGGGAAACGCCTGAATAAGCAGCAGCCGCATCGTTTTTTTGTCAAAGGTTTCGGTTACGCTGTAATCGGGGGCGAGCAAATCTCCCTCACTTTCTACCGAAACCAGATATGGCAGGGAAGCCGACCAGACGTTTTCCGCCGATTCTGTTTTGCCCGCACTGGTGGAATGATAGGCGGCAAGCGCTATCTCACCGTCGTATTCCACCGCCTTGTCAACGGCGAAAGCGGCGGCTTTTGATATTTTCTGCCAGAGAATAGGGGCGTTTTCGCCGCAGCGCTCGAAAAAGCGTTCCTTTGAGATATAGCCCTCACATTTTTCGGTATCCACCGATATTTGCCCGCCTTTAAGCTCGGGGTTGGGAGACAGCTTTTGCAGTTTGATGCTGTATAACGCCCAGCTGTGCGCCGCCACAGCCTGCGCTTTGAGCGCTTCGATATGAAAGGCGGCGGGCATTTCGGCGGCTGTTGCGCCTTGAATATACTGCTCTCGGCTCACCGAAAAAATTTCTCCGTCAGAGCGGTCAAAGAGCTTTATCATGTCCCGAGCGGGAATCTCCTCTGCGGGGGTTGAATCGCCGTAGATAACGGCAGCCTGCTCATCGGCGGAGTCGGCGGAAACCGGTTCGGCTGATATAGCGGGAATATCCTCATCGCGATAAGGCTCGGCTGTTTTGAGGATAAAAACCGCCGCCGCAGGAATCACCGCCAGCATAATAGCGAAAATCGCCGAAAATATAAGAGTGTATCTCATGTTTTTCACTTTCCCCTGTTTTATTTGACTTTATCTTTGCTATGCGATAAAATAGCCATTGTCAAAATCTATGAAAAGGGAAAGGCTTGTATGCGCTCTTTCCGAAAGAAGGCTTAATGATTTGTATAAGAAAAGCATAAAGGTGTTTTCTGCCGCCGTTGTTGTGTCGGCGCTTCTTCGCATATTGGTAAAGGCGCTGTTTGTGGATACCGTTACGGGATTTTATATTGATTCGCTTTTGCCCACCGTTTTTTCGGTGATTATGGCGGCGGGAGCTGCCGCGATAGCTTTCTTCACTTTGAGCGAAAAGGACGAAAGCAGCGGCGTTCTGCGCGGAAACCGTTATCTTGAGCTGACTACTGCCGCATACGGAATCGCTGTTATCGCGGTGAGCGTTCCCCGTCTGCTTGAGGCTCTTAAAATCGACCTCGATGAGCCGGTGGTGAATCGGCTCCCCGGTCGCCTTGTGCAGATAGAGCATATCCTCGGCATACTTTCGGGAATAGCCTTTATCTATATCACCTCCTGCCTGCTCAGTGGGGCAAAGAGGTCTGCCTCGCAGGGAATAGTGGCGCTTTTGCCTGTCATTTGGCAGACGATAGCGATGATAGACAGATTTATCTCCTTCAGAGAGGTTTCCACCGCTTCCGACCAGCTTATCGAAACGCTCTTTTTGGTCTGCGCCACACTTTTTCTGCTCGCCAACGCAAGATGCCTTGCCGCAACCGCCAAAAGCGCAAAGCGCTGTATTCTCTGGGGACTGCTCTCGGCGTATTTCGGCATAGTTTTGGTGGCGGGACAGGGATTTGCCATGATGATGCTCGGCTCCGATATATCCGGACCTTCTGCGCTGCAAAACCTGCTGACGGTTGTAACCGCCTGCTACGCGATAACCGTTTCGATGGCGATGGCGGCTTCCGCAAAGCAGTGAGAACAAAAATTTAAACGGAAAACAAAAAGTCTCTCGATGTTGTGAACAGGTCCAGCAAAAACGGACAATAGACAAAAGCGCCCCCTGTGTAGGAAA
>CAZNJJ010000029.1:0-21112 GCA_964573335.1 uncultured Oscillospiraceae bacterium | reverse complement strand
GTTTTGCTCATAGTATTTTCTTTTTATACGCTTTCCAATGCTTTTTTGATTGCTGCCTAAAAACCACATTCCCCGCCGACGGCTTTAACGTCATCGGCGGGGAAGTTTTTACATAGTCTCGGGAACCTCTATCTTGAGCATGACAAGCACGTTTTTGATAGCGATGGCGGTCGCTCTGCAAAGAGCAAGGCGGGCTGTCATCAACGCCTCATCGTCGCACTTAACATGGCAGGAATTGTAGAACTTATGGAATCTCGTCGCCGTTTCCAGTGCGAAATGGGTCAGGCGGGCGGGGTCGTAGTTCTTAGCGGCGGCGATTATCTCCTCGGGCAGTGCCGCCAGCTCACGAATAAGCTCTCTCTCGTCGGGGTGGGTAAGAACATTGAGCTGTTCGGCAGTCAGTTCCTTTTCGGTGATGCCCTCGGCGGCAAGGTTCTTGATTATCGAGCAGATTCTCGCGTGAGCATACTGAACATAGTAAACGGGGTTCTGGTTAGACTGCTCCACCGCCAAATCAAGGTCAAAATCCAGCTGCGAACCCGGCTCGCGCATATTGAAGAAGAATCTCGCCACATCTATCGGAATATCATCAAGCAGGTTGGAAAGGGTTATCGCCTTGCCGCTGCGCTTGCTCATTCTCACAAGCTCTCCGTTGCTGGTGAGGCGAACCAACTGCATCAAAACTATATCCAGCTTGTCGCCGCCGACACCGAGCGCATCGAGCGCGCATTTCAGGCGGGCAACATGACCGTGGTGGTCGGCTCCCCAAATGTTGATGCACTTGTCATAACCTCTGTCAACAAACTTGTTTGCGTGATAGGCTATATCGGCGGCAAAATAGGTCGGGAAACCGTTTGCGCGGATAAGAACATCGTCTTTCAGCTCGAGCTGGTCTATCTGCTTTTGGGTCTTGCCCTGTTTCAAGAGAGCGGCAGTCTGAACCTCGGCATTTTTATACCAGACAGCGCCCTCCTTTTCGTAGGTGTAGCCGCGGGCGGTCAGCTCGTCAACTGCGCGCTTTACCGCACCCGACTCATGCAGGGTAGTCTCGGAGAACCAGTTGTCAAATTCGATGCGGTAACGACCGAGATCGGTCTTCATCTTTTCTATATTCTTGGGCAGGGCGAAAGCGACCAAAGCCGCCTTACGGTCCTTTGCCTCCATATCGAGCAGCTTGTCTCCGTTTTCGGCGATATATTCCTCGGCGCGCTCGGTTATATCGGCACCGTGATAGCCGTCCTCGGGGAATTCAACCGCTTCTTCCCCCTTAAAATGCTGCAAATATCTCGCTTCCAGCGATTTTGCGAACTTCTCTATCTGATTGCCCGCGTCGTTTATCAAAAACTCACGGGTAACGTTATATCCCGCCGCGTCAAGCGCCGCCGCAAGACCGTCGCCGATTGCGCCGCCGCGGGCGTTGCCCATGTGCATAGGACCTGTGGGATTGGCGGAAACAAACTCCACCATAACCTTTTTGCCCTTGCCGTAATCGGTTCTGCCGTAGTTTTCACCCTCCTTGAGTATGCGGGTGACAACCTCGGAGAACCAAAGGTCGGAAACGAAGAAGTTGATAAATCCGGGGCCTGCTATCTCGGCGCGGCAAAAATGAGTTCCGCTCAAATCGAGATTTGCCGCTATCGCCTCGGCGATGGCACGGGGAGCCTTTCTGAAAGCTCTCGCGCCCGACATGGCTGCGTTGGTGGCAAAATCGCCGTGAGATGGGTCTGCCGGCTGCTCAATGAGAAAGGCGGGCAATTCGCCCTCAACTGCGGGCAGTTCGCCCTTTTCTATCGCGGACTTTATCGCGCCGGAAACGATTTGGCGCAGTTCCTCGGCGGCAATGCTTATCGGTCCTAACATATTTTTATCCTCCTAAACAGGGTTATTCTGTAACATCGTTTTGCGGCTCTACCTTGATTATAACACGGTTTTCGCTGGTTAGGGCGGAATTTATATCCGTCGCATAGGAAAAATCCACCTCTCCGCCGTCGTCATTCAGCGTGGAATTTATCTCTCTGCCGTTTATCCCCACCGTTATCGCGCCGAATCCGGTATCGTAAAGGCACTGGTGGCGGCTTCCCCGCTCGATAATGAGCTGGCTTTCAAAACTGCCGCTCCGCCGCATGGTAACGCGGTCTTTTTCAACATGGAGCGTGGTTCTCTGCCCCTCAAAGCCGGTGGTTTCGCTTTCCTCGTAGGAAAGCCAGTAGCTGTTGTTCTTTCGGTAGAATCTGCCGCAGGTGAGCAGCTCCACCATATCCTTTTCCCCATCGTTGGAATAAATTCCCTTGATGGAAATCATAGCGTCCTTCTTCAATACAATCTCTCCTAAAAAAGACTCACTTTTCCGCTGCCAGCTCGATAAGGCGTGTGATAATCTCGGCATAGCTCATTCCCGAATACATCATCATCTTGGGATACATACTTATCGAGGTGAATCCGGGCAGAGTGTTTATCTCATTAAAGAGTATTCTGCCGCCCTCCTCAACAAAAAAGTCCACTCGGGAAAGCCCGCGGCAGTCAAGCAGCTTATAAACCTTTTCGGCAAGCTCTCTCACCTTTCGGTTGCTCTCGTCGGAAACAGTCGCCGGCATCATCAAGCGGGCGCTGTCGTTTATATATTTGCTGTCGTAGTCATAAAATCCGTCAACGGTGACTATCTCGCCGGTAGTAGGGGCAAAAAGCTCATGATTGCCCATCACGGCACATTCCACCTCATGGGCGGTTATCAGCTCTTCTACTATCACCTTGCTGTCCTCGGCGAAAGCAATATCCAGTGCCGCTTTAAAGCTGTCTTTGTCCTTCGCGGGAGAACAGCCTACCGACGAGCCGGAATTAACAGGCTTTACAAAACAGGGAAAGCCCAGATTTTTCTCAACGCGCTCAAACGCCTCCTCAAAATCTCCGTCTGCTCTCACAAGCTCCCATTTAGCCATCGGAATACCCTCCCGCTCGCAAACGATATGGGTATACGCCTTATCAAAGGTCAATGCGGAGGAAGTTACCTTGCAGCCTACATAGGGTATTCCCGACAGCTGCATCAGACCCTGCAAAGCGCCGTCCTCGCAGTTTTGCCCGTGAACGGCGGGATAAAGCACATCTATCCGCTCTTTTTCAACCTTTCCATCACGGAATATCATTATTCCGTGGGTATCTCTGTCGGGAGAGAGTATGGCGGGGGTGGAAAACTTTTCCCAACCGCCTTTAACCAGCTGTTCCGTTTCCCCCTCAAAGAGTCTCCACTCGCCGGATTTTGTTATTCCCATGAGAATCGGCTCAAACCGCTCTCTGTCGATGTTTTCTATTACCGAAGTGGCGCTCCTGAGCGAAACCTCATGCTCGTTAGACACTCCGCCGAATAATATCAAAACTTTCAGCTTATTCATAATATCACCTCATACAACAGTTTATTCTAACACAATCGGCGGCATTACACAACAAAAAAAGCCTTATACTCAGCCGTTTTCGGGAGCTGCATATTCTTTTTGCGAAAAATTTTCCAATTTCGCCTTTGGTGATGCAAAAACCGTATTTTTATGCTAAACTGAGATAATAATGCCGCGAGAGGAGGAAAAGAATATGAGCGCCGGACGAAACGGAAATTTATCTGTTTGGATAGTGGCGGTTCTTTTCGCGGCTATGATACTGTTCGGCGGCGGCTTTATCTGGCTGATGAGCGGCAGTGAGGGGCAGTCTGCAATGGATTCGCTGCAAAACAGGGCAGAGCAGCTTTTCAGCCGTGATTTTTCGTCTTCCTCAAAAGCGGAAAAGGCGGATAAAAAGCCTGTCGATATGGAGATAACGGCGGGAGTCACCCATTCCGTTGAGGGGGAATACCGCAATATTCTGATAACGAGCGGCAACACCGTTTTAAAGAACAAGGTGGTAACAGGCGACATAACGATAGCCGATTCGGTGGAAAACGGCGTTGTCACACTGGAAAACGTAATCGTGCGCGGAAAGATAATCGCAAACGGCGGCGCGGTGCTAAATCTCAAAGACGTGACCGCGATAGAAATAGTTTCGCAGTATAAAGGCGGCTCAACGAGATACAATGTAGGCGGAAAGAGCTTTATCCACCAGCTCACGGCGGGAAACAGCATCGTGATAGACGAAACCGACCTCAAAAACGGCTACACGGGAATAAAATCGGTGGCGGCACCCGAGGGCAAAAAGCTCAGACGGGTGGTGCTTAAATCAAAAACCGTTGAACAGATTCCCTATGACGAAAGTGAAATAAGCGAAAAAAGCGCTTCTTAAAAGAAGCGCTTTTCTTTATTCAAACAGCTTTTGGTATATTCCCGAGGTTTTCATCGCCTTTTGGAAAACGGGCAGCAAAATCAGCGCCGCCGCAACGGCGATAAAGCCGTTTATCAACGAGGAGGAGCCTTTTATCACCAGCTTTGCGGCTACCGTTTCGATGGGATTTCTCAGGAAATAATATTCCTTAACGAAATTCTTAAACAGATAGAGGGCGACATAGCCCAAACTGCCGCAAACCGCGCCCGCCATGTTTTTGATTCTGCTGCCGCCGCGGCTTTTTCCCGAAAAGGCAACCGCTCCGGCGATAAAGCCGAGCGAAAATTTCAGGCAAAAGGTTATCGGCGCTTCGGCGGCGTAGATGGGATTAAAAAAGTCGTAGAAAAAGCCGCCTAAGCCGGCGCAAAGTCCGCCCGAAACAGGTCCCAGCAGCAGTCCCGACAAAACGCAGAAAACATTTCCGAAATGTATTCTGCTTATATCGCCTATCGGAATTGAAATAAAATTCGCCGCGAAAACCATGGCGCTCAAAACTCCGACCGCGGCAATTTTGTAGCTTTTTGATTTTTCTCTCATAAATAAGCACGCTCCTTTTTTCGGCACCGGAGAAATATTTCGGCAGAAAGCCGCCGTTTTCCCCTTTTATGCTGTCGGCACCGCCGAAAAAAGCAGCGCCGTTTTTTATAAAGTACGGTAGCCTGCGGTTATCTCCCTGTGAGCGAGTCGGCTCAAAATAGGCTCGAGCATAACGCCGTAGCGGGTGTCGCCGCCGTAGCCGTAGGTGGTCTTTATCGCGGTTTGAACAAAAATCGTAGCCCTTTCCATAGCCATAGGCAGACTGTCTCCGCCGAGCAGCGCACCTGTGAGAACCGCGGCAAAGATGTCGCCTGTTCCGGGGTAGGAAACGGGAACATAATCGCAGGCAACGCACCAAAACGCTCCGTGAGCGGCATCATAGCCGATGTTGCAGATAGTCTCAAAGGAAGCCAGCTCCGCGCCGGTTATAACCACCTGCTTCGGACCGAGCTTCGCAAGTCTCACAAGCTTGCTTTTAGCCTGTTCAACGGTAAGAGGGGCGGGGTCGTAGCTTTCGTTGAGCAGCATACACGCCTCGGTGAGATTGGGGGTTATCAAATCCGCGACCGAAACCAGCTCATGCATTCTCGCGCGCATTTCGGCTGTGACGGTGCGATAAGCTCTGCCGTGGTCGCCCATAACAGGGTCTACCACCGCAAGCGCGTTGGGATAGCTCTTAAAAAAATCTAGGCAGTGGTCTATCTGCTGTGATGAGCCGAGAAATCCGCTGTAAACGCACTCAAAATCCAGCTTGAGCCGCTTGTAATGTTCGAGAGTGGGGGCGAGCTGCTCGGTGAGGTCGCAAAGCTCAACCTCGCCCAAGCCGCCTGTGTGGGAGGACAAAACCGCCGTGGGCACCGGACAAACCTGCATACCCATGACCGAAAGCACGGGAATTATAACTGTGAGCGAGCAGCGCCCAAAGCCTGAAAGATCATGTATCGCCAGTATTCTTGCGGGTCTGTCCATTTGTATTACCTCTCTTGTTGTAGATTTTATTCCTTTGGGGAATCGGGCGCAAATTCGGCTGAAAAAGCCGCTTTTCGCCGTTTGTTTGTCAAAAATGCTTTGCTTTTCGGATTTTTAAAGGGGTGCTATCGGCGATTTTGACCGAGAAATCCGCCCGCGAAAATTTTACAAAAATTCCCTGCCGACTTTTTGCCCATTTTGCCGCTTTGTTTTCCCCGCCTGCTTGTGCAAAAGGTAAATTTCCGATTGGAATAAGATTTCGGGTTTGAGAGCGGAATATCTGCACATGATATAACTGCCCGAAAATTTCAAAACAGGGGGAATGAGCATGAACAAAACAATGAGCCAGATGGTGACCTCAGCCGCGGTGGGCATGATAGCGGGAACCGCCGCCTATATGATGAGCGGAGAGCGCACAATGCAGTCTCAGGCGAAAAAGCTGAAAAAATCGGCGGGAAAGGCTGTCAAAAACGCGGGAATTATCCTCGACGGTGTTTCGCAGATGATAAAATGACCCTCAATCCAAATGCGGGAGGACACGAAAACCGTGTCCTCCCGCGCTTTTGCGAAAGCGTCAGACCGCTTGTGCGCTTATCAGCCTGCTGCGAGCCTTAGAAAGCAAATCTCGGTCATTTTGAAAGGAAACAAGCTCAAAAGCCTCATCTAAGCGCACCCAGCGCAGCTCGCCTATTTCCTCCTCCTGCCTTACGGCAGTTTCATCGGGCAAAGCCTCACCCAGAAAATACACCACCAGCTTTTTCACCCCGGGCTTGGGGAAATATTCAACAGTGTGGCGAAATCCTCTTTTTAATGTTATATGCAGGGAAGTTTCTTCCAAAACTTCTCTCAAAGCAGTCTCTACCTCGGTTTCATTGCCCTCAACGTGTCCCTTTGGAAAAGACCAATGCCCACCATGACGGTGACGAAGCAAAAGGAGCATAGTCTCACCGTTTTCAACACGATAGACCAAAGCTCCGCAGGATTTTTCTCTTTTCATTTCCAGCCTCCGGAAAACACAGGTTATCTTGTATAATATAGCACCTTTTGCTCGATTATAAAAGGGGTTATAAAACATTTTGTGCCTTTTGCAGCCGAATATGACTCTCTGCCGCTTTTTCTGTTTCTTGACAACGCGGCTTTTGCCGTTATATAATGGTATTTAATGCCTGTCGTTGTAGCTCAGCCGGATAGAGCGACCGCCTCCTAAGCGGTAGGCCGGAGGTTCGAATCCCCTCAACGACGCCAAACCGCCCTCGGTTTTAAACTTACCGAGGGCGGTTTTTTCATATTATTTTGCCTTTTCCCTTGTCCGCATATAGTCAAAGATAAACTGCTGCGCGATTCCCGCGTAGGGCAGTATATCCTCGGGGAGTCCGTCGGGGAAAAACTCCTCTATCGCGCGGCGTATCCAGACATCTACCGGAAAACATTCCACGCGATAAAAGCCGAACAGCAGCGCGCAGTCCGCCACCTTATTCCCCACGCCGACTATGGTTTTGAGCGTTTTGCGCGCATCATCTATCGGCATTGTGTAAAGCGCCTGCAAGTCTATCTCCCCGCTCGCCACCTTTTGCGCGGCATCTATCAGATACCTTGCGCGGAATCCGCAGCGCAGCGGCGCCAGCTCCTCAACCGTCAGGGCGGCTATCCGTTCTGCCGAGGGAAAGGAATAAAGCCCCATCGCCGCCTTGTCGCCGAAATTTTCGCAAAGGCGCTCTATTATGCCGGAAATTCGCTTTATATTGTTGTTCTGGCTGATGATAAAGCTCGCCAGAGCTTCCCAGCCGTCCTGCTTGAGAATACGGATTTTTCCGCAGCAGCGGCAGGGCTCTTTCATCTGTTCCACTCGGCTCAGCGCCGAAACAATCGCCATATAGTCGGTTTCAACATCAAAATATTCCCGCCAAAAATCCTCATCGGCATCGGAAATTATCGTTATTTCGTCGTTATTCTGCGTGATTTTCGCGGCATGACAGAGCGCCGCGCCTACAAAAGACCCGTCCGACTGCTTTTTCCAGCGGAAAGCCTGCCCGCAGTCGAGAGTTTTATCAAGGTCAAAGCTTTTTATATTCAAAGTGCAGGTTTTTAAAGAATTTTCGGCTTTATTCATGCTTCTTCCTCCGCTGAATGTATATTTACAAAAAAGAGTATACCTTTTTGCGTGAAAATTGCAAGCCGCTTTCATCGCGGTAGGCAAGCTCTCTAAACTCATTGTAGCGGAAAATTTTAATTCAACCGGTGTTTTTCGGCTGTGTTGGTTTAAAAATCCCATGGATAAAAGAGATTTCCACACTTTCAACCGAGTTTTCAACATTCCACATTCTGAAAAATGTGAAAAGTTGTGTTTACTTTTTGTAAAGAAATATTTTTTCGCCCTATTACGCCGACTAAATGCGACCGAATTTCCTGCAAAAACCGAAAATCAGTAATGAATATCGCAGATAGACGGTATTCACAAGCTTTTTTTAACCTCAAGTCGTCTATTTTGTGGCTTTTGCTTGTCTTGACGACAAATTATGCTATAATATATTGTGTATATCTTTAACGCAGAGCGGGTTTGCCGCTTTTTTGCGTAATTTCGGCTTTTAACGGTGTGGAGAGACGTTGAAAGCCTGTTATTGGGAGGAACGATGGATAGATACGAAATACCCGAAAACCTTGTCGCCGGCAGAAATCCGGTAATGGAACTGCTCAGATCCGACAGGAGCGTTGACAAGCTGCTTATCCAAAAGCAGGAGGGCGGCTTGGGCAGTCTGCAAAGGATAGTAGCGCTCGCAAAAGAAAAGGGAATCCCCGTGAAAGATGTCACCCGTGAAAAGCTCGACCAGCTCTGCCCCGGCTTAAATCATCAGGGAATCGTCGCCTTTGCCGCCGCCTGCGACTACGCCACCTTGGAGGACATCTATGAGCGCGCGGGAGATGAGCCGCTTTTTGTGGTGATATGCGACAATATCGAGGACCCCCACAATCTCGGCGCGATAATCCGCTCGGCAGACGCGGCGGGCGCTCACGGAGTTATCATTCCCAAGCGGCACGGAACAGGCTTGACTGCCGCCGTGATGAAATCCTCGGCGGGAGCGGCACAGCATCTTCCGGTAGCGAGAGTTTCAAATCTCGCTTTTACCGTTGAGGAGCTGAAAAAACGCAATGTCTGGGTTTATGCGGCAGATATGGACGGTCAGGATTGGTGTACCGTTGATTACGACGGTGCGGCGGCGCTCATAATAGGCTCGGAGGGCAGCGGGGTTTCGCGTCTGCTCAGAGAAAAGAGCGATGTTATTGTCAGCCTGCCGATGTGCGGAAAGGTAAATTCGCTCAACGCATCGGTTGCAGCGGGAATACTGCTCTACGAAGTAACAAGACAACGCAGGAAAATCAAAGCAAAGTAGAAAGGGCGTAGGGACGATGGCCAATAACTACAATGTTGATGATATTCTCGCGGAGGTCAGCAGAAAAAAGGGGACTGCCTCGGGAGAAAAGGATAGTTTTTCAAGACAGGCTGACTATCGCGGAAATATGCAGCGCGTGCAGAAGGAAGATGCACAGGCGCAGTTCAGCTTAAAGGGAATGACAGGCGAGTTTGCCGCTCCCCCCGTGAAAAAACGCGGTATGGCGAAAGAAACCCGAACCGACCTGCCGACAGCGGCAAAAAACGCCGAAACGTGGAAAAGCGACGGCAAAACTCAGGTGATTCCCGCTGTTAAAGAATCGGACGAGGAGAGCTTTCAGCGCCGCAGACAGCAAAAGGTTCAGCAGTTTATGAAAGACAAAAGCTCCTTTGAAAAGGCAGAGGAGCTTGTTCCCGAAGATGAGGGAACGATAGAGGATTTGAGCACCTATTTCAAAGGGCTCAAATCAAGGCGTGAGGACAAGGACTATTTCGCCTTTGCGCTGGAGGAAAAGCATCATTCCGGCAGCTCCTCCGGCAAGAAAAAGCGGTTCGGCAAAAAGAAGCACGCTCCCTCCAACCCTGCCGCCAAAAAGGAGCAAAGCGGGCTGGCACCTGTTTCGACAAAGACAAAGGAGCAAACCAGTCCCAAGCTGAGGGCAAAGCGTGAAGAAGAGGAAGAAAACGAATACAATTCCCCTGCCGACGCGCGTGATGTAAAACGTGATATTCTCGACATCAAAAAGAGCCTTTCGATAAGATTGATAGTGACGGGTGTGCTGGCGGTTATTCTGCTTTATCTCTCGCTTTGCAATCTTTATCCCCTCCCGCTTATCAACAAGATATGCCCCGAGGTGAATATGCAGGTTTATCTTTTGGTGAACCTCCTGCTTTTGGTAATATCGGCTCTGGTGGCAAACGCCGTTATCGGCAGCGGACTCATTTCGCTCTTTACCCTCAAATCAGACCACGACACTCCCGCCGCTCTCTGCGTTTTGGCGGCTATCATTCACGGAATAGTGCTTGTCATCAACAGCGATGAGATTTCCACCGGTCAGAGCGGATTCTATTTCTTTGTCGCGGGACTGGTGCTTTTCGCCAACACAATCGGAAAGCGGATAATGATAGCACGCATTGAAAACAACTTTGCCGTTGCCTCGGCTGAGGGCGACAAGCGCGCCGAATTTATCGTGAGCGACGGCGAACTGGCGGCAGAGCTTGCCCGCGGGCAGGGCTTTTCCGAGCCGAATATCTCTTACAGCGCCAAAATCGGTTTCCCCGAGAAATTTCTCAAGCTGTCCTACGGCGATGATTATTCCGAAAATCTCAGCCGCTATATCTCGCCGATATTCCTGCTTTTCGCGGTGGCGCTTGCGCTCACCTGCAAGTTCGCTTTTGACAAAACAGTGGTAGAGGCGATGACGGTTTTTGCCGCGGTGCTTTGCATAGCATCTCCGCTCACCCCCACAATAATAGGCAATCTCCCGCTTTGGCGCGCTTCTAAGGCGCTCAACCCCGAAAAGGCATTTATCTCGGGTCACAAGGCGGTTGACACCTTTGATGATGTAAACTGCATCACCCTCTCGGCGAAAGAGCTTTATCCCCCTCAAAATGTCGAGGTTCACGCGATAAAGGCGCTTGCCCAAAGCAGAATAGACGAGGCTATGCTTGATGTCGCCAGCATATCCGATAAGTCTGACGGGCTTATCACCGAGGCTTTTCTGGAAATGATAGGCAACCGCCGAGATATGCTTCTTCCCGTTGAGGAAATGTACTACGAGGATAACGGCGGAATCTCCGCAAATGTCGGCGGCAAGCCTGTTCTGCTCGGAAAACGTGCCATGATGGAACGGCATAATATCCTGCTTCCCCCCGAGGACTACGAAAAGAAGCTGACTCGCGGCGGCAAAAAGGCGCTCTATGTGGCAAATTCCGGTCAGGTGACTGCCATAATCATAGTCAGCTACCGCCCCGACCCCCGCTCTCAGCGCCAAATGGCGGTTTTCGCCAAAAAGGAATTGAGCATCATCGTTTCCACCGGCGACCCTTCGATAACAGCCAAGAAAATCTCCAAGGATTATCGCTATCCCAAGGAATTTATACGGATTGTTCCGGGCGAGCTTGTCGATTCGCTTTCGGCGGTTTCCGCCTACCGCGACAAGGGCGAGGCGAATATCGTTTATTCCCCCGCTCCCCACACCCGCCTGCACGCTCTCGCTGTTATTTCGGCGCTGCACAGCGCCATAATGACGGGAACCATCTTGCAGATGGCAGGGCTTATCCTCGGATACGCGCTGGTTGCATTTATGGCGTTCACCGGTGCGATAAGCTCAATAGGCTTCGGTCAGCTTGCGGTATATCAGTTGATTTGGGCGGTAATTATCCTGATTTTGCCCAACCTCAAAAAGATGTAACGGCACTTATCTCCCTGTTACCAATGCGGAACAGGGAGATTTTTTGCTTAAAAAAGACATTAAAACTCCTCCGTATGGCATATCCACACGGAGGAGTTTTTTACAAATCGGAAAGTATCACTTTTCCCTCTTTTACCGATTGGGCGGCGTTTATCAGCCGCTGATTGCGGCTGCCGCGAAATCGCAATGTCAAATCCCGCTCGGCTTGAACAAATCTCCCGTCCACCAGCATACAGCAGCAGGACAGCAGCTGCCTTATCTCGGGGAATTGCTTTGATTTTTCCATGAGCTGCTCGAACGTGTAACCCGAAAAGGCAACAACGTCCTTTCCGCGCTCTGTCACCGCTTCAACCAGCGGCAAAAGCGCCTTTGCCTGTTCAAACGGCTCCCCGCCCGAAAGCGTTATCCCTCTGAGCAGCGGATTTTGGTCGAGCGCATCGAGAATTTTCTGCAATTCGCAGTCGTATCCGCCCGAAAAATCATGCGTCTGCGGATTGTGACAGCCCGGGCAGTGATGCGGACAGCCCTGTGTGAAAACGGTCAGTCTTATTCCCGGGCCGTCAACAATAGACTCGCGGACAATGCCCGCGAGTCTGACTGTGCCGTTCAATTTGCCGCTCAAAGCTTCTCCATTTCGCCGGTGAGACCATGCTTAACACGGTCATTCACCTCGGCGCGCTTTGCGTCGTTGAATCTGTCGAGAGTGCCTACCAAATATCCGGTTATGCGGCGGATACGCTCAAAGCCTACGCCCTCGCCGACCATTTGCTGTTCATTTACCTTCATTTTGATTTCCTCCCTTTTTAAATGCTGTTTGTCAATCTGTCAGCCTCTTCATCGGGATTGCCGCAGCAACCCAGTGTAGAAGCGTTTAAATGCTTATAAACTCCAAGCTGTCTGAGCTTTTCGAGCGGAATACCCTCTCCCTCGCGTCTGCCGCATCTGGGGCATACCTCGTCAATAATGCCGGTGTAGCCGCAGACGGGGTCACGGTCAACAGGGTGGTTTATCGAGCCGTAGCCGATGCCCGCTTCCTTCATGTAGCGAACCACCGATTCAAACGCATCGAGATTCTTTACAGGGTCGCCGTCCAGCTCGATATAGGAGATATGACCCGCGTTAGTCAGCGCGTGATAGGGCGCTTCCAATCTGATTTTGTCGTATGCCGAGATGGGGAATTTTACCGGAATATGGAACGAGTTGGTGTAGTAGTCCTTGTCGGTAACACCCTCGATGATGCCGTATTTCTTCTTGTCAAGGCGGACAAATCTGCCCGAAAGTCCCTCGGCGGGAGTTGCGATGAGGGTGTAATTAAGCCCTGTCTTGGCGCTCTCATCGTCAACACGCTTTCTCATGCAGCCGATTATCTCAAGACCGAGATTCTGCGAAGAAGCGGATTCGCCGTGATGCTTTCCGGTCAGCTCTGTCTGGCACTCTGCAAGTCCGATAAAGAATACTGTGAGAGTTCCGTGCTTGAGCACCTCGCCGACAGTGTCCTCCGGACCCAGTTTTTCGGAGTCGAGCCAGATTCCCTGTCCCATGAGGAAGGGGTAATTCTTCACCTTTTTGCCCGCCTGAATCTTAAATCGCTCGTTGAGCTGGTCGATAACAAGATCCATTTCGCGGTCAAGCTGTTCAAAAAAGAACTCGATATTGTGGTTTGCCTTTATTGCAAGTCTCGGCAGATTGATAGAGGTAAAGCTGAGATTTCCTCTGCCGGTGACTATCTCACGGGAGGGGTCGTAAACATTTCCCACCACTCTTGTGCGGCAGCCCATGTAGGTAGCTTCCGTTTCGGGGTGACCGGGCTTGTAGTATTTGAGGTTATAGGGTGCGTCGATAAAGGAGAAGTTGGGGAAGAGCCTCTCCGCCGAAACCTTGCAGGCGAGCTTAAAGAGGTCGTAGTTGGGATCCTCGGGATTGTAGTTTACCCCCTCTTTCACCTTGAATATGTGTATCGGGAAGATAGCCGTTTCGCCGTTGCCCAGTCCCGCCTCGGTGGCAAGCAGGAGATTGCGGATAACCATTCTGCCCTCGGGAGAGGTATCGGTGCCGTAGTTGAGGGAGGAAAAGGGTATCTGCGCGCCTGCTCTCGAGTGCATCGTGTTGAGATTGTGAACCAGTGCTTCCATCGCCTGATAGGTGCTGCGCTCAATCTCCCTGTCGGTGTATTTGCGGGCGAAATCGTATGCCTTTTTGTATGTCTCCTCGCCCACCTCGGGAACAAGCAGTTTTTCCTCGCGCTCACGATAGCCGTTTTCGGCATTTATCGCGGGCCAGAGTCCGCTCTCGCTTTCTATCGCGGAAACAGCGTTTTTAACCAGCTTTTCGGAATCTTCCACCCCGAGCATATCCAGCGCCTTTATCATATTGTTGCGGTAGAGGGTGCGGTAGCTCTTGGCAACACCCTTTGCCATATCAAAATCAAAGGCGGGAACGCTCTGCCCGCCATGCTGGTCATTCTGGTTAGACTGTATAGCGATACAGGCAAGAGCCGAATAGCTCTGAATAGAGTTAGGCTCGCGCAGAAAACCGTGTCCGGTGGAAAATCCGCCCTCGAACAGTCTGGTCAAATCTATCTGACAGCAGGTGGTGGTGAGTGTGTAAAAATCAAGGTCGTGAATATGAATATCGCCGTTTGCGTGCGCTCGGGAATGTTCCGGCTTGAGAATAAACATCTCGTCGAACTGCTTTGCGCCCTCCGAGCCGTATTTGAGCATCGTTCCCATGGCGGTATCGCCGTCTATATTGGCGTTTTCGCGCTTGATGTCGTTGTCCTTTGCCTCACGGAAGGTCAAATCCTCGTATATCTTCATCAGGCGGGTGTTCATCTCTCTCACGCGGGTGCGTCCCGAGCGATAGAGTATAAATTCCTTGGCGGTGCGGGCATGACCGTGTTCTATCAGCGTATGCTCAACCGCATCTTGAATCTGCTCAACGGTGGGAACCTCTATCTCCTTGTCCTCAAGGTATTCAACCACCTCGGCGGCGAGCTGTTCCGCCATTTTTCTGTCGCTTCCGCCGAGAGCCTTGGCAGCCTTGTAGATGGCATCGGTTATTTTATCCAGTTCAAACTCTACTTTTCTTCCGTCTCTTTTGATTATTTCCTTTATCATTTGAGGAAACCCCCACAATATATTGTATTCAGCTATTAGATAATATCATTATCTTGCGGTTATGTCACTTTGCCAAAAGCACAAAAACCCGCAGAATTTTTCTGCTATTTTTGGGTGGCGGAAGATTGATTTTGTTGTGTTTTCACAGAGTTTGATTTCTATTTCCTATAAAAAGCAGCATAAAAGACAGTATCGAAAGTCCCATACAGCCGAACCACAAGATATTGTACCCGCCGCTCAAGTCAAACACAAGTCCTCCTATCGGATTGGAGAGCGCCGCAGCCGCGGCAGTCATCGGCGAAAAACGCGAAATCGCGGCGGAAAACCCCTCCCTGCCATAGCGCTCCCGCGCAAACGCGGCAGGCAGAACGCCGTTGGCGCAGGAGCCTGCCGCCAAAAGAAGCGGATAAACCGCCGCAAGGCTGTTCACCCTCGACATAAAAAGCGCCGCCAAACAGCCGCAGAACAATGCCAGCGAACAGGCAAATGCCCCCGCCGTCGCTTTCAGTCTGTCGGAAAATGCGCCGAAAAGCGGTCGGACAAAGACAGAAGCCACCCCGCAAGCCGAAATCGCCCACGTTGCCCGCTGCGCCGAAAAGCCGATGTCGGCAAAAAACGCCGCCGTGCTGCAAAAGAGCGACATATTCACAAAATTTGCCGAAAACAACCCGCCGCAGAGCAGAACAAACCCCTTATCCGCTTTAAAAGACGGAATTTCTTTCTCTGCCGAAACGGAATTTCGCTCCTTGACCGAGAGTATCGCCCCCGCAAGCAGCAAAAGCGCCGCCCCCGCCTGAAAACGATACCCCCACCGCCAGCCGAATCGCTCTATAATTTGCGATAGCGGCGTGAGAAAGAGTGCGGAGGCTATCCCCGCCCCCGCAGATGCCGTTCCCACCGAGAGAGCGCCGCCAAAGCGGCTCTCGGCGGCAACCGCCGACGCCGTGAGCATGGTTATTCCGTTCACCGCAAGCCCGTTTACCGCCGCCAGCAGATAGAACTGCCACACCCTTCCGCAAAAGGAATACCCCGCCGAAACCGCACAGCAAACCGCCGCCGAGCAAATCAGCAGAGGGCGTATTCTGCCGCGCTTGAGCCTTTTGCCGTAGAATACCGCCGTTATCATCGAGCCTAACAGCGATATTGACGAAACCGCCGCAAATTCCGCGCGGCTTATCCCCAGCGAATCGCAGACAGGGCGCAGGAAAAGCCCTCCGCTGTTGGAAATGACCCCTATTCCCGCGCCGCATATCAGCGCCCCCGCCAAAAGCGGTCTGACATCATCAAAAAATTTCACACCGTTCTCCTTTCGGGCAGATTTTTGATGATAGCTTTCCCGCCGAGCAGAGGAATTACACCCCATCTCAAACGCCAAAACGCCTCAGAGAAGCTCTCTGAGGCGTTTTTGGCTGTGTTATACTATGGCTTTAGGATTATCTGCTTATCAGATGTGCTTTTTTCCGCGACCTGCCGTAAATGCCGCCACGCCGACAATCAGCGCCACGACGGCAACGGCGATAGCCGCAAAGCCCATGGTTCTGTTGGGAGCGGTGTTCTCGATTCCCTTGTCGAGGGTGATAACATCAACAACCTCGGTCGGGGCTGCGGGAACTGCTTCAACCGGCTTATTCTCAACGGAAACTGCCGCTGTGGACTCAAGCTCTGCCTGCTTTTCGTCGATTCCCTCATAAGCGGGGGTGACAGCAGGTGTGACAAAGTCGGTTGTATCCACGGCGGGAGCCGCTATACTGGTGGTCTTGCCGCCTGTGGTGGGATTTGTCGCGGGAGCGAGAGCGGGTTTCACGTTCTCATACTTCTCGGCGAGGTAGGAGAGCGGATAATAAACACGTCCTGCGTCAATCTTGAGCGCGGTTCCCGCGGGAATTGTGATAGTCTTGCCGCCATACCAGTCGATAACAAGAGTTACCTCGGGATTATCTTTCAGCGCCTGCATCACTCTGCGGCTCATCTGATCGTAATAATCCGCGTAAACCTTGATGGTATCGCCGCTCTTGGCGTTTTCTATCTTGCTGACAACAGTACTCCAGAAATAGCTCTGATCCTCATCAAAGCTGCTTCCGCCGCCACCGCCGCCGGAACCACTCGAACCGCCCGAGCCGCCGGAGCTGCCTGCGGTAGTCCATGTGAGCATGAACGGGCTGAAGGTGCTTCTAAACGTAATTCCGTTTCTGGTGTTGCGTGTGTTTATCTTCTCGAGAGAGCCGTCGGACTTCATGTGGATAAGCACAAATCTGTCGTTTTTGGTTGTGCCGTCGGGATAGGGGATAAGCGCCTCTGCCTCTGTACCTGCAGGAGCATCTGTCTCAGTTGCACCGCTTATCTGTTTAAGCACAAAATCAAAGAACTGAACATTATTGTTGATTATCGTGGGTATTGTCTTTTTAGCTTCCTCTTTCATCGCTTCTTTCAGCGCATTGACATTTTCATAGAGATCGGTGAGTCCGCTCAACTGCTCTTGATACTTAGTGTCAACATCATCTTCGGAATCCAGTCTAAAAGAGGAAGAGTCATTTCCGACAACCGCAACTGTGTCGGGCTTGGTGATTTTGCCGCTCAGCTCAAGCGGCTCTACGATGTATTTCCACGCATCGGCGCCGCCGATTGTCGGCTGTGCGTTGGGAATAACATCTATATTCTCGCCAATGTCCGCGCCGGCAAATTCGTAGGTGATGCCGCTTGCATCAACGGTAACAGTATCTCCGTCCACAAGACCGTTTATCGCGAGAGTGCCGCTCACGGTCGCCGTTTTCAAGCCGTCGTATTTCTTTTCGTCAACGGTGAGACCTGTATATCCTACCGTCTTTTTGGAAATGGTATAGCTCTTTTCGGCAACGCCTGCGTGACTGTCGGTGCTGTATTCACAGCGGACTGTGTATACACCGGGTTGAGTCGGCGCAGTGGTGGAAGAAGTATATTCATCGCCGCTAGACAGCTTTCCGCTGTATGTGATAGTTGTTGCGGCATTTGCATCGCTGTAACCGGCGAGATTTGCGGTTTCAACGCTTGCTGTCACGTTGGTAAGACCACTGCCGTTGTAGGCATAATCGCTGACGCCATTGAGAGTGACAGCCTCTGCGGGGATAATATCCTTGCCTACCAGCTTGATGGTGAGCTTCAGCGAAACGGTGTTGTAGTTTGCGTTGTTGGGTTTAAAGCCACAGCGCACCTCCGCGGTTTTGTCTACGTCGGATTCGGTCAGCGTATCCACCAAAATGACCTGCAGCTTGTTGTCTACAAAGCCGGAGCTGTAAATCAAATCGGAGCCAATCGGCGTTGAGAGCGAATTGAATCCGCCGCCGACAGTGATGCCGAAATCGGAGGGCGAAAGAGAAATCGCCTCAGTGTCGCTCCACTTTTTCAGCACAGTAACCTCGGGCTGATAGCCGGGCGTTGCTTTGGTTACATTAAAGCTCGTCAATCCGTTCACGGTTTCCACAACGTAGTTGGCGTTATCAACCACTTCGCAGGTCAGTTGATAAGTTGCCGCGTCCTCGGGAGTAACAGCATCGCCGCCGTTTTTGTAAACTATTCTCATCTGAACGGAAACGCCGTTTTCAATATCTTCTTCTGCCAAACCGTCGGTTATCACAGCGGAATGACCGTAATCGCCACCGTATTCTGTAGAATCGGTGCCGCTGATATAAACGGTGAGCTTGGCGGGAGTTATCTTGCCGCTGACAGGCGCAAGGGTAATATCGTAGTTGCCGATGTCACCTGTTGCCTCCTGCACTCCCAATGTAATGGCAATATCATCGCCGACGTTCTTGCTCGCGTATTTGTTGTTCTTTACGGTAACGGTGATTTCGCCGTCACTGCCGACGCCCGCGAACTTATATTTAAGGTCGTTTGCCTTGTCAGTTGCGTCATAGACCTTGGTATTGCCGGCGGAACTGCTGTCATATTCGGCGGTGACAGCCTTTTTGGCAATATCGGCGGTGAGTGCGGGAGCAGACGCTGCGGAGAGAGTATACTTCCATGCGTCGGCGTCGCCGATTGCGGCATCGCTCCAGTTGGTTATGCTGATTGCCTTATCATTTCCCGCGTTTTTATCGGCGAACTGATAAGCAAACGCCGTCGGCGCTGTGAGCGAAACAGTATCCCCTGCCAAAACGCCGGAAAGGGTGATTCCGCCCTCCATCGTCACGTCGGTTGTGCCGTCATAGGTCTTATCCTGCGGCACAAGTGTGGAGGTGTCAAGCGTCAGTTCCTTTTTGGCGATTTTAAAGCTATTAGTCGCACTGCCCTTGTGGGTGGGGCTGATATAGCTCACCTTAACGGTGTAGTCGCCGGGCGAGGTGGGAGCTGTCTCGGGTTCCGCGTAGGAATTGCCGTCAGCCATCGATCCGCTGTAGGTTACAGTCCAGGTGCCGTTGGTCTGTCCGCTGACTGTCTCGGAGCTGTAGGTGGGTTCGGCAAGAGTTTCGCCGTAGGTAATATCGGCAAGTTCAATCTCAATATCGCTAATCGTCTCTCTCGGAACAACCTTTACGGTGAATGTGCCGCTTATCTGATGCCAGTTGGCGGGGTTGGGCTGGAAAGTCCAGTGAACAACGATTTCGCCGGAAGATGTATCCGCCAAATCGGATTTGAGCTTATAGTTGAGAGTATCCGCGTCCTTATCGGGAATAACATCAAACAAGTCTGTATTACCGGTTACCTCGGTAATACCGATTGTTCCTTCCAGAGGTTTGCCGGAGTATTTCGGGGCTATGTCCTCAACGCTGATAGAATACTCCGTATTATCGTAGTAATAAACCTCCTTCTCTATCTGACTTTCAAAGTTGGTGATAGAGCCCGGGTTTATCGTGAACGATGTTACTCCGCTGAGGTTTTTGATTGTGTAGTTGCTGTTATCGAGCGATGCCGAGATAGTGTAACCGCCCGCGTTTGCAGGCTCGGCTACCACATTGTTGTCACTGTCCTTGTATCCCAATGTGATATTTACGGTATCTCCCGCGATAACAGCATCGCTGCCAACAATGCGGGGAGTATGCCCGTAGAACCCGTTATACACAACCATATTATCGCCGTTGATTTCAACGTCTACTTCCTTAGGCGTGATTTTGCCGCTCGCGGTGAATGCGGGAATATCAAAGCACTTCGCAATATCGGTGTCCGCAACGGTTCCGCCGTTCACGGCGATATTATCGCCCGCGTTTTCACTTGCGAAGCTACCGCCCGTGGTCGAAAATTGAATTTCCTCGCCGTTGTGCGTGAACTTGAATTTCGTTCCGCTCGGGAGAGCAGTAGTTTTGTCGTATTCCTTTGTGATAGCGGCAACGGGGGCAATAGCGTCAGCCGAAACCGCGCATTTTGTGATGCTCGCGGTAAGTGCAGGCTGCTCGGGCGCGGTGTATTTCCACGCGGAAACACCTGTCAGCTCAACCTTCCAATGGCTCGGGGTGACAGTCTTGTTCTCCCCTACCTCGTCATCGGCAAAGGAATAAGAGGGTGCAGAACTGCCCTCCCGCCAACCGAGTTCTACCTTGCCGACATCGGTCTCGACAACTCCGCCGAGAGTGTAACTGCCCGATACATCGGCGCTCTTGTTGCCCTTCTTATACTCTCTGTCGGAAACAGTCAAACCGTCAACTGTGAGCGGCTTGGGCAGGATTTTAAAGTTCGCTGTGGCAGTTCCCTTGTGGGTGGCGCAGGAATAGGTGGCAGTAACGGTGTAGTTGCCCGGCTCATAGGGAGCATATTCTTCATTATAGCTTTCTCCGTTTAACAGTTCTCCGGTGTACTGCCATTTATATTCTGCGCCTGTGCTTTCATATTTGTCATAGGTATCCAACTTGGTGAAATCATAGTCCTTGGGGGAAATCGATACCGATGCGCCGTTATAAACCGTATCGGCAACATTCTCAAGCTCCATACCCTCTATCGGATATTTGTCTATGACATTCACAATCAGCTTCAAGCCCGCGGTAGCGTCAAATTTTGAGGTAGTATTGGGGGTGAATGTGTATGTGATAGTGATAGGCTTGAATTTATCTGCCGAATACTCGGTGATGCCTCTGTTTTTAAGCTGATATTGCAGCTCTTGATGAGTACCATACGCATCAGGAACATCCAAAACAATTTCAGGATATTTAAAAGTATCCTCACCGTCAACCTTTTCCTGCTCAACATCGGTAATCGAAATCTTGCCGTCCACAGTTGAGCCGTTAAAGGTTGCGAGCCCGTTAGCATTTATGGTTTTAACGCCAAAATCGTTATAGCGGATTTCCTTTGTGATAGTTGCGGGTATATCAGCTTTTGCCTTGGTCAGCTCAAAGGTAAAATCATCTGTGACGATTTCGTAGTTATTAGCAACGGCAGATGGAGCCAGGCTTTTTGCCTTGACGGTATATTTTCCCGGTTCATTT
>CAZNJJ010000028.1:0-21340 GCA_964573335.1 uncultured Oscillospiraceae bacterium | reverse complement strand
CCCGGGCCAGATTGTAGATGAAATCAAAGGTCTCCTGGGTGGTGTTCGCGCCGCGGATGACCTCCACCAGCTTCATGCTGGGGACGGGGTTGAAGAAGTGCATACCGATAACGGGGTGCTTGAGTCCGAGACCCATTTCGGTGATGGAGAGGGAAGAAGTGTTGGAAGCGAATACAGCAGACTCCTTGCAGATGCCGTCCAGCTCGGAGAGCAGAGTCTTTTTGGTTGCCATATCTTCCTTAACGCACTCAATGATGAGGTCGGCGTCAGCAGCGGCTTCCTTTTCCTCGATGAGGATATTGTTGAGGATAGCGTCAACAGCTTCCTGAGTCATTTTGCCCTTTTCAACTCTCTTCTGGAGAGAAGCTGCGAGCTTGTCCTTATGTCTCTGAGCGGAAGCGGGGCTGCTTGCGAACATCAAAGCGGTGTGGCCCTTAGCTGCGAATACCTGAGCGATGCCGCTGCCCATAGTGCCGGCGCCGAATACTGCTACCTTCATGATAAAATTCCTCCTAAAATGTTTTTGAATATTGATTATTTGTTCTGATAAGGGTCGGGACGGCGCTTTTCAAGAAAAGCGGTCATTCCGTTTTTCTGGTCGGCGGTTTCAAAACAGCTGCCGAACAGCTTGGCTTCTATCATAACAGCCTCGTCCATATCGGTTTGGAGGCCGTCGTTTACAGCCTTTTTGGTTGCGCGAACAGCGATAGGCGCGTTGCGCGCTATCTTCTGAGCCATCTTTTCAGCCGCGGGGAGCAGCTCCTCGGGGGTGTAAACAGCGTTTACAAGACCGACTCTGAGCGCTTCCTGCGCGTCTATCTGAGCGCAGGTGTAGAGCATCTCCTTAGCCTTGCCGACACCGATTATGCGGGCGAGACGCTGAGTTCCGCCGAAACCGGGGGTGATACCCAAACCGACCTCGGGCTGACCGAACTTGGCATTGTCGGAGGCGATACGAATATCGCAGGACATCGCCAGCTCACAGCCGCCGCCGAGAGCGAATCCGTTAACTGCCGCGATAACAGGCACCGGGAAAGTCTCTATCTTGCGGAATACAGAGTTGCCCTTTTTGCCGAAAGTCTCTCCCTGCTCCTTGCTAAGCTCGCTCATTTCGCCAATATCGGCACCGGCAACAAAGCTCTTGGCGCCTGCTCCGGTGATGATAAGGGCGCGAACGGTCTGAAGGTCAACAGCATCGAGAACCGAGTCTAAATCGGTGAGAACCTGCGAATTGAGGGCATTGAGCGCCTTTTCACGGTCGATTGTTATGATAGCATACTGTTCTTTCTGTTCATATTTCACAAAGCTCATATAAAAACCTCATTACATCTTTAATTAGTCAAAAGGGTGCGGCAGAAAGTCACACCCTTTTAAACTTAAAAAGAATCAATTATCAGAGCTTTTCAACGATAGTGGAAACGCCCATACCGCCGCCTACGCAGAGGGTAGCAAGACCCTTCTGACCGGCTTCAAGCTCATGCAGCAGGGTGACGAGGATACGGCAGCCGGAGCAGCCAACGGGGTGACCGAGAGCGATAGCGCCGCCCTTGGGGTTGACCTTGGCGGGATCCCAGCCCAGCTCCTTGCCAACTGCAAGCGACTGAGCAGCGAAAGCCTCGTTAGCCTCGATAACGTCCATATCGTCAATGGTAAGACCGGTCTTGGCAAGCAGCTTTCTGGTGGAAGCAACAGGTCCGATGCCCATGATGGAGGGCTCTACGCCTGCGGAAGCGCCGCCAACCCACTTAGCCATGGGCTTAACGCCGAGTTCCTTAGCCTTTTCCGCGCTCATAACGATGATAGCTGCTGCGCCGTCGTTAATGCCGGAAGCGTTTGCTGCGGTAACAGTGCCGCCATCGGGCTTGAATGCGGGCTTGAGCTTAGCGAGTCCCTCAGCGGTAACGCCTGCGCGGGGGAATTCGTCCTTATCGAATATAACGGTTTCCTTCTTAACCTTTACGGGAACTCCTACGATTTCAGCCTCAAATCCGCCGTTTGCCTGAGCCTTTTCGCACTTCTGCTGGGAAGCAGCGGCGAACTCATCCTGCATCTCGCGGGTAATGCCGTACTTTTCGGCAACGTTCTCTGCGGTGATGCCCATGTGGTAGTTGTTGAAGGCGTCCCACAGAGCGTCGTTTACCATGGTGTCTATCATCTTGGCATTGCCCATGCGGTAGCCGTAACGAGCCTTGTCAAGAGCGTAAGGAGCAGCGGACATATTCTCCATGCCGCCTGCCATAACTACGTCAGCCTCGCCTGCCTCGATAAGAGCGGCAGCCATGTTTACGGTCTTGAGTGCAGAGCCGCAAACGTTGTTGAGGGTGAGAGCGGGAGTCTCAATCGGAATACCTGCGTGGATAGCAGCCTGACGAGCGGGACTCTGACCGAGTCCTGCGGTGATAACGTTGCCGAAGAGAACTTCGTCAATATCGGTGGGCTTGATGCCTGCACGATTGATAGCTTCCTTCATAACGACAGCACCGAGCTGCTCTGCGGGAATATTAGAAAGGGTTCCGCCCATTTTGCCTATTGCGGTACGGCAGGCGCCTACGAGTACGATTTCTTTGCTCATGATACATTCCTCCGTTTATTGCATATAACAATTTTAACCTTGTCGGTTTTACTTTCATAACTATAACATTATCGGCGAAATCTTTCAATAGAAAGCGGAGATTGGTGACCTTTACAGGTTGATTTTTGTATAAATTACCAAAAAAGTCCCCACAAATATGACGTTCTACGAGGAAATACGTTTCGAATAGTGAAATAGCGTATTTTGGGCTTTTTTCTGTGACCCGACGCCAAACGGCATTGGGAAAGCAAAAAAGCCGAAACATTGTGAAAAATATATTTTTCACAATGTTTCGTGATGTGAAAACGCCTTTCCGCGTAGCCTTTTTCGGGGTGTTTTTGCCGCCCCGAAAAAGAAAAAATAAGACAGCCGCGGCGATGACAAAAAATGATAAATCACATCTTCTTTATGCCGAACACCGTTCTCAACATTCCACTGATAAAGCGCGGAGTTTTCCATACAATTATTCTCATGAGCATATTCCTCCAAGATATTTTTTGACAGAAAGCGGCGTATGCTATCTCATAAGCCTTTTGCAGAGCAGAATCAGCAGCAGCGCCGCGAGAAAGAGCGCCAGCTTGAAGTGGCAGAGCATGGTGAGCAGTATTCCGAGCGCGAAAGCGCCCGCCGCCGGCACAAGCCGAAAATTGTCAAAACGACGCATCTGCTTTTCCCCCTCCAACAGCATTGGTCTTACCATAATATATTCAAAGCGGAAAGAATAGGTGACGGCGAAAATCATCATGTCCGCATAAACCGAATCTTGGGTGAATATAAATCGGGTAGAAACGAATTGATAAGGAGAGAGCAAAATGGAACTGCAACTCAACAGGCAGCCTATACCCGCCTGCGAGCCACTGGTTGACGCGGCGGCTGAACACTCGATAGAATGTGATGTTCTCCTGCCGGACCACTGCCCCGATATAGTAAAGCTCATCTGCTGTCGTGCCGACAGCGCCGTAACCGGCTGTACGGCGCACAAAAGCGTTTTTACCGTTGAGGGAATGACTACGGTGAGAGTTTGCTACATAGGCGAGATAGGCGGCGTGAGAAAAACCGAATACAAACTGCCTTTTTCCAAGAGCTTTGACATGAAAGGGGAGGCGCGCCGCCCTGTTTGGTCGGCACAGGCGTGGCAGGGCAGAATCAACTGCCGAGCCGTTTCAAAGAGACGGCTTGAAATGAGCGGAGCGATTTCGATAACGGCAAAGGTTTTTGACACAGCGCCGCAGCAGGCGGTAGCTTCTGCCGAGGGAATGGGAATAAGGCTGCGCTGCCGCAATCAGACCGCCGCCGATTTGACAGGGCAGCTTTTGCGCCGATTTTCGGTGACGGAACTGCTTTATCCTATGGCGGGTATGCCGCCTGCGGAGGAGATAATCATGTCCGATTGCAGATTGACGGTTCAAAGTGCGTCTGCTGCCGCCTCAAAAATACTGATAAAAGGCGAGATGGCGGTTCATATTCTGTATAAGGATTCCTCTGAGCCGCCCCGCCTGCTCACCGCCGACTATACACTTCCGTTAAGTCAGGCGCTGGAGGGGGATGGAATAGAGGAGGATACCCTCTGCGAATGTGAATTGCAGACAGCTTCCTGCGAGTGCGTTCCCGAGCAGTTCGGCGAGGAGGGACAGCTCAGGCTGGAGGTGACAGCCGCGGCGGATATAAAGCTGTTCCGCCCGATAACGCTTGTCGGCGCAGAGGACAGCTATTCCACACTTTATGCCACCGAGAATGAGTTATCGCGGATAAATACGCTCAAAAGCTGCAACACCTTTTCCAAAAAGGAACGTATTCAGGCGACGGCGGAAATGCCGCAGGGAATGACCGCTCTGCTCGACTGCTGGGCTCAGGTGACGGAAAAAGCGGTTCGCAGTGGGGAAAACGGCGTATCCATGGCGGTGAAGCTGTTATTCACCGCGATAGCCGCCACCGATGAGAGTGAGGCGCAGGCGGCGGAGCAGATTGCCGAATCGGTGATAACGCTTGATCTGCCGCCCAGATGTGAGTTTTTCGGGAGCGCGGTGCCGCTTTCCTGCATCGGAACGATGGAGCAGGGCAAAATCACGCTGGAATGTGAGCTGATGATAAGCGGATTGGCGCTCGAGCTTGAAACAAAGGAATTTTTGACGGGACTGACGGTGAATACCGATTCTCCCCGAGACAGCGACCCGCTTTTGGGATTGGTGGTCTATTTTGCGGGGGAGGGCGAGGATATATGGGATATAGCAAAGAGATTTTCTTCGTCGCCCGAGAGGATAATGGCGGATAACGACCTCACCTCTCAGATTTTGGAAAGCGATATTCCGCTGATGATACCCACCGTTTAGCGCAAGGGGGAAAGAACACTATGCAGACAAGAAACAACATCTATGAGGATATAGCCAAACGAACGGGCGGCGACATATATATCGGCGTGGTAGGCCCTGTGAGAACAGGCAAATCCACATTGATAAAACGATTTATGCAGCAGATGGTGCTGCCGAATATAACCGATGACGCAAGGCGTGACAGAGCGAACGATGAGCTTCCGCAATCGGCGGCAGGGCGCACCATAATGACTATCGAGCCTAAGTTTATTCCCGAAGAAGCGGTTAAAATATCGGTGGATAACGCCGCGCGGTGCAATATCAGGCTGATAGACTGCGTAGGCTATATAGTGCCGAGCTCGCTCGGCTATATCGAAAACGACAAGCCGAGAATGGTGATGACACCATGGTTTGATGAGGAAATACCATTTAATATGGCGGCGGAGATAGGCACCGACAAGGTGATAAGGGAACACTCCACCATAGGGCTTGTGGTGACAACCGACGGCTCTATATCCGATATTCCCCGAGAGGAATACAGAGAGGCGGAGGAGCGGGTCATATCGGAATTGAAATCGCTCAAAAAGCCGTTTGCCGTGGTTTTAAACTGCACTGAGCCTGATTCCGACAGGGTGCGTGATATGGCGAGAAAGATGGAGGAGCGGTATGATGTTCCCGTTACTGCCGCAAACTGCCTGGAACTGGATAAGAGCGGGATAGAGCGGATATTGCAGAATGTGCTGTATCAGTTTCCAATCAGGCAGATAGCAGTGGAAATTCCGCGCTGGATTGTGGCGCTCGACTCCGAGCATTGGCTGAAAAAGGCGGTGTATGACACCGTTCGCGCGGCGACCTTCGGCTACGAGCGTATGAGGGAATTGGGCGGCGAGAAAAAGCCGGACAGCGAATATGTCACCGATTTTTCGCTGCTTTCGATGGATTTCGGCGACGGCAGCGCGAGAATGAGGGTGGGCGTTTTGCCCGAGCTTTTCTATCGGGTGATAGCCGAAACTACCGGAATCGAGATAAAGGACGATGCCGATTTGATGCCTGTTTTGACAAAGCTGGCAAAAATCAAGCGGGAATATGAAAAATACCGTCACGCCCTCGAGGAGGTGGAGGCGACAGGCTACGGAATTGTTATGCCCTCGATAGAGCAGATGCAGCTGGAGCCGCCCGAGATAATCAGGCAGGGAGGAAGATACGGAGTCAGGCTGAGAGCCGCCGCGCCCTCTATCCACATGATGCGCGCCGATATTTCAACCGAGGTTGCGCCGATAGTAGGCAGCGAAAAGCAGTCGCAGGAGCTGGTGGAATATCTGCTGTCGGAATTTGACAGCGAGCCGAACAGAATATGGAGCTCCAACATATTCGGCAAGAGCCTGCATGAGCTGGTGAACGAGGGACTGCACAACAAGCTCTATCGTATGCCGCCCGAGGCGCGGGCAAAGCTCGCCGAAACGATTGAGCGAATGATAAATGAGGGCTGCTCGGGGCTTATCTGCATAATTCTTTAAGGAAAAGGGAGCAATCCGACCCGCGAAATAAAAACGGGTCGGATATTCTTTTGCGAAAAGGGCGGGCAGAGAAGCGATTTCACATGATTTTAACAAAAAGTTTATTGAACAAAAGGCGTTTTGAGTATATTATAGTATCATCGCGAATTATTGTTGAAGATATATTTGGAAAAGGAACTGATAGTATGAAAATGACAAAGTGCCTGATTTGCGCCGCTTTAGCAGTGACCTCGGCTGTTTCTATGAGTGTCAATTCTTTTGCGTGGAGCAGAAAGGACTATGATGTTGCCGTTCCCGGGCAGATAAACTACGAGGTGAATGTAAAGGGCGAGAACATCACCCTCACCTCAAATCAAAAGGGACCGCAGAAATTCACCACAAAGGACGGCAGAATCGCTTTTCGCGTGGACAAGAGCGGACTTATCCTCTGTTTTACCACCAAGGGAAACAACTACAAAGAGGTGAGAATGGGAGAGGCGTATATTTTCGATGTGACAGGCGAAATGAACGGGCTTGCCCTGCACGACACAGTAAATTACAGATACAAGGCCGAGGTTGATGCGGTGATAAACGAGCTGACCGTTACCGGTGACTGTGAGGTTGAGGTATCGGAAAACAGCTCGGTGAATGAGCTTGCGGTTTATAATGATGATGCCGAGGTAATGGTGTCGGAGGGGGCGTTGATTCACAACGCGGTGAACGAGCCGGCTTCCGCGCTGAGAATTGATGTGGATATTCGCAGCTATCGCAGTTTTACCGCACATTCCGACTACGACATCAACACCAAGATACTCACCCTGCGCGCCACCACCCCCGGCTGTACCGTTAAAGAGGCGCTGACAGACGCGATAATTCGCGTTGAGCGCAAAAAGGACGGAGAGCCTGTTCCCGGCAGATGGGTGTGGCTGAATATGGACAGTTCTTCCACCGAGACCGGACGCTACACCTGCCACTTTTTCCCCACCGATAACCGCTATCAGAGTGTGGATTTGAATATCGACTTTTTTGCCGATTGCACTCCGAAAAAGTGAGCTTTTAAAAGACTGCATTAAACCGCTCCGTTTTAATAAAAAACGGGGCGGTTTTTCTGCGGCGAAATACACAGTCGGCTTGACTAATGTTGAACTGACTGGTATATTATACCTAATAAGATTGTGAAAAGCGGTGATGAATTTGGAACTATTTCCTGCGAGCATAGATATACTGTATGACGGAATGAGAGTGGACTACGGTATATATATTTATCAAAACGGAAAGCCGGTTCTGCTTTGCCGAGATGTTGTTCTTACCACAGGAATGATACAGTCGCTGAAAAACGCGATGAATCACTGCAAGAATGTTTATATGGACAGAGAGCATCATGAAAAGTTGCTGCGGGATACACCATATTTCAGACAGGCGCAGGCTAAACTGGAAAACAAGCTCGGCTACGATGTGATGAAAAGCAACATCGAATCGGCTTTTACAAATATAATCGAGCATGGCAGTGTTTACGGCGGAAAGATAGACGCCCTTGCCAATGATATAAACCAAAGACTCAACAGCAACGACAACGCACTGATAATGCAGTGCGTAAACGGCTTGCGTGAGACTGACACATATCTTTACGCTCACAGCCTGAATGTGGGATTCTTAAATGGGCTTATGTCGCAATGGTGTGGCTTTGACCGCGAAAAAACCGACAAGGCGATAAGAGCAGGAGTTCTGCACGATATAGGAAAGACAAAGCTGCCCTCCTCGATACTCGAAAAACCCGCAAAGCTCACCAAATTGGAATACGAAATAATAAAGAGCCACCCCGAGCTGGGATATGAATTGCTGGTGAAATCGGGGGAAAAGGACAAAGATGTTCTCAATGCGGTGCTGTGTCACCATGAGAGAATGAACGGCTGCGGCTATCCCGGCAGAAAAAAGGGCGATGAGTTATCGGATATTGCGAAGATAACCGCCGTTTCGGACGTTTATGACGCGATGACCTCAAAACGCCCCTATCGAGACGCTATCTCCCCCTTTTCGGTGCTGGAGGAGTTGGATACCGAGGCTTTTTCCGAGTTGGACATCGGATATGTCAAGCTGATGATGGAAAATATGCCTAACGAGCTTTTGGGACGCTCTGTTCTGCTTTCAAACGGAGCGGTTGCCAAGGTGGAATATATCGACCGCCGAGACCTCGGCTGTCCGATAGTTTCTATCGACGGCAAGGTGGAAAAAACAAATTCTCAGCTGAGATGCGTGAGAATGTATGCCGATTGATAAAGGCGGTCGTGAAAAATATTCACGGCTGCTTTTCTTTTTGCGAAAAGGGGCTTGACTCTCACATGATGTGAGGCTTTAAAATAGCATCGAGCTCAAAAAATCACATATATGTGGAGGAAAAACAATGCTGAAGATAGGTGAGTTTTCAAAGCTGTCGAGAATAAGCATACGGATGCTGCGGCACTATAACGAGCTGGGATTGCTTATTCCCGATGAAACAGATGTGTTCAGCGGATACCGATATTACAGTGAGCGTCAGCTTGTGGACGCGATGAGAATAGTTTCGCTCAGGGATATGGGATTCGGCATAGCGGAAATAGGGGATATAGTAAAAAACGGCGTTGATGACGAGATGTTTGACAGATACCTTTCCGGAAAACTGAGTGAGCTTTCTCTACAGCTTGAGGCGGTGAACAGCAGAATGAGACTCATCGAAACAGCGAGAGAAAGATTCAGAAAGGATATGGCTTTTATGAAATACGATGTAGTGCTTAAAACTCTGCCCGAAAGATATGTTGCGAGCGTTCGCATGACTATACCCTCCTACGAGCATGAAATTATGCTTTGGGATACCCTCTGCAAGGAAACAGACGGCTATAAGATGATAAACGCCGACCCCTGCATTTGCAGTGTGGTGTTCTACGACGGAGAATACAAGGAGAAGAATGTTGAAGTTGAGGCGCAGAAAACCGTTGTCGGGAGCTATAAGGACACCGAGAATGTGAAATTCAAGACGATTGCGCCGGTTACTTTCGCTTCCGCCACCTATAAGGGCGGCTATGAGAAGATAAACGAGGTGAATATCGCGGTGGCAAACTGGATAAAGGATAACGGCTATCAGCTTGATGGATACGCCTTTAACATCTATCATGTTTCTCCCCACGAAACAGACGACCCCAACGAGTTCGTCACAGAGGTTTGTTATCCCGTGAAGAAAAAGTAAAAGCAAAATCACCCGCTCTCGCAGGGAGAGCGGGTGATTTTTTTAAAAAAAGAAATATCAAAGGTCAACCGAGATGCTCTGCTTGCCGATGTTGTGCTTTTCGGCATAACCGGTGAGCATAAGGGTGAGAGCGCCGTCTCCGGTGACGTTGCAGGCGGTGCCGAAGCTGTCTTGCAGGGCGAAGATAGCGAGCATGAGGGCGAGTCCCGCGTCATCAAACATGAGGATACCGCTGATAAGTCCGAGCGACGCCATAACGGTTCCGCCGGGAACGCCGGGCGCGCCGATGGCAAATACCGCCAGCAGAGCGCAGAAGAGAATCATTGTTCCGAGAGTGGGGATAGAGCCGTAGAGTATCTTGGAAATGGTCATTACAAAGAATACCTCGGTCAGAACAGAGCCGCAGAGATGAATATTGGCAAAAAGCGGAATACCGAAATCCACCATATCCTCACGCAGAACGCTGCTCTTTCTCGCGCACTGGAGCGCTACAGCGAGGGTAGCCGCACTGGACATGGTTCCTACGGCGGTGATGTAAGCGGGTCCGTAATGGCGAACTACCTCCATCGGGTTCTTGCCGGAATAAGCGCCCGCGGTGAGATAGAGAACAGCCATCCAAATGTAGTGACCTGCCATTACGATAAGAATAACGGTGATGAATACCGGAAGCTGGCGGGTGATGGAGCCTTCCCACGCGAGACCGCAGAAGGTGGTGGAGATAAAGAAGGGAAGAACGGGGATAATCACCTTGCTGACAATGGCGAGAACCACATTTTGAAATTCCGCGAGAATCTGAGTGATTATCTTGCTCTTAGTCCAAACAGCGGCAAGACCGATGAGGATAGAGAATACCAAAGCGCTCATAACGCTCATTATCTGAGGAATGTCAAGTCGGAACACGACATCGGGGAGGGTACGCAGACCCTCGGGGTCGGTGACGATGCTCAGGTTGGGGATAATGCAGTAGCCTGCGCCCATTGAGAGGAGCGCCGCGAGAACGCTCGATACATAGGCGAGAACAAGCGCAACGGTCAACATTCTTGTGGCGCTTGCGCCGAGCTTGGTGATAGAGGGGGCGATAAATCCGATGATGATGAGCGGCACGCAGAAATTAACGAGCTGACCCATTATGTATTTGAGGGTTATTACCACCTGCATAACGCTCTCGGGCAGAACAAGTCCCAGTGCGATGCCGACGATTATTCCCAGCAAGAGTCTTGCGGGAAGACCGGAAAATAGCTTTTTCATGTTGATTTCTCCCTTTAGTTAAATGTAATGATTCCGCTTTTAAAGGCGGAAATTGCAATACGACAAACGAAAAACAGCGCTCTTTTTTCTATTTTTGCTCCTTGTTGAGCATCATTTGAAGAATTGCCGCGTCCATAGGACCGGAGCCTTCATTTCCCAACAGGGCAAAGTTGTCTATCGTTTTTTCAACGTCCTGCTCGACGATGCCGTCTGTGCTTTGAACACGCACCCCTCTGATTGCCATAAACGCCGCCTGAAAAGCGGCATTGGTGCAACTGGATATTTTGAGGGCGCAGTCCGCTTTGGCACCATCGCAGAGCATACCGGTGATATTGCCTATCATGTTGTGGACGGTGTGGCAAAGCTCCTCATATCCGCCGCCCAAAAGATAGGTTATTCCGCAGGCGGCACCTGTTGCCGCAACCGATGCGCCGCATAGCGCCGAAAGCCTGCCGAATTTGGATTTAATTCTGATAGCGATAAGGTTGCTCATGCAAACGGCACGAATCATCTTATCCTCGGGAATATCACGCCAGCGTGCCATGGCTACTATCGGCATGGTGGCGGTTATTCCCTGATTGCCGCTGCCGGAATTTGCCACCACCGAAAAGGGCGCGCCCGCCATTCGCGCATCGGCACCCGCGGTGGTGATTATCATAGAATTGGTGGTCATATCCCGGGTCATCACGCCGAGGCGGCAGTTTCGCTCGAGGTTGTGACCGATTGCGAGACCGTATTCCTTTTTAAGCCCCTCATCGCATATATCGGAATTGACCTTTATCGCCTGATGAATGATGTCGATAGGGTCGTTGAGAGGATCAAGCTGCTCGGAGCAAAACTCGAAGATGTTTTTCACCGTGAGAAAATCGGCTATCTCCTCGGGGGAAACAGTGTCACTGTCGTTTTGCTCGGATTCTGCGCCGCTGTCGGCTTTTATCAGCGTTTCGCCGTTGACCTCGAGCAGCGAAAGTCTGGTGTGAAGCTCGGAAATGACCGCGCGGACGGTGTTGCCGCTTCCCTTTGCGGTGACATCTATATACAGCTTTTGCGAAACATCGGCAAGGTCAACCGCTATCTTGCCCTCGCTCACCAGCTTTTCGGCATCGGAATAGACCTGCTCGGGCACATTGTTTATCACCTCAAGCTGTTTTTCGGGTGCCGCCGCAAAACAGCCTATCGCCGCGGCATAGGGGATACCGGTGTAATCGGTGCCGGGTATTCCCGCTGCCATGGCGTTTTTTATCATGTTGGCTGAGGCGGTGACGATGATGCTTTCTGCCCTGTCGCCGCGCTTTTTCAATTCGGCACCGGCATAAGCCGCGGCAAGCGCGATGGCACCCGGCTCGGTGCAGCCTGTGGCAAGCTGCATTTCGCTGTTGAGAATACGAAAAAACATGGTTTTATCCATTTTCGCACACCCCTTTAAAAGCAGTTATTTTACCGCGATGCACTCAATTTCGAGCGGAGCGCCCTTGGGCAGCTTTGCCACCTGAACGGCACTGCGGGCGGGATAAGGCTCGGAGAAATATTTTCCGTAAACCTCGTTCATAGCAACAAAATCGTTTAAATCGGCAAGAAAAACGGTGGTTTTTACGACGTTATCGAGGGTCATTCCCTTTTCGGCGAGGATAGCCTTGATGTTTTCGAGCGACTGCGCTGTTTGCGCGGCTATTCCCTCGGGGAACTCGCCGGTTTTGGGGTCGAGCGGGAGCTGACCGGAAACAAAAACCAATTCTCCTGCCGAAACGCCCTGAGAATAGGGGCCTATTGCGGAAGGCGCATTTGCGGTAGCTATCTGTTCTTTCATAGTCAACACATCTCCTCTTGAATAATCGTTGTTACTGCAATTTTAAACCTATAAGCGGCTTTAGTCAATGATTGCGGGGGATTTGCGCTGTTCTATTTTACGCGAAAAGGTGTGGAAATAAATCAGCCGAAAGAGAAAAATGCTGTTTAGGCAGAAAAAAGCCTGTTCGCGCAGATGAACGAACAGGCTTTCTTGATTATCTGTAAATGATATGCTCTCTTGCGGGACCGGTGGAAACATAGGTTATCGGATAGCCGAGCGCCTTTTCGACGTATTCCACATATTTTCTCGCGTTGAGGGGGAGTTTTTCCCACTCGGTGATGCCCTCGATATTGCACTTCCAGCCGTCAAGCACCTCGTAGACGGGCTTTGCGCGGTCAAGCAGGGGGGTGCAGGGGAAATCGGTGATGACCTCTCCGTCTATTTCGTAGCCGACTACAACGGGAATCTTATCGAGATAGCTGAGAACGTCGATAAGGGTGAGGGCTACATCGGTGGTTCCCTGAACCATGCAGCCGTAGCGGGAGGCAACAAGGTCGAGATAGCCGACTCTGCGGGGACGACCTGTGGTGACACCGTATTCGTGACCTGCCTCACGGAGCTGATGAGCCTCGTCACCGTCAAGCTCGCAGACAAAGGCGCCCGCTCCCACGCAGGAGGAATACGCCTTTACGATAGTGATGACGTTGGAGATGGCGCAGGGGGAGATTCCCGCGCCGACGGTGGAAAAGCCTGCCAGCGGAGAGGAAGATGTGGTGAAAGGATAGATGCCGTGGTCAACATCGCGCAGAGCGCCGAGCTGACCCTCCATAAGAATTGTTTTTCCCTCGGAGATGGCGTTGTTGATATATTTAGCGGTGTCGGTGACCATGGGCTTGAGCCTGTCGGCGTAGCTCATGAGGTAGTCAAACAGCTCACGGGCGCTGATAGGCTCCTTGTGATAAACCGCGGCGAGAATCTGATTTTTGTATTCGCAATAAGAGGTGAGACGCTCCATAAGGCGCTCGGGCTGATAAAGCTCACAGACCTGAAAGCCTATCTTGGAATACTTATCGGAATAGAAGGGAGCTATTCCCGACTTGGTGGAGCCGAAGCTCTTTGCGCCCAAACGCTCTTCCTCAAGGGAATCGAACATCACATGGCAGGGCAGAAGAAGCTGCGCTCTGTCGGAAACGATTATCTTGGGGCTGCATCCGCGCTCGATAAGAGCATCATATTCCGCGAAGAATTTGGTGAGATCAAGCGCTACGCCGTGTCCGATGACGTTTACGATGTGGTCATAGCAGACACCGGAGGGGAGCAGATGGAGAGCGAATTTGCCCTTGCTGTTGACTATGGTGTGACCGGCGTTGGCACCGCCCTGAAAACGAACAACGATGTCGGAATCCGCCGCGAGCATATCGGTCATTTTGCCTTTGCCCTCGTCGCCCCAGTTACCGCCGACTATTGCCTTTACCATGAAAAAACCTCCCTGTATGTTTGGCGGCTTAAAGCTGCCGGAAATTCTTTTTTAAACCGCTTTTAAAGCAAAGCGGGATAATAAGATGCAGATTTTTTGCCATTCGTAAATATTATAGCATACAGAAAAGCCATTTGCCACAAAAAATGTGAAATTGGCGGCGGCTGAGCCGATTTATTTGACAGCGGGAGTGGCTCATGCTATGCTGAAAACGCTTTTTAAAGGAGATTAGGCTGAAAATTTGCCGTGAGGAGGAAAGCCTGTGCGCTATTTAAACGGAAAACGCTATTATACCATGGCGCAGTACAGCCGAGAAAAATTCGGCGGGAGAACGGTGAAGATTCCGCTCTGCTCGGGAATGAGTTGCCCTAACCGTGACGGAACCCGAGGATTCGGCGGGTGCAGCTTCTGCACCGGTGACGGCGGCGGCGAATTTGCGCCGAGAACGGCGGCTCCGCTGGCGATTCAGCTTGAAAAAGGGGCGGAAAGAACAAAAAAGTGGAGCGACGCTGTTAAAATAGGGTATTTTCAGAGCTTTTCTAACACGCACGGGAGCGCCCAAAGGGTGAGGGAGCTTATCGCGGAGGCGCTGAGACTTGACGGCATCGGCGGGATAAGGCTTGCCACCCGCGCAGACTGCATCGACGAGGAAAAGGCGGATATTATCGCAAGGGCGAATGAGATTTTGCCGGTGGAGACGGAATTGGGACTGCAAACCGTTCATGATAAGACTGCCGACTCAATAAACAGAGGACACAGCTTTGAGGAGTTTGTGAAAGGGTATTCGCTGTTGAGAGAGCGTGGGATATATGTCTGCGTTCATCTGATAAACGGCTTGCCGGAGGAATCCGCAGAGATGATGCTCGATTCGGCAAGGGAAGTGGGAAAATTGCGCCCGAGCGGTGTAAAGCTGCACGCACTTCATATCCTGAAAGGGAGCAAAATGGCGGAGCAGTTTCAAAATGAGCCGTTTGAGCTGCTTTCGAGAGAGCAGTATGTGGATATTGTTTGCGGGCAGATAAGGCTTTTTCCCGATGACACAGTTATCGAGCGGCTGACAGGCGACGGTGCCGCCGAAAATCTCATAGCGCCTGCTTGGACAATGAACAAGCGCGGCGTGCTGAATTTGATAGACAAAACACTTGCCGAGCGGGATATTCGGCAGGGAGACAGATTCGGAGGATAAAAATGGTAGGAATTTTACAGCTTGCAAAGGACAGACTGGCGCAAAACGCCAATCAATCGGGAGTTTATATTGATTTTACGATGGGGCGGGGGAGAGATACGCTGTTCCTCTGCTCGATAGCGCCAAGGGGAAAGGTGTATTCCTTTGACATACAGCCCTCGGCACTGGAGCAGACAGCCGAGCTGCTGAGAGAGAATAACATTTCCAACGCTGAGCTGATACTCGACAGTCACGACAATTTTTCGAAATATTACAGCGGAGAGATAGACGGAGGACTGTTTAACCTCGGATTTTTGCCGGGAGGGGATAAGAGCATCACGACACAGCGCGGCTCGACACTTTCGGCGGTGAAAAGCGCCATGGCTGTTTTGAAGCGGGGCGGCGCTATCGGGGTGGCGGTTTATCCCGGGCATGAGGAGGGCAGGCTGGAGGGAGAACAGCTTCAGCAATATTTTTCGACGATAGACAAGAGGGAATATGACATTTTTATCTATCGGCTGTTAAATGTTCCCGACTCGCCCTACATGATGATAATAGAGAGACATTGAGGGCGAAAAAAGGCATATTCGCCATGGAAAGCCATAAATAAAATGTGATAGCTTTACAGTAAGACAGGTGGACGCGAGAGCGGTTTCCGCCTGTTTTTGTTTAAGGGGGTATTTTATGGCAAGAAAAAAGAAGGACGAACCTAAAGCCGCACTCATGGGCGAGCTGGTAGAGGTTGCGATGGGGCGGCGAGGGTTTGATTCCGACAAGGAGGAGGTGAGCCTGAATGAGCGAGTGAAAGCATTTGAGCTTATCGCGAAGTATCAAAAGCTCCCCGATGAGGAGGGAGAGAAAAGTCGCGTGGTTATCATCGACGACATCAAATGAGCAAAAAGGGGAGGAATGATATTTGGACGGGGTGAGACTGCGGGAGCTGATAGCTCCCGCCTTTTATGAGGCTCACAGGCTGTTGAAGGAAGGAAAGATAACACATTTCTGGCTGCCCGGGGGCAGAGGTTCGGGAAAATCCTCCTTTGCGGCGGTGGAGCTGCTTTTGTGTCTGATGCGGGACGCGCAGAACGGGATATTCAGTCACGCGCTGGCGGTGAGACGGTATTCCGCAACGATAAGGGAATCGGTTTTGGCACAGCTTTTATGGGCGGCGGGCATTTTGGAAGTGAGGGAGCTGTTTGATGTGACCTTGACGCCGCAGCCGAAAATGACGTTTATTCCCACCGGACAGAGCATTTTGACAAGAGGACTGGACGACCCGACAAAGCTCAAATCGCTGAAAACCGAAAAGGGCGAGATAGAATATCTTTGGATAGAGGAAACCGCCGAACTGGAAAACGGCGAGAAACTCAGAAGCGTTTTGCAATCGGTGATGCGCGGCTCGGAAAGATTTGCGGCGATATACACCTTTAATCCGCCGAGAGAGAAAAACTACTGGATAAACAAAGAGGTGGAAAGCGCCGAGATGAGAAGCGACGCGGTGGTTTTGAAAAGCGACTATCTTTCTGTTCCGAAAAACTGGCTGGGAGAAAGATTTTTTGCGGAGGCAGAGCATTTGAAAAGTGTTTCGCCCGAGAGATACCGCCACGAATATCTGGGAGAGGCGGTAGGCTGCGGGAGAGAGGTTTTCGGGAATGTGACGCTGCGCGAGATAACGCAGGAGGAGATAGTGAGATTCGACCATGTGAGACGCGGACTGGACTGGGGATACGCGAGCGACCCGTTTGCCTATAACGAATGTCATTTCGACAGGACGAGACGGAGACTGTATATATTCTTTGAGCTGCACGGGACAAGGCTTTCCAACAGAGCGGCGGCAGAGGTGATACGCCCGAGAGCGCATGGGGCAAGGGTTGTTTGCGACAGTGCCGAGCCGAAAAGCATAGATGAGCTGAAATCGCTCGGAGTAAGAGCGGTTGGAGCGAAAAAGGGCGCCGGCTCGGTGAGCTACGGGATAAAATGGCTTGCCGCGTTGGAGGAGATAATAATAGACCCGATAAGATGCAGCGAAACGGCAAAAGAGTTTTCGGGATACTGCATCGAGGAAAGAGGGGGAGAATCGGCGGCGGAATATCCCGACAGAGACAACCACCATATAGACGCGGTGAGATACGCCTGTGAGGGCGATATGCAGCGGCGAGGAGTTGTAATTTGAGGAAAGGAGCGATGTTCTTTTGGACAAGCTGGAGGCTTTTTTAAGGCCTAAGAGAAAGGAAAACATAAGATTTGTGCTATCGGAGGAATTTTGCGGGGAGGACGGCGAAGCGGCTGTTTGGGAAATGAAGATACTCTCCGCAAGGGAGCTGTGCGAGATAAGGAGAAGATACGAATCACGCTCGGACGAGGATTTGACGCTGGCTTTGGTGGCAAAGAGTTTGGTGATTCCGGATATGAGTGACGCAAGGCTTTTGGAGGGACTTTCCGAGCGGGAGGGGAGGACGATTCTTGACCCGACAGACGCTTTGAGGACGATGTTGACGGCACCTCAGCTTTACGCGCTGGTGGAACGGTATTTCAAATTTCAGCGGGTGGAAAATTTCAGAGAGCTGGCAGATGAAGCAAAAAACTGATAAGGCGGGGCGGCGAAACATTCTATTTCGCAGGCCTCGCCTTTAAAAATCATGGGATTCTGCCGGGGGACTATCTGGCGATGACAACGGAGGAGCGCGCTTTTATCGCCGGAACCGACCTCTTGACGGCAGAGCTGAAAAAGGAAAGGGAGGATAGAAATGGGCGACGGCATCGCTGAAATGATAGCGGCGATAAGCAGCGGATTCGGCAAAGAGAGGGAACAGTGCGAGCTGATTTACGCGACATGGCTGGGCGACAGGCTGAGGGTGGACAGCCTGCCGATAGATATTCCCGCAGAGCAGGTGGACATTGATGAGCGGCTGTTGGAACACAGCGCGAAAATATCAATAACCATTCCCGAGGAGCTGACCGGAGACAAAACAGTGAGAATAGACGAGAGGGAAGTGAGAATATCCGCCGAGCTGAAAGCCGGAGACAGGGTTTTCGCGCTGAAAACACAGCAGGGCGACAGATATGCCGTGATAGGAAAATACCGTTGAAGCAAAAGGAGACGGCAAGATGACAGAAAGATATGTGAAAACGCTGAGGCTGTTCGACTTTGGGAAAAGGGTGAAAGCGATGTTCGGGTTTGTTCCGATAGAGCAACTTGACGAGCAGGAGGAGAGCTTTTTCGATATGGAACAGTTCGAGGATATACCGAGCGGAGAGGGCAAAAGCGGCGCGGAAAGCGAAAAAGCGGAAATCGGCGCTTTGACGGCTAAAAGGCTCGACGACAAGGAGAGCGCTCCTTTGAGCGAAAACGGCTTTGGCGGCAATGGCGATAAGCCATTATTTGAGGAGAGAAAGCCAAAAAACGGTGGCGAAACGCCGACAAAGCCGCCTGTTCCCAAAGGGCGGGAGAAAGAATTGGCGAAAAGCGGTTTTTCGGAGAGGGGGAATATTCTTTTCTCGACAGAGACAGTCGGCGGGCGTGAGCCTGTGACGGAAAGGCTTTTCGATTTTGACGGCTATTCCAATGAGAATGTGGGGGAGTGGACGGGAGAGAGCCGATTCCCGACAGAGAGGAGCTTTGCTGCGGGAGAGGGGGAAAGAAAATGGTATTCCTCGGGGGAAACGCCCGAAAGCAAGGAGAGCTTTGACGAAAAAATCTGGCTGGCAAAGGAAAGGGAAATTCCGACAGAGGGAGGGGGAGAGAGCTTTTCGGAGCAAAGGCGGATAAGCAATCGGCTGATGCCGGCACTTTCCAGAATAGAGCGTTTGGCGGAGAGGATAGAGCAGACGGTAAATCGGGAAACGATTTTGGAAAGAGAGCAAACGCCGAACGAGGGAGAGCTGTTCCGCGAGAGGCTTGAGAGCGTTTTGCGGGGAGAGATAATAAGAAACGGCTTTGAGCTGTGATGATAATTTTTTATAAGGAGAGATGAAAATGCCTGAGAGACTGAAAAGGGTTCTTGCGGCGATAGAGGGGCAGTTCGGTGAGAGAATGGCTCAGATGCAGAGGGCGCGCCGATACTATGAGAATCGTGCCGCGATATGCAGCACCGGCGCGGCGGCGATAAACGAGGTGAACGGATACCTAAAGAAGCTGGGAAAAAATCCGCTGCGCTCGGCTGACAACAGAATATCAACCAACTGGCACAGGATAATAACCGACCAGAAGGCGGGATATATGTGTTCTTTTCCGCCGCAGATAGAGGTTTTGGGAGACTCGGAGGCGACCGAGGCAGTGAACAGGACGCTGGGAGCGGAATTTGGGCGTATGCTCAAGTCGCTTTGCATAGACGCCGCGAATTACGGCGTGGGCTGGCTGGCATACTGGTATGACGAGGGGAAACCTTTCGGCTTTGGCAGGGTGGAGCCTATGCAGATAAGAGCCGTTTATGACGAAGAACAGATAAAGCCGCGTTTGACAGAGCTTGTGAGGACAGTGAGGGTTGACGGCACTGTTTTTTATGAGCTTTGGGACGACAGAACGGTGAGCTACTACCGTGACGACGGCTCGGGAAATATCGAGGCGGACGATGGCGGTGTTATCGAACACAGCTACGGCGAGATACCGTTTATTCCTTTTTATAATAACGGCGACAGAAGCGGAGATTTGGAGATGTATCGCTCGATAATAGATGCTATCGACAAGCTGATTTCGGGATTCGCAAACGATATTGACGATATGCAGGAAATAATCTGGGTGATAAAAAACTACGCGGGGGAATTTTCGGACACCGAATACGACAAGGACGGAAAGGAAATTCCGAGAGAGATAGACCTGCTGAGAAAGATAAAGACCCGAAAGCTGATAAGCGTTGAGGGGGACGGCGGCGTTGACACACTGAGAAGCGAAATTCCCTATGAGGCGAGGGGGAGATTTTTGGATATTCTCATGCGGCAGCTCTATATCAGCGCGATGGCGGTTGACCCTTTTCCCAAGGCTATCGGGCAGGCGAGCGGGGTGTATATAGATTTTCTCTATTCGCTGTTGGAGCTGAAAGCGGGAATGGCGGAGACGGAGTTCAGACCCGCGGTTGACCGACTTTGCAGAGCGGTGATGAGAAGCCTGAAGCTGCCCGAAAACGAAATAGAGCAGGTTTGGATAAGAAACAAGCCGAGAGACGCGCTGGAAACGGTGGAGATGATGGCAAAGACCCCTGCGGGAGTGATTTCGGACGAGACTATGACAAAGGCGCATCCGCTGACAGAAAACTGGCAGACAGAGCGCGGCAGAATAGAAAGACAGACAGACGGGAGAGAAAAAGATGCAGAGATTTAAAGGCGTTTTTGAGGATAAGGCACTGACCTATGAGCAGTTTTGCGAGAGATGCGGCGGGATAAAGCTCTACGACGAAAGAGAGATGGCGAACAGCGCCGCGCTGCTGGAAGCCGAAAAAGCGGCGAGAGCGGCTGACGCGCAGGAGTTTGCGATGCAGATAGAAGAAACTCGGCGTGACCTGATGATAGACATGGCACTGCAGAAAGCGGGCGCGAAAAACATCAAGGCGGCAAGGGCGCTGATAGACGAGGGTGAGATAAAGCTGGAAAACGGTATTCTCAACGGAGCAGACGAGCAGATAGAGACAGCCAAGGAAAGCTGCCCGTATCTGTTCGGAAAGGCGGCGGTGGGCAACCCGCCCCCGCCTAAGGGTGGTAAAATCGCCTTGACAGCGGCAGACGAGCAGGAAAAGTGGCGAGCCGAGGCGGGACTGCCGAAGAGATAAGGCGTTTTCGGGAGAAAGCGGATTCGGCGGGGGATTTGCGCGAAAAAAGGACCTTTCGATACGGCGAGAGCGCGGCGGGTGGCTACGCGGACGGAATATCGAAAGGTGGGAGAAAGCGGGTTTGGAGGGGGATTTGAGTGAATAGAAAAGACCTTTCGATACGGCGAGAGCGCGGCGGGTGGCTGCGCGGACGGAATATCGAAAGGCGAGAGGGAGCGGATTCGGCGGGGAATTTGCGCGAAAAAAAGACCTTTCGATACGGCGAGAGCGCGGCGGGTGGCTACGCGGACGGAATATCGAAA